>JAIXUV010000059.1 GCA_027483345.1 Verrucomicrobiales bacterium | reverse complement strand
TACGACGCGGTGGTCGCCATGTACCACGACCAGGGTCTCGCGCCCCTGAAGATGGTCGCGTTCGACAACGGGGTGAACTGGACGCTGGGGCTCCCGTTCGTCCGCACCTCGCCCGACCATGGCACCGCCTACGACATCGCCGGGCAGGGGTTGGCGGATCTCTCCAGCATGGAGGCCGCCATCCGTCTCGCGGAGCAGGTCGCAAGGGCCCGTTCCTTCGCCGCCTGAACCGGATGGGTTCCGGGGAAGCGGGAAGGGACCTCACGAACCAGCGCAAAGGAGCGACTGCGCCGTTTTCGCCGGACCGCGTCAGGCCGGCCGCCCCATATCTGCCGGCCCACGGCGTTTCGGGCTGACACCCCGGGCCGCGCTCCGGTACTCAACGGAATCCCCGGGCCGTTTCCACGACGGAAGCCCGGGAGTTTTCCCGGTTGAAGCCACAGGTCTCCACGAAGCCGAAGTCGAGGTTCCGCAACACCGGGATCGGCGCCGTCGTCGGCATCCTGCTCGCCGGTGCGGCATCGACGTCGGCCAGGGCCGCCACCGCCACCGCCGGCCCTGACTTCTTCGAGCAACGCATCCGTCCGCTGCTGCACTCCGAGTGTGTGGAATGCCATGGGCCTGAAAAGCAGAAGGGCGGTCTGCGGGTGGACTTCCGCGACGGCCTTCGTCGGGGCGGGAAGGGCGGTCCCGCGGTGGTCCCCGGCAAATCCGCAGAGAGCCTGCTGGTCCGATCGGTGCGCCATGACGCCGGGGTCGAGCCGATGCCGAAGGACCGGCCACGGGTGCCGGATGCCGCCATCGCGGACCTCGCCGCCTGGATCGACGCCGGTGCCGAGGATCCGAGGGACCAGCCCCCGGCTGCTGGAACCGCGGCTGGCGCGTCCAACTGGGAGTCCACATTCGCCACCCGCCGCGACTGGTGGAGCTTCCGTCCCATCGCCGATCCGCCCGTTCCCCAGGTCGGCGATGCCGCATGGCCGTCCGGGGCCGTGGACCGCTTCCTCCTCGCCGCCATGGAGGCGCGTGGCCTTCGTCCGAGCGGCGATGCCGACCGTCGGACGCTGCTGCGTCGTGCGACGTTCCTCCTGACTGGACTTCCTCCCACGCCGCAGGAGGTGGAGGCGTTCGTGGGCGACACCGAGCCCGGGGCCTGGGCCAAGGTGGTCGACCGCCTGCTCGGCTCGCCCCAGTTCGGCGAGACCTGGGCACGCCATTGGATGGACCTCATGCGTTTCGCCGAGACCCACGGCAGCGAAGGCGATCCGGACATCCCCGACGCCTGGCGTTACCGCGACTACCTGGTCCGCGCCTTCAACGCCGACGTCCCGCTCGACCGGCTCATCCGCGAACACGTCGCCGGCGACCTCCTGGAAACACCGCGCAGGAACGCGGCCGAAGGCGTCGACGAATCCATCATCGGTCTCGCCCACTTCCGACTGGTTGAACACGGCTTCAACCCGGTCGACACCCTGGACGAGCAGATGAAGACCCTCGACAGCCAGATCGACGTTGTGTCGAAGGCGTTCCAGGGGCTCACCACGTCCTGTGCGCGGTGCCACAGCCACAAGTTCGACCCCATCAGCGACCGGGACTACGCCGCGCTCCAGGGCGTCTTCGCCAGCGTCCGTTCCACCCGGCTCACCATCGACCTTCCGGAGCGCCTCACGGTCCATCGCGATCGACTGGAAAGCCTGAGGACCCTCCTGCGTGGGAACCTCGGCGAGGCCTGGGATCGGGCGGTGGACCCGCTGATCGACCGCCTGATGGCGCCCGTGGACGCCGGTGCCGCGGCCCGGACCGCGCTTCCGGGATCCGGGATCCAGGCGGAGATCCGGCGGCTCGAAACCGAAGTCGCCCGACTCGAGTCCCTTGGCCGTGCGGCCGCCCTGCAACGGGGCGGAGAGTCGGTGCGCAAGGAGGCCGTCGTGGCCGGACCCAAGCCGATCGCGGCCTGGTCCTTCGACACCGACGCCCGCGATGCCGTCGGCAACCTGCATGGTTCCCTCGAAGGCGGCGCGAAGGTACTCGACGGCCGCTTGGTGCTCGACGGCCGATCGGCCTTCCTGCAGACGCCTCCGCTGGCGACGGCACTCGGCGAGAAGACCCTCGAAGCCTGGGTGTTCCTGGCCGACCTGACGCAACGCGGCGGCGGTGTGGTCACGGTGGAGACGTCGGGCGGCGGAGAATTCGACGCGCTCGTGTTCGGCGAGCAGGAGGCCCGGCATTGGCTGGCCGGAAGCGACGGCTTCGCGCGCACCCGGTCCGCGGGAGGTCCTGCCGAGACCGCCGCGCCGGGCGAGCGCATCCACGCCGCGGTGGTCTACCGTCAGGACGGCACCGTCGTCCTCTACCGGAACGGCGAGCCCTACGGCGAACCACGCAAGCCGGGGTCGCCGAAGCGCTTCGCGGCGGGCGGGGCGCGGGTGCTCCTGGGACGCCGCCACACGGGCGGCTCGAACGCCTTCCTTTCCGGGGCGATCGACGAGGCACGCCTCTTCGACCGAGCCCTCACCGCGGAGGAGATCCGCGCCGGTTATCTCTCAGGTCCGGGGCAGGTCAGCCGCGAGCGGATCGTGGCGGCGTTGACGCCGGCGCAGGCGGCGGAACTCGCCTCGGTCGAGGCGGAACTGGCCAACCGTCGTTTGGAATTGGAACGCCGTTTCCCCGACTTCCCGACGCGCCTCGCCGAGCGCAACCGCTGGCAGGCGGCGCTGGATCGTGTCGTCGCCCAGGAAGGGCATCCGCTCTCCGATCTCCGACGGTTCGCCGACCTTGAGGGCGACGGGTTCGCCTCGGCCTGGAAAGCGCACGTGAAACGCCGGGAGGGAATCCGGGGGGAACGTTTGGCCCGACGAAACGGCCCTTTGAAGCCGGCGTGGGATTTCTCCGGCGGCGGATTCCAAGGCTGGTTCCGGTACGGGGCCAACCCGCCGGAATCGATCCCGGTGGGCGGCGGCTTCGCCGTGGAACCCGTCGGGGAACGCATCCTCGCCGGACTGCTTCCTGCGGGCGTCCACAGCCACCGCCTTTCGCAGAAGCACAACGGGGTGTTCGCATCGCCCCGGTTCCGCGTGGAGACCGACCGCATCAGCGTCCGCGTCGTCGGCGGCAAGGGCGCGCGGGTACGGCTCATTCCTGATCTCTATCCGATCGGACAGGGGAACATCTTCCCGCAGTCCAACATCGATTCCGACGCTCCGACCTGGATCCGGCTCGACACTGCCTACCGCAAGGGCTCGACCGCCTACCTGGAGTTCGCGACCGCAGACGACGTGACCTCGCGAGACCGCTCGCCGGCGGGCCCGGGCGGACGCTCGTTCTTCGGCGTGATGGAGGTGGTCTTCCATGACGCGGGCGCCGCGCCCGAGTCGGCGGACCCCGGGGAACCGTGGTGGGACTCCGCAGCGCCGCCGGCCTCATTGGCCGAATGGGGAGGGCGGCTGCGGAGCCGGCTGAAATCCGCGGTCGCCGCGTGGCGCTCCAGGAATCCCTCCGAGGACCAACGGCTGTTCCTCGACTCCTTCGTCCGGGCGGGACTCCTTCCGTCCACGACCAACGACCTGCCCGAGGTGCTGCCGACGCTCGCGGAGTATCGGCGGCTCGAGTCGGAGATCCCGGTGCCGCGGCGAGTGCCGGGCGTGGTGGAGGCGGATGCCGCCGATTCCCCGCTGTACTCTCGCGGGGATCCGCGCAAACCCCAGGCGACGGTCCCGCGCGGCTACCTGCGGCTGGTGTCCACGCGTCCCTACCGGACCGAACGGAGCGGTCGGCTGGAATTGGCCGAGGACCTCACCGCGCCGTCGAACCCGCTCACGGCGCGCGTGATGGCGAACCGGATCTGGTACCACGTCTTCGGTCGCGGACTCGTCGGCACCCTCGACAACTTCGGCCGGCTCGGCGAGACGCCCACCCATCCCGAGCTGCTCGACTGGCTGGCCCGCCGCCTGGTCGCGGAGCGCTGGTCGACGAAGGCGATGCTGCGCGAGCTGATGTTGTCGCGGGCCTTCCGGCTCTCCTCGGAACCGCCGTCGGATTCGGCGCAGAAGGATCCCGCGAACACGCTGCTCACCCACGCCCGGGTGCGTCGCCTGGAGGCGGAGATGCTCCGTGATGCGCTGCTGGCACTGGGACGCCGGCTCGACCTGACCCAGTTTGGCGCGGGTTCGGACGCCTTGGCGCCGGTGGACCGGCAGACGCGTCGCAGCCTGTACCTGACCGTGAGGCGGAACTTCCTGAGCCCGTTCCTGGAGACCTTCGACCAGCCGCGGCCCTTCACCACCTTGGGCCAGCGCGAGGTGACCAACGTCCCCGCGCAATCCCTCGCGTTGCTCAACGATCCGTTCGTGGTCGCCCAGGCCGCCCGCTGGGCGGAGGTGGTGACCCGGGGCGAGTCCACCGCGGCGGGACGCATCCGGCGTTTCCATGCCGAGGCGTTCGCACGTCCGCCGTCGGACGCGGAACTCGCCGCCGCCGAGGCCTACGTCGCCGATCTCCGGCGCCTGCACGGTTCCGGTGCCGATGCGGACGCGGCGGCATGGCGCGACTACGCGCAGGCGCTGTTCAACCTGAAGGAGTTCCTGTTCCTCCGCTGATCCCATGAACCCGGGTTCCCCATCCGCCTCGCCGTCCCTCTCCGCCGCCTGCTCGCGCCGGGAGATGCTCCGGCGGTGTTCCCTCGGCTTTGGTTCGGTCGCCCTGTCCTCGTTGCTGGCCGACGACCGGCCGACCTTCCCGGGACCCGCCCATTTCCGTCCGCGGGCGAAGCACGTGGTCTTCGCCTACATGAGCGGCGGCGTGTCGCACCTCGACTCCTTCGATCCCAAGCCCGAGCTGCGTCGCCGTCATGGCCAGCCCATGCCCGTGCCGGTGAAGCCCACGATGTTCAACGACAACGGGAACATCATGGGAAGCCCCTGGGAGACGCGTCGCTGGGGCCGCAGCGGCCTGGAGATGACGACCCTCTTCCCGCACATCGCGGCGCAGGCGGACGAGCTGGCGGTGATCCGTTCGATGACCACGAAGGTCAACGAGCACGCGCAGGGGAACTATATGATGCACACCGGATTCCCGTTCACCGGGCATCCGAGCGCGGGTGCGTGGACCGCCTATGGACTCGGGTCCGGCAACCGCAATCTCCCCGGTTTCGTCGTGTTGCAGAGCGGCGGGGCGGTCGTTCCGCACGGCGGCGTCGGCGTGTTCAGCAGCGGCTACCTTCCGGCCGAGCACCAGGCGTCCGTCCTCCAGGTGGACCGCGACCCGGCCCTCGCCAACATCCGGCCGGCCGAGGCCGATTCCCTGCAGCGGCGCCGGCTCGAGTTCCTCCGCGAGGCGGACGGCCGTTTCCCGGCCGCCTCGGATCCGCAGGTCGAGGCCGCGATCCGCAACTACGAGACCGCCTACCGCATGCAGACCGCCGTGCCCGAGCTGTGCGACCTGGCGGGCGAGACCGCGGCGACGAAGCGGCTATACGGGCTCGAGTCCGGCGACGCGGCGACCGCGGCCTACGGACGCCAGTGCCTCGTGGCCCGGCGCCTGATCGAACGGGGAGTCCGCTTCGTGGAGCTGAGCTGCATCTCCTCCGGCATCGGCGCCGGTGGTCCCGGCAATCCGTGGGATCAGCACGGTCAGATCCTGGAAGGACACGGCTCCATGGCGCGCCAGGTGGACCAGCCGTTGGCCGGCCTGATCCAGGATCTGCGCGCCCGCGGCCTGCTCGACGACACCCTGATCCTGTTCAGCGGTGAGTTCGGCCGGACGCCCTTCTCACAGGGGGCGAGCGGCCGGGACCACAATCCCTTCGGCTTCAGCGTGTGGATGGCCGGTGGCGGCGTCCGGGGTGGGACGGTCCACGGGGCCACCGACGACCTCGGCTACTACGCGGTGCAGGACGTCTGCAACACCTACGACCTCTGGGCGACCGTGCTGCACCTGCTTGGCATGGACCACGAGCGCCTGACCTACCGCTTCGGCGGCCGCGACTTCCGCCTGACCGACGTCCACGGCGAGGTGATCCGCGCGGTGGTGGCCTGAGGGTGGGCGAACGGATCAGGGGATGAAGAAGCGTTGAAGCGTTGAAGGGGCGGGGAGGTGCTGGATGGACCTCCGGCTACCGGCGGCGGAAAGCCCGGTTTGTGGAGAAAGCCGGATGGGATCGGGGTTCGGCCTGGTTGGGGGGCCGCGCAAATCGGCTCGCACAACGCGCAGATCCCGTCAGCGACCTCAAATCCCTGGCCCCGGTGTCACGGCCATGGTTCGGCGTGAGGTCCCGGCTCGCACCCTTCGGCTGGTTCAGTGGATCCGGGTTCCGCCGGAGACGACCGATCCGAGGTTCGCGAGGCCCTGCTCGAACTGTCCGCCGACCATCCGGTCGACGTTCACGAACACGTTGAAGGCCTTGGCCATGAAATTGTTCCTGCCGGTCATCTTCCAGTTCACCCGCGTGCCGCGGCCCTCGGGGAAGAAGGTGAACTCGGTGAGGTTCTTCGCCTGCATGGGGCGGGTGAACACGAGGTCGATGAGGATCCGGCGCGGGGAATCGCACTCGCGGAGGGTCATGGCGCCGGATCCGACCTGGTTGTTGCCGGACCAGGTGAAATGCGCTCCGACGCCGCGTTCCGCGCCGGAGTATTCGAAGATGCACTTCGGATCGATGCGGGCCCAGGGCGACCAAGCGTCCCAGAGCCGGAAGTCCTCGACCTGTGCGAAGACCTTCTCCGGCGAGGCCGGCAGGGTGGCGGTGCGGACGATCTGGAATTCCGCGGGTCGGGTGGCGATGTAGGCGACCAACCCGATCACGACGACGGCGACCAGCAACAGGAGGTAGAGGATCATGGCTGGGAAACCACGCTAGGCTCCCCGGACACCTTGGAAAGCGTGAAGGTGGACAAGGCCGTCCCGCCATCCCCACTTCTACCTTTCCCGACCGAGGTGGACCGGACCACGATGTTCGCCATGTTCCTCCGGATCCGTTGCGTCTGGGCCGCCATGGCCCTGGTGTTGGGCGGCCGCGTCGTCGCGGCCGAGGCGAAGCCCGAGCTGCGGGACGGCGACCGCGTGCTGCTCATCGGCGACACCTTCTTCGAACGCGAGGTGGACTACGGCCACATCGAGACGCGGCTGACCGCGGCCTTGGCCGACCGGCAGCTCACCTTCCGGAACCTCTCGTGGTCCGCCGACACGCTCACCGGGCGTTCGCGCGCCAGCTTCGACTGGAACAGGTCGGACGCCGACTGGCTGAAGCGGGTGAAGGAGCAGGTCGGCCTGGTGAAGCCCACCGTGGCCCTCCTCAGCCACGGCATGACCGAGGCGCTCGAGTTGGCGGATGTTTCCGACGCCGCCGGCCGCGCGGCCCATCTCGCCGCCTTCCGACGCGATCTCGGCCGTCTCTCCGCGGTCCTCGACGAGGTCTCCGGCTTTCCCGTGCGGCTGGTTCTGCTGACCCCGGTGTTCCCGCAGGGCGCTCCGAAGGCCGAGGTCGAGGCCTCGGTGAAGGCGGTCGCCGCGGAGATGCGGTCCTTCGCCGACGAACGCGGTGCCGCCGTCCTGGACGTCACCGAGGCCACCCGGCGCATCGGGATGTTGCGCATGGCGACCTACGACCATGCGGTGCTCCTCAACGAGACCGGATACCGCATGCTGGCCGAGCGGCTCGCCGAGCCGTTCGTCGGTGCGAAGGGGAATCCGACGGCCGACCTCGAGGTGTTGCGCGGTGCGATCCGCCGGAAGAACGAGCTGTTCTTCCACCGCTGGCGTCCGGCCAACTGGACCTACCTCTTCGGCTTCCGCAAACACGAGCAGGGACAGAACGCGGTCGAAATCCCGAGGTTCGATCCGATGGTCGAGGCGTGGGACGCCAAGATCGCCCGCATCCGCGACGTCCGGAACGCCGACGCCACGGTCGTCGCCGAGGTGAAGGCCCTGGCCGGCAAGGACGCGGCGCCGTCGCATCCCGTGACCGACCAGCCCGTGCCTACCTTCCAGGTGGGCGAGGGGCTCGAGGCCTCGCTGTGGGCGGAGAACCCGGACCTCTTCAAGCCGATCCAGATGAACTGGGATCCGAAGGGACGCCTGTGGGTGGCCAGTTCGCGGACGTATCCGCAGATCGCCCCGGGCGGCGTGGCGGCGGACGCGGTGATCGTGCTCGAAGACACCGACGGCGACGGCAAGGCCGACAAGCACACGGTCTTCGCCGACGGCCTGCTCATCCCCACCGGCGTGGTGCCGGACGGCAAGGGCGGCTGCTACGTCGCGGCGAGCACGCTGCTGCTGCACCTCGAGGACACGGACGGCGACGGCAAGGCCGACCGCCGCACGATCGTCCTGTCGAGCTTCGGCACCGAGGACACGCACCACAACCTGCACACCCTGCGTTGGGGCTTCGATGGGCACCTCTACTTCAACCAGTCGATCTACACCCACACCCACATCGAGACCCCGCACGGCGTGCGGCGGCTGAACTCGGCGGGCATCTGGCGGTTCCATCCGGAGACCTGGGAGCTGGAGGTGTTCACGAAGGGCGGCTGCAATCCGTGGGGCCACCATTGGGACCAGTACGGCAACTCGTTCTTCACCGACGGCGCGGGCTTCAAGGGCGTGTACCACGCGATGGAGGGGGCCACCTACTTCACCTACTCCGACATGCGTCGCGAGGCGGAGAGCATCAGCCCGGGCAACTACCCGAAGTTCTGCAGCGTCGAGGTCGTGCACAGCCCGGCGCTGCCCGAGGACTGGCAGGGACAGGTGATCACCTGCGACTTCCGGGCGCATCGGGTCGTCCGCTTTTCGTTGCAGGACGTCGGCTCGACCTACCAGACGAAGGAGCAGCCGGACGTGTTGCGTTCGACGAACGTGACGTTCCGGCCGATCGACCTGCGTCAGGGGCCGGACGGCGCGTTGTACATCGCCGACTGGAGCAACCCGATCATCCAGCACGGCGAGGTGGACTTCCGCGACCCGCGCCGGGACAAGGAGCACGGCCGGATCTGGCGTGTGGCCGCGAAGGGCCGCGCGTTGAAGCCCGAGGGAGGCCGTGACCTGACCCGCTTGGCGACGGCCCAGCTGTTGGACCGCACGTTGTCGAAGAGCGGCTGGGAGCAGGAGCAGTCCCGCGTGGTGCTGCGCCAGCGGGAATCGAAGGAGGTCCTCGCCGCGCTCGGGCCGTGGCTGAAGAAGCAGAAGGACCCGCGGGCCCGGCTGGAGGCGCTTTGGCTGCAGGAAGCCTTCAACCAAGCCGACGCGAACCTGTTGGGCGAGCTGGTGTCGGCGCCCGACGAACGGCTCCGCACCGCCGCCGCGCGGCAGCTGCGGCGCTGAGGACGGGGTCCTCCGTTCGCCCGGTGGGTTTCACGCGGAGGCGCACGGAGCGCGGAATGGAAGGAGTAGAGTCCGATCGGCGTCCAATGGCCTGATCGCACCTCGTTCCGCGGCGATGCCCGATGGTGTGCGCCGCAGGTGGGCTCAATTGGCCGCCTTGGCGCCGCCGCCCTGGGGAGGTGCCTTCCGGAGTTCGTAGCGGGTCAACCCCTTGTCTTCGGTCGCGTCAAAACCCGTCGGCGTTTCGTCGCCGCCGTCACCTCTTGCGGCCAGGATCAGCGT
>JAIXUV010000354.1 GCA_027483345.1 Verrucomicrobiales bacterium | reverse complement strand
CTGCGTCCGGGCGGCATCCTGGCCACCTTCTGCTGCTCCCATCACGTCGATGCGAAGCTGTTTGAGGACGTCGCCCTGAGCGCCGCCTTCGACCAACGCCGTCTGCTGAGGCGCATCGCTACCTACAGCCAGTCACCCGACCATCCGGTGCTGCCGAGCATCCCGGAGACCGAGTACCTCAAGGGTGCCGCGTACGAAGTGGTCCGCTGATTTTCCGGCCCCATGGACACCCCCGCGTCGTCCGAGGCGGCCTGCCCGAGCCTTCGGGTCCTGGTCGTGGACGACGTGGCGGTGAACCGGATCGTGGCCTCGGCGCTGCTTCGGAGCCTGGGCCATTCCACGGAGATCGCGGCCTCGGGAATGGAGGCGTTCTATCTGGCCATCCAGGTCCGGTTCGACGTCGTTCTCCTGGACCTTTCGATGCCGGACCTCGACGGGATCGAGGTGGCTCGGATGTTCCGTCTGGAATTGCCAAGGGACTCGGCCACGAGCCGACGTGTCGGAATCCTCGGGACAACCGCGGGCACCCTGCCGGACGATTCCGACCTTCCCCCCGGGGCCGGGATGGATGCCTGGATCCTGAAGCCGCTTTCCGCCGCCTCGCTTCGAGCCGCGTTGACGGGATGGGTCGGTCGTGACTCTCAAGATTGACCGGTCGCCCCGACTCCGTAGGGACGTGACGAACCTGCAGAGCCAAGGTCGCCAGCCGCTGGGCACATCGGGAATCGGACAAGTTTTCGATCACCTGCCGGTTTCTTCTGGCCTCCCGAGTTCTCCCTCGATACATCGGACGGACATGAGTTCGCTTGTCCCGGCCGACCTGAGATACACCAAGTCCCATGAGTGGGTTCGTCTGGTTGGAGACACCGCCGTCGTCGGGATCACCGACCACGCCCAAAAGGAGCTGACCGACATCGTTTTCGTGGAGCTCCCGGCGGTGGGACGGGCGGTGAAGGCGGGCGAGGCCTGCGCCGTTGTGGAGTCGGTGAAGACGGCGAGCGACATCTACTCCCCGGTTTCCGGTGAAATCATCGCCGTCAATTCCGCTGCCGCAGAGAATCCGGCCTTGGTGAACTCCGATCCTTACCAGGGTGGCAGCTTTTTCACCGTCCGACTCACGAATCCCGCCGAGGTGGATTCGCTGATGAGCGCCGCGGCCTACACAAGCCAGGTTGGCTGAGGCCGGAAGCGGAATGGCGGCGACACTTCAGAGGAAACGGTTCGCCACTTCTTTCCCCTTGGCCACAACACCTTTCGGGAACGGTCGTAGGGCTTCAACCTAGGGCACCGGAACAAAGGCCGTTCCAATGAGGTCCTCGTTGAGGAACTCCGGGGATCGTCCGCACCGACATACGGATCGTCTGGACCGGACGATCAACTGCCCGCCGGCCGGTGATTCTAGTTCTGGTCGGGCCGATTGCGACGAAGCCCGACGTCATGGGCGATGTCGTCGAATTCCTCGCGGCTGACCTCGTGCAACTCCTTGCCCTTGGCCTTCAGCTTCTCGTTGATCTTGACTACCTTCTCGGTCATTTCCTCGTGGGTCTCCTTGGAACCTCCCACAAGGGCGAAGTTTTTCCCGGTTGTAAGCCGTTGGTGACCATCGGAATCCAAACCCACACCAAGCAACAGAGCCTTGGTTTTCGAAGGTTTCTTGGGCGACCCAGCCATTCCGGACTCTAGACTTGGAAGGGACGGCAGCCAACCAATTCCCCTCCTGCCCTAGGACTCGCCTCCAGCCGCACGCTGATCCCGCTTGACGACCGGTATGGTTGACTACGCCAGTCTCCTGTTGCTCAATGGAGCGCGAAAAGCGACACCCTCGAACTGCAATCCCTATCGGGATACCAAGTAAACGGTTCCGCTGCAGCCATCACCCGTTCATGCGACTGGTTGGGAAAGCCATGATCAGGGAGGATTTCAGAACTATGCATAGAAGCTCAATCAGCCGACGGCTCGGCACCGCGCTCCTGTTCGGGGCGTCTGCCATGGCCGCGTTCGCCGGACGTGTGCTCGAGGTCACCGGGACGGTTGGCGCCACCGTATCCACCAGTCTCGTCGTTCCGGCCTCGGCGTCGAAGCTGTGGCTGAGGACGCATGGTGTCGTCACTCCTGGAATGGCTTCGGTTCAGGTGAACTCCGGACCTTGGATTCCCCTGTCCAACGAGCATTGTTCCCTGGAGGGAATCGGCGCGAAGCTCAACGGAATCGGGGGCCCGCTGGATACCCTGAGTTTCACGGTCCCTGAGGTGGTCTTCAATCCCGGCGTCCGCAACACCTTCACCTTCCGGTTCAACGGCAGCGACAGCACAGAGACGGCCTTCCGTGTTCTGGATCTGAACTTCAAGAACGCCGACGGACAGTTGTTGCTGGCCATGTCGGATCCGGTCCAACCGTACGTGTCGGTGATTCCGTCCGTCCGCTCACCAAGCTATTCCCAGGCCGCGGTGGATGCCCAGAAGGTGATGGGACAACAACTGTGGACGGGAGGATCGCTGCTGGCCTCCTGGAACGGATCCGGCATCCGGGCCAGGTGCTCCGACTGCCATGCAACCGACGGCCGCGACCTGAAGTATTTCAACTATTCGAGCCGTTCGATCCAGGAGCGGGCCAAGTTCCACGGAATCGATGCCGCCGGGGCGACCGCGATTGCGGTCTACATCGAGTCCCATGCCACCGCCCGGGTCGGGAGCCCATGGAACCCGCCCTACCAACCGAAAGCGGGGCTGGATTCCCTGCCGATCGGAAACTGGGCGGCTGGTGGAGGCATTTCCGCGGTCAGCCCGAACGAAACCGCGACGTTCAACGCCCTCTTCGGCGGTGGGTCACCGTCCTTCAATTTCGCCGCGACGATCAATGCGCGCGAACTCCCGGTCCAGATCCCGCTTCCCGACTGGAACACTTGGTTGCCGAAGGTTCATCCGCTCGACTATTGGGGGGATTCCTTCCTGCCTGTGGACGCGGCGTTCAAGGCGCTTCGGACCACCTCCAAGGAGTTGTTCCAGCTCCAAATGGCGAACGCCTGGGGAACCTACCAGGGCTGGGCGGCGAGTCACATGTTCCCGATGGGAGGGGACACGGAGGACAGCGCCACCTTCCAGATCGCACGGTACAGTCTCGCGAAGTGGCGGCTGGTGCGGACCTGGGATGCCCTTCAGACATTGAACCTGGAGGATTCCGGGAAATACATGTTCCCGTGGCCCGAGTCGGCTGCGCGGACCTGGCCGGGTACGGCGGGCGCCGCCTTCCAAGCGGCTCCCCAGCTTTCGATGTCCCGCCAAGTCGAGCATTCGCTCCGGGATTCGACTTCCATGACCTTCGCCGTCCGCTCCTTCCAATGGTATTGGCTGCAGATGGTGCTGAATGACGCCAACCATCGCCGAAACGACTCCAGCCCCATCGATTGGCCCTACCTCATGGGTCAGGCCTTCCACCTTTGGAACCACGGAATTCCTTCGGAAGCGATTCTGTTGACCTTGATGGCGAAGTCGGCGGAGGCCGGCACCGGCGATCCATTCACTCCCGGCAACTCCTACTCGGGTTTCAGCGCAGGCCCGCGTCTGGGCTGGATCTTCGGTACCCCGATCCACGCATCGTGGAGTTCCTACGATCCCACCTTCCGGGACTCGGTGATCAGCGCTTTCGTCGAGGAGTCCTCCAATTGGACGACCTTCTTTGGCCGGGACCACTTCATCAACGTCACGGGTGAAATCGATCCCTTGGACAACGACAACACGCCGGGAACTCCGACGGCTCCCCCTTGGATCCGGAGTCACGCCGGTGTGATCAGCTCAGCGGAATCCCTCGGCTATTCGCCGGAGGTGATCCAGCAACTGAAGGACTTCGGCGCCCAACTCTGGCCCGATGCGACCTGGTAGCCGAACGGACGCCCACTTACCTCGGGATTCCAATCCCGGACGGCCGCCGACGACACCCGTCGGCGGCCGTTTTTTCTTGGCTACGGATCAGGTTCCGGCCGGTTCCTGCTGGGAGATGCAGTGGAATGATCCCAAGCCCCAGATCAACTCCGTGGAATCCAACCCTTCCACCCGATGGTTGGGGAAAACCGACTGCAGGATCTCGATCGCACGGCGGTCGTTGGAATGGCGATAGGTCGGGACGACCACCAGACCGTTGGCGATGTAGAAGTTGGCGTAGCTTGCG
>JAIXUV010000145.1 GCA_027483345.1 Verrucomicrobiales bacterium | reverse complement strand
GGGCGTCACCGCCACCAACGCCGCCAACGCGAAGGATGCCGCGGATGTCGCCGGCCAGCTGTCCGCGGAGACCGAGTCGCTCCGTCGTTCCACCATCGAGCTCAGCCGGTTGGTCTGAGCCGCGAGGGCATTCGTGATTCCCGATTTGGGATTCATGATTCTCCGTGGCCGCGGCCGCCAGGCTGCGGTCCCCTCTCCCTTCACAGACCGCCGATTCCGCAGGAGGACCCTGCGTTGGGCCGCAAAGGTGCGGGCTGGGAGAAAGACCTGAAGCCCGAGAGGGGGAGATCAACCGTCGGTGTCCGGACCGGTCACGGGAGACCGGCGTATCCCTTCCGCCTTCTCTGCGGCCTTGGGGCTTGGCGTTCCGATCCGTTGCGTGGGGATTTCACGGGGTGCGAAGGTCCCCGAACCGATGCGGACGCTCAGGTCGCGGGGACAAACCGTTGTCCGAGCAGCGCCAGCGCGAACAGGGCGAGGAACACCAGCGCGAGGCCCGGATTCGGGACCAAGGCGAGCAGGTCGGTGAGGCAGATGGCCGCCAACAGGCCGGACACCGTCCGCCCGATGTTCCTGGGTCCGTCTCCGAAGGTGTGGCGCAGGCACCAGGCCGTCCAGAGGCCGAGGACCACCGACCAGGCCAGACTCCTCGGCAGCCAAGGTCCGTCGTTGACGAGTGCGGCCAGCACCCAAGGCAGGGCGAGCGCGACGAGAGGCCACCAGGCCACCGGTCCGCGACGGCTCTCCCTCCGGGCCACGTAGCTCAATCCCACGATCCAGCCCGAGAGCGCGATGGCGGTCCACAGCACCGTGCCACCGATCCCGTCCGGTCCGCCCGCCGCCACGGCGAGGAACAGGAAAAAGCGGCAGGCCGCCATCAACACCGGCGAGAAGGTGACCCGCTTGTGGATCCAGTCGTACAGGACCACCGAGACCGCGAGGCCAGCCGAAAGCACCGCGGAAAGCCATCCGCCGGTCGCCAGGATGAGCGTTCCCGCGGCCAGCATCGCACCGCCGGCCCGCCAGACCAGTTGCTCGGAAACCGCGCCGGACGGGATCGGGCGCTCCCGACGGAACTCACGGTCGAACTCCGCGTCGAAGGCGTCGTTCAGGTACATCCCACCGATGTAGGCCAGCGTGGCTCCCAGCATCGCCAACCACAGACGCGGACCCACGGTGCCTCCAGCGAGCAGCCAGGCGGCCAGCACGTTCGACCAAACCGTGGGCAGGTTCGAGGCGCGGCCGAGCACCAAGAGCGTCCGGAGTTGGAGGGGACGTGCGGTCACGACTTGGAAGAGAGTGCCCGGGCCGCCGACTGCTTGACCAGCGGACAGGCGGACTGGGCTTCAGGCGCCCGGAACCTCGCCGGCCTTGACCGTGGCGAGTCCCTCGCGTGTCAACGCCCGCTCCAGCAGGGTCCGGGGTGACGGTGTCCCGCGGGTCCCGGTGAACTCGCCCACCGCCTGGAGGGCCTTCCGCAGGGGACGCAGGTACGGTGCGATCGTGAAGAGGTGGCGCAGGGGCGTGTGTTCCTTCAGGACACGGCGCACCTCCCCGACGGCCTCCGGATCCTCGAAGGGTCCGGTGGAAACCGTCTCGGAGCGCCGGAAGACGCCGGTGACATTGCCGCCGTCGGGCGAGGTGAAGATCCGTTCGACGCTGTAGCCGGCGCGTTTCCCGATGCCGGCCAAGGTGGACGGCGAGAAGCCGAAGAGGTGGGCCCGGTGGAACCGATGTGCCGGGGCGATGCAACGCGCGGCGATGTTGGGCACCTCGATCCACAGCAATCCGTCCTTCCGCAGCCAACCGCGCACCAGCGACAACGCCCCGACCGGGTCGTCCAGATGCTCCAGCACATGGAAGAGCGTCACCGCATCCTCGGAGGCCGGCGGCACCGGGGCCTGTTGCCAGAAGCCGGATTCCACCGGAAGGCCCAGACGTTCGCGGGCAAAGCGCGCGTAGCCCTCGTTGGGTTCGATTCCCCGCGCCTCGAAGCCGAGCCGGCGCAGCACATAGACCACCTCACCTCCGCCGGCGCCGAGGTCCAGCACCCGTGCTCCCGGCGTCAGATGCCGGCCCACCTCACGGCAACGTGCCGCGGCCACCCGCCCCGCACGCAGGGTGTGCTTGGGGCGTGGCTCGACGGTCTGCTTGTAGTCGCGTCGGTACTCTTCCCGGTAGTATTCCGCCAACTCCTCCGCACCCGGCCTCGGATCGTTCCACACGAGGCCGCACCGCGGACAGAGGACCACCCGCAACGGGCGGCCGTCGCGGTCCTGCTCGCCGACAAGCTCCACCCGGTCGTTGGCGCACAGCGCGCAGGGAACGGTAGAGGCGAGGTTACGATCCGATGTCACCGCAGAAAAGTTGCCTCACGTCGGGATGGGGTCAATTCCCGTGCAACCCCACCTCGGTCTTCAACGGCCGCGGCCGGAGAGGAATCCCTTCGGCTTCACCTCGACCTTTCCGGGTCCATGGGGCAGCGCGACCGGGGTCACGCGGACCGGGGTCGTGAGCTTCAGCGGCACCGGTGCCCCGAGGTCGTAGGTCAGCTCCACCATGTAGGCGGTCCAGCCCTCCGAAGGCGTGGTCACCGTGCCGACGTACGCTCCCGATGCGTCGGGCTTCAGGTCGCTGGAGGTCCAAACCGCGCCCAACGTCTCCAGGCGGAAGTCGCGCGTCTTCGGATTCGTGGCCTGCCAAAGCTTCACCGCCTTCGGCGCGTCCTGCACCGTCACCCGCAGCGTCGCCGGTCCCTCCTCCTTCCAGTCGAACCGCGGGAACGGGGTCCCGTTCAGGACCGCGTGCTGCCATGCCACGATCGTCTCGTAGGCGTCCGAGTTGCGCATCGAATGGTCCGTGTTCGGCACGTAGCGCAGGAACTTCGGCCCCTCGAGCCGGTCGAAGTAGAACTGCGAGGAGTCCGGCAGGAAGAACTGGTCGCCGCACGCGTTGAGCATGAGCTTCGGCATCGTGAGTCGCTCCCGGTACTCGAACGGCTCCTCGATCTTCATCAGGGCGGCGTATTCCGGAGTGCCCTGCCAGTTCATGATGCCCTGCTCGACGTAGTTCCCCACCGCCGGCGCATAGAATCCGTACGCCGAATGGTGGTGCACGAACGACGGCTCGATGTTCAGCAGGTCGATCACGATCGGACAGATGGCGACCACACGCCGGTCCACCGCCGCGGTCGTCCAGGTCGTCCAACCCCGCTTCGATCCCCCGGCCACCACGAACTTCTCCACCGGCGCCGAACCACCTTCCGCACCCGAGGTGAACGCGGTCACCGTGTCCATCGCGCGCACCGCGGACTTCGTCATCGGCAGCCGCGCCGGCCAACGCTCGTCGCCCGTGCGCAGGTACTTGTCCCACGTGTACGCGATCAGGTCGTCCTCGACCCGCTCCTTGCCGTCGTTGCCGAAGACCAACGGCTGGTTCGGCACCATCTTCAGCTCCGCCACCACCGACCCCGAGGCGACCGCCACCTGCAGCAGCTCCGCGTTCGGCTTCGGCGGCTTCTCGTCCCGGTTCGCCCCGCCCGTGATGAAGAGCAGTCCCGTCCGGTTCGTCGCCCCCTTCGGCCGCACCACCGTCAGCCAGTGCCTCCAGGCCGTCCGGTTCACCTCGTTGGTTGTCAGCCAGGTCTGTGACGTCATGTCGATGACCGTCACCGTGGCCTTGCCCAGGTCCGTCGTGAGCACCGTCTTCCAGGCGTAGGCCGGATCCGGTGTGGCGACATACCGGTCCAGCGCCGTCGGCGCGCTGCGGTACGGCTTCGTGGTGGCGTTGGCGGTCCCGGCCGGGGTCGGGGTCCCGCAGCCGGCGACGACGACGATCCCGGCGGCCAGGATCCAGGACGGAAGACGGATGGACATGCCGGCGATCCTGCCGCGACGCCAGCCGCTGGCAAATCCTCCGTTCCTTCCGGGAATGCGGAGCAAGGCGGAAGGGATCGGCACGCAAAGCCGCCAAGCCGCCAAGCCGCTGGGGAGCGAGGAGGAAGAGGCAGGAGTCCCGGCGCGGAACCGTGAACCGAACGGGGGTCGCTTTCCCAGTCCCAGATCCGGCTCCCCGTCGTGCGCCTTGGCGGATTTGCGTGAGGCCCGTCTCCGTCTCCCGAAACGGGAATGAAGGAAAGTCCGCAGCCTGGCGGCCGCGGCTACCGGCCGAAAATCGGGAATCGCGGATCAGGAATCTCGAATGCGCGGGGTCTTGGCCGGCATTTCCCGGTGCGGCCGCGTGAATCCGCGCCCAGACTCCTGCGTCCGCCAGCCTGCCAGCCCATGATGCCCTCCCGGTTCCTCCAGCTGATCCTTGTCTTCCTCGCCGCCACCGGCGCGGGTTGGTCCGACGACTTCGCCAAGGAGCTCCACCCGCTGCTCCAGCAGTACTGCAACGACTGCCACAACGACCGGAAGTCGAAGGGCGGCGTGAACCTCGCGCGGTTCACCAACTCGGCCTCCCTCTACCGCGATCCCAAGCTCTGGGAAACCGCCCTCCGCCAGGTCGAGGAACGCCAGATGCCGCCCGACGGCAAGAACACCCGGCAGCCCACCCAGGAGGAACGCCTGCGGATCACCGAGTCCCTTTCCCGCCTGCTCGACAACCCCGATCCCGGCGCCTTCCCGCTCGATCCCGGACGCACCGTCGTCCGGCGCCTGAGCGCCACCGAGTACGACAACACCGTCCGTGACCTCCTCGGCGTGGACCTGCGTCCCGCGGCCCATTTTCCCGCCGACGGCGGCGGCGGCGGCGGATTCGACAACAACGCCGACACCCTCTTCGTCCCGCCCATCCTCCTGGAGAAGTACCTCGAGGCCGCCGATGAGGTTCTCGCCGCCGCCGACGTGAAGCGGCTCACTCCGGTCGTCCCGGGATTGTTCCGTTCCGCGAAGTCCGCCACCCGCGCCAACCTCCAGGCCTTCGCCCGCCGCGCCTGGCGCCGTCCCCCGTCCCGCGCGGACGTCGACCGCCTCCTGGGCATCCATGCGAAGACCCTTGCGGCCGGCGCCTCCGAGGAAGTCGCCTTCAAGTCCGCTGCCAAGGTCGTCCTCGTCTCGCCCCGGTTCCTCTTCCGCATCGAGCCGGACCCGGAGGGCGCCGCGCCGGGACCGGTCGACGCCCATTCGTTGGCTTCGCGGCTCTCCTACTTCCTCTGGTCCTCGATGCCCGACACCCGTCTCGACGCGCTCGCCGACTCCGGCCGGCTGCTGAAGACCGAGGTCCTGGAATCCGAGGTCCGACGCATGCTCGCGGACCCCAAGGCCAAGACCCTTTCGGAGCAGTTCGTCGGACAATGGCTCGGCATCCGCACGCTGGGCACCGTGGCCGCGCCGGATCCCGGTCTCTTCCCCGACTTCACCCCGAAGCTGCGCGACGCCATGGTCGCCGAGCCTGTGGAGTTCTTCGCCGGACTGCTGGCCGCCGACGCCAGCCTGCTCGAGCTGCTCGACTCCCGTTACGTCTGGGTCAACGGCGAGCTGGCCAAGCACTACGGCCTGCCCGGTGTCACCGGGACCAACTTCGTCCGCGTCGACCTTGCCGACTCCAACCGCGGCGGCATCACCGGCATGGCCGCGGTGCTCACCCAGACCAGCTATCCCCGCCGGACCAGTCCCGTGCTGCGCGGCAAATGGCTGCTCGAGGAAGTGCTCGGCACGCCGCCGCCGCCGCCACCGCCGCTGGTAGCCACGCTGCCGCCCGACGACGCCAAGCGCGACGGCCTCACCTTCCGCCAACGTCTGGAACAGCACCGCAAGGATCCCAACTGCGCCGCCTGCCACAACCGCCTCGATCCGCTCGGATTCGCCCTCGAGAACTACGATCCCGTCGGACGTTGGCGGACGAAGATCGGTGAGGAGGCGGTGGACGCCTCGGGCAAGCTGGTGACCGGCGAGGAGGTCAACGGACCGGTGGCGCTCCGTCAGGCGTTGCTCACGAGGAAGCACCTGTTCGTCCGGCACATCACCGAGAAGATGCTCGCCTACGCCCTCGGCCGCGGACTCGAGTACTACGACATCCCGGCCGTGAAGCAGGTCACCGAGACGCTGGCCCAGGAGGACTACCGGGCCAGCCGTCTGGTGATGGAAGTGGTCCGCAGCGTGCCGTTCCGGTTGCGCCGGGGCGCGAAGTTCGAGGAAGGCGCCGTCGCCGCGAAGGAGTGAGTCCGGCTTGAGTCGCTCGGCCAAATTCCGCGGGTCCCTGGCCGTGTTGGCGGTCCTGGGGTTGGTGACAGCCTGGTGGCTGTATCCCGTCGCCAACCACTACTCGATCCAGCGCTGCACCATCTCCTATCTCGGATCTCCCGATGCGGACCGCAATCCGTCCGGCTGGCGGTTCTACCAGGTGGGGATGACGGCCTTGATCGTCCTGATGCTGGATCTCCTCCGCGAGCGGCATCGCCGGTGTGACCGGGGAACCTGGAGCCTGTCCGGGATGGCGAGCCTGCCGTTGTTCGGGGCGATGGGGCTCCTGCTCCTGGCCGTGTGGATTCCCGACAGCCGGACCGGCAACGTGTTCGGGATGACGCACGGCGCCGTGCACACGCGGATGGCGATACTGGCCATCCCGATGATGGGCCTGGGCCTGCTGCTCGACACGACTGGGGCGTTCCGTGACGGCCTCCGTTTCGTGGCGCTCTGGCCTGCGCATCTCTTCGCCCTGTTGGCGGGCACCGCCTTCTGGAAGCTGACGGAATGGGAGCGGATGTGCCGTGCGGACCGTGCGTTGAAGCACTGGCCCGGCGACGGCTTCCATTCCACGCCGCTTTGGGAATGGATCCTGTTCGCGTATCTGGTGGCCCACCTCGCCTGGATGGCCCGCCGCCAACCGGGGAATTCCCCGACACCCTGAAAGCCCCTGTGCCCGGTCCGAATGGCCACCGTCTGACCTACGTGAACCGATCCCGGCTCCCAACCGCAGCCTTGTGGTGAAGGACCGAATCCGGCCTCAACCGATTCCTCCCGGCTTCGAAACCCGGATGGACCCGGAGACAGACGAGGCGGCTTCCCAAGTCCGTTGGAATCCGTGCAATCCGTGTCGAACTCATCCGGTGGACCGTCGTCTCCGGACAAGCCCTCGGAATCTCCCGGGAATTGCCCCTGGTGACACCCGAAGCCCATTCTTCCGCCGGAGCCCGGGGCTAGGCGCTTGATCCTGGCAGCGGGCGTGACCACTGTGCGGTACACCCTTGGGAGTAGCACCTGGGCCTGCCCGTTTCGCCAAACCTCAAATGAGAAAGCCACACCGCTCCTTGCTTGGATCCCTGGTCTTCACCCTCGTCGCTGTCCTGCTGGGTGGCTTGGCCGGCTTGCCTTCGGCCCACGCCGCGGTGGGCGACCTCGATCCGCTCAATCTCATGCTCGATGAGCGGGTATCGGCCGCCGTGGTGCAGCCCGATGGCAAGACCATCCTCGTGGGCAACTTCACCTCGGTGCTGGGCGAGCCGCGGAACCGCATCGCGCGGCTGAAGGCGGACGGTTCGCTGGACATGGACTTCAATCCCAACGTGAACAGCGCGGGTGCAAACGTCTATTGCGTGGCGGTGCAGCCGGATGGCCGGGTGGTGATCGGCGGCAGCTTCAGCTCGGTCGGCGGCACACCGCGGAACCGCATCGCGCGGCTGAATGCCAACGGCTCGCTGGACGAAAGTTTCAATCCCAACCCGGACGGCCCCGTAAACTGCCTGGCGGTGCGGCGGGACGGGAAAGTGTTGTTCGGCGGATACTTCTACAATCTCCAGCCCGGCGGCGCAGGCTTGCCCGTGCAGCGGGTTGGGATCGCGCGAGTGGACACGAACGGCATCCCGGATAGCTTCAATCCCGGCTTGAACAACGTTGTCAGGTGCTTGGTATTGCAGCCGGATGACACGGTGTTGATCGGCGGCGATTTCACGTTCGGCGTCGCGCGGCTGACCCCGGTCGGCACGACGGATCCAACCTTCACTCCCAATTTGATCGGCACCGTCCAGGCCTTGGCGGTGCAGGCAGATGGCCAAGTGCTGATCGGCGGCGGGCCTTTTACGGTTTCGGGCGTGCCGCGCCTGGGCATCTTGCGGGTGACTGCGGCTGGCGTGCTGGACAGCTTTAATCCCAATCTGGCCTTCGCCGGGAGCGCTGAAAGCGTCAACAGCATCGCGGTGCAGGCGGATGGCCAGGTGCTGTTCAGCGGCAACTTCACCGTGCTCCAGCCCAATGGCATAGGCCCGTTCACGCCGCGCAATGGCGTCGCGCGGGTGACTGCAAACGGTGAGCTGGACCCCGGCTTCTATCCCAAACCCAGTAGCAGCGCGGGTCCCAATGTTTGGGGCATCGGGTTGCAGGCGGATGGCAAGGTGCTGCTCGGTGGCTCGTTCACGGTCTTCGATCAAGGCTTGCCGACGGCCACGAACCGCAGGGGTTTTGCCCGGCTGGAGAACGACCCGGCCACGCAGAGCCTCACGGTGCCCAGCGCGAGCCAGGTGCTCTGGACGCGCGGCGGCAGCTCGCCGGAGTGCTCGGTCGTCACCTTCGAGCTCAG
>JAIXUV010000209.1 GCA_027483345.1 Verrucomicrobiales bacterium | reverse complement strand
CCGCGCGGTAGGTGAACGAGTAGGCAAGGCTCTTCTGGCCCGAAGGCACGTGCTTGCCGCGGAAGATGTCGAACAGCTCGACCGCCTCCAGGTTCGCCGGCTTGGCCTGCTTCACCGCAGCCAAGACCGCGTCGTGGGTGAGAGCCTCGTCCACGATCATGGCCAGGTCCCGCTGGATCGACGGGAACTGCGCCAAGGCCTTGAAGGACTTGGCGGAATTGCCGCGCTGGAGCAGCTGGTCGAGGTCGAGTTCGGCGAGGAAGACAGGGTCCCGCAGGTCGAGACGCTTCCCAA
Source organism: Verrucomicrobiales bacterium (assembly GCA_027483345.1). Taxonomy (GTDB): domain Bacteria; phylum Verrucomicrobiota; class Verrucomicrobiia; order Limisphaerales; family UBA9464; genus SXXZ01. The sequence continues at coordinate 24,314 of JAIXUV010000209.1, read as the reverse complement.
GCACCGGCTGCAGCTGGCCGAGCTGGCCCAACGCCAACTTCCCGCCGAGACTGACGGTGGCGGATTCGACGAACAGCGCGGTCGGCTCCGGACGACGGGCATAGGCCACGCCCCGGAGTCCCAGGCGCTCAATCAGTTCCTCGACCAATCCCTTCAGGTCGAACACGTCGCAGAGCGCCTCGCGGTCGGCCCCGGACCAGAAGCGCGGCGCCCGGGCGCCGGTCATGGCGATGGCCACCCGCCATCCTTCGCGCGCCTGGTTGCCGACACGGGTGAACACCCGGCCGATCTCGTACACCTGCACGTCGCCGTTCCGGCGGGTGAGGTTGTGGCGCAGCGTGTCGAGCAGGCCAGGCAACAGCGAGGGCCGAAGCACGTTCATGTCGCTGCTCAACGGGTTCGCCAGGGCGACGACGTCCTCGGTGACCCACCGGGCCGAGGCGTCGGAGATCAGCGTCTGGCCTTGGGCCTCGTCCAGGCCGAGCCCGGACAACGCACGGCGGACCGCCATGAACCGGTCGAACTGCGCGTCGAACGGATGCGAACCCTGCGCGCCACGCGGGGTCGTGGACGGAATGCGGTCGACGCCGAAGAGTCGCGCCACCTCCTCGATGAGGTCCGCCTCACGCTTCAGGTCGACGCGCCACGTCGGGATCTCCCATTCGGACTCCGCGCCGCGGGGCGACGACGGGGACACCTCGACGAGCCCGAGGCCCGCGAGATGGCGGGCCTGTTCGTCGGCCGGGATCGCGATGCCGAGCAGCGCGTCGGTGCGGTCGTGCCGCAGGCGAATGCGACGGCTCTCGGCCGGTGACGGGAAGGCATCGACCACGCCGTCCGCCAAGGTCCCGCCGGCGGTCTCGAGGATCAGCTGCGCGCAACGGCGGCTGGCGAAGTCGGCGGCCCCGACGTCGGCCCCCCGCTCGAAGCGGTAGCTCGCGTCGGTCCGAAGTCCGAGGGTCTTCGACGTCCGACGGACCTGGGTCGGCGTGAAGTAGGCGGACTCGATCAGAACGTCGACGGTCGTGTCCTGGATCTCGGTGTTGCGGCCGCCCATGACGCCGGCGAGGGCGATGCCCTTCTGTTCGTCGGCGATGAGGAGGTTCTCCTCGGACAACGTGTGCTCGCGTCCGTCGAGGGTGGTGAACTTCTCCCCTTCGGCCGCGCGGCGGACGACGACGGTGGGGACGCCGGAGGCGCCGCGGCCGACGAGGTTGTAGTCGAAGGTGTGCAACGGCTGGCCGGTCTCGAGCATGACGTAGTTCGAGACGTCGACGACGTTGTTGATGCTGCGGAGTCCGACCTTCTCGAGCGCGGAGCGGAGCCAGGCGGGGCTGGTGCCGACCTTCACGTCGCGGACGACACGGGCGGTGTAGCGCGGGCAGAGGTCCGGGGCCCCGATGCGGACGGAGACCTGTTCGGCGGCGGTCGGCTTCCCGCCCGAAGGCAGTTCGGCGGCGGGAAGGCGGAGCGGGTTGCCGGTCAGAGCCGCGATCTCCCGGGCGATGCCGATCAGGGAGTTCCAGTCGGGCCGGTTGGGCGTGGTCTCGAGGTCGTAGACGACATCGCTGCCCGAACGGCCGAGATACGTGGCGAGCGGCTGGCCGACGACGGCATCCGCCTTGAGGAGGAGCAGGCCGTCCTCGCGCCGGTGGCCGATGGCCTCGGGATCGATGCCGAGTTCCTCGTGGGAGCACATCATGCCGTGAGATTCGACGCCGCGGATCTTGCCGACCTTGATGGTGAACGGCTCCTTGTCGCCGGGCTTCATCGGCAGCGAGGCGCCGGGAAGGATCAACGGCACCTTGTCGCCGGCCTGGAAGTTCTGGGCGCCGCAGACGATCTGGCGTTCACCCTTGCCGTCGGCCACGCGGCAGACCGAGAGCTTGTCGGCGTTCGGATGCTTGTCGCGGGTGATCACCTGGGCGACGACCACGCCGTCGAACTCCCCGGCGACCTTGTGGACCCCTTCGACCTCGAGGCCGAGCAGGGTGAGGCGCTCGGTGAGCTCCTCGGGGGTCCAGTTGAAGTCCACGTACTGCTTGAGCCAGTTGAGGGTGACTTTCATTCGGAGGAATCAGGTTTGCCGGAACGCATCCGGCGGCCGAGGGGACGTGAATCAGGGTTTGGGAGCCGCCTCGAGGATCAGGAACGGCGGGCGGGTCTCGGGAATCGCCGAGGCGAAGTCGTGTCCGACCAAGGCGGCGACGGTGGCGGCGACCTGGGCCTGGACGGCCGGGGGCGTGTTGGACCGTTCTCCGAGCGGGGCCACTCCGGGGCCCATCGCCGCGAACCAGATCGAGGCGGATTCGGCGATCTCCTTCCCGTGGCTCTTCCAAGCGACCGGTGTCGGGCCCCGGCCGTGGTCCACGGAGACCAGCAGGGCGGTCTTGTCCCGGTATTCGGGCATCGACTGCAGCAGGGCCCAGAGCTCGCCGAGGAAGCGGTCGAACTCACGGATCGCACGGAGATACCGTTCGTAGTGCCCCTCGTGGGCCCAGTCGTCGGTCTCGCCGAAGGAGACGTACATCGCACGCGGCCTGAGGGTGCGGAGGGTGTGCTTGGCGGCGTAGGCGACGTAGGTGTCGAGCAGGACCCCGGTCCACGGGGTGCGTCCACGTTCCACGATCTCGGTCAGTGCCGAAGGGACAGGAAGTCGCTCGGTGCCGTCCGGGACGTCGAATCCGCTCCACACCGGGATGTGGGAACGCGGGGTGTTGAGGATCCATGGCAGCACGTCCCAGTTGATGGCCGCCGCGACTCGCCCCCCGAAACCCGGGCGTCCCTGCAGCCACTCGAACACGTTGGTGTTCGGGTTGAGGATCTTGTCGTTGGAATCGATCCGCGGATCCGGCTTTCCGGTGAGGAACTCATTGTAGCCCGGGTAGGAGAAGTTGCGCCCGTTGCTGACGCGGACCTCGCTGCCCCGGTCGCGGTTGCCCCAGATCTGACCCTTCGAAGCCACCGTTTCCCACAGGAACGGCATCAGGGCCGCGCGGGACAGCTCGTGCGTCGACCGGAGGAACTCTTTCCGGACCGCGTTGCTGTTGCCCTGGTTGCCGAAGGCCTTCTCCCACGAGATGTCCTCAGCGCCCCGGAAGACCTCCTGCCAACGCAGGCCGTCCGCGGTGACGAGGATCACGTTCTCGGCGGGAGCCGCCTGGAGGAGGCGGGCCCCCATCGAGACGAGCAGCACGAGAAGGAGGATGGGACGTTTCATGGCTTCAGATCCGATTCCAGGCAGGTCACGGGCAGGCGGCTTCGTTGGAGAATCCCGGCGAAACCGCGGTTTGGACGCGCAGGGCCTAGAACTGGCGGAGGAACCGGGAGTCGTTCTCGTAGAACAGGCGGATGTCGGTGATGCCATAGCGGAGCATGGCGATGCGCTCGATGCCGAAGCCGAACGCCCAGCCGCTCCAGACCTCGGGATCGTAGCCGACGGTCTCGAACACCTTCGGATGCACCATCCCGCAGCCGGCGATCTCGAGCCAGTCCTTGCCCAGCTTCTTCACCAGCGAGTTGGTGAAGTCGATCTCGAGGCTGGGCTCGGTGTAGCTGAAATAGTGGGGTCGGAAACGGAGCTTCACGTCGTCGCCCAGCACCTCCTTGAAGACCGCCTCCACGGTGCCCTTGAGGTCGCTGACGGTGACGCCCTTGTCGACGTAGAGGCCTTCGATCTGGTGGAAGGTGGGATTGTGGGTGGCGTCGGCGTTGTCGCGGCGGAAGACCCGTCCCGGAACGACGATCCGGATCGGGGGAGGCGTCTTCTCCATGACCCGGATCTGCACCGAGCTGGTGTGGGTGCGCAGCAGCGGGCGGCCCTCGGTGTCGATGAAGAAGGTGTCCTGGGAATCCCGGGCCGGATGGTCCTTCGGGGTGTTGAGGGCGTCGAAGCAGTGGTACTCGTCCTCGATTTCCGGGCCGTCGGCGACCGCGAAGCCGAGCTTGCGGAAGGCGCGGACGATATCGTCGGTGACCTGGGTCAGCGGGTGGAGGCGACCCACGGGGCGACGACGGCCGGGCAGGGAGAAATCGGCCGGCTCCTTGGGCAGGGCGGCGCGGAGTTCCAGCTCGGACCGCTTCTCGGCGAGGATGGCCTCGAGCTCCTGTTTGGCGGCGTTGATCGCCTTTCCGGCGATCGGCCTGGCCTCCTTGGCCAGCGTGCCCAACTCCTTCATCAGGGCCGTGAAGCTGCCTTCGGGACCCAGGAACTGGCCCTTGGCACGCTCCAGCGATGGAAGTTCCTTGGCGGCACGGAGTTCCTGGGCGGCGGCCTCCTTGATGGAAGAGATGCGGTCGTGGAGGGACATGGAAACGGGCGGGCGTTGGGGCGTTGGGGCGGAAAACGACGGAGCGGGCAGCCCCTCATGCGAAGGGCGCCCGCTCCAGGTGGCCGGTTTGAAGGGCGATCAGGCCGCAGCCGTGGCCTTGCTGTTCAAGGCGCCCTGGGCGAGCTCGACAAGCTTGGCAAACGCGACGGTGTCGGTGGCGGCGAGGTCGGCGAGGACCTTGCGGTCCATCTCGACCTTCGCGGCCTTCAGCCCTTCCATGAAGCGGCTGTAGGTCATGCCGGCCGCGCGGGCGGCGGCGTTGATGCGGATCTGCCACAGCGCACGGAAGGTGCGCTTCTTGGTCTTGCGATCGCGGTAGGAGTACTGGAGGCCGTGGTCGACGGCATCGCTCGCGTACCGGTAGTGGCTGCTGCGGCGAAGGCGGAAGCCCTTCGCCATCTTCAGCATGCGTTTACGGCGTTTGCGGGATGCGGGAGCGTTGGTGACGCGCATTTTCTGGGAGAGTTGGTGGTGGTGCGGTTACGAGCCTCAGTGCGAGAACGGCAGGCTGGCCTTGATCTTGTACACGTCGGTTTCGTGGACGATCTTGGCAGCCCCCAGGCGACGGCGGCGCTTCGCGTTCTTGCCGGACAGCAAGTGACGCTTGCCGGAATGCTGCGTAACCACCTTGCCGCTCGCAGTGATCTTAAATCGCTTTGAGACGGACTTCTTGGTCTTGATACCCTTCGGACGACGCATAAACAGACCTTTCGATGAGACGAAAGGCCGCGAAGCATACGAATGAAAGGGCATCCGGCAAGGGGTATTTTCTCCGACGTGACAGGTTCTCGCCACGGACGCCTCCCTGCCCCATCCTTTTCCGCGTGCCGTTCCCGATCACCGAAATCACGGACGCCCTGCTCGGAAGCTACTCCCGACACGGGGGAATCAACCACCTGGACGGGGCAAACCTGCCTTCGAAGGGCGCCGTGGTCGAGATCTCCGGCGCCCTGCTGCGGCTTGTTTTCCCGGGGTTCTTCGACGGCCAGGTGATCCACAGCTCGGAGCTGAAGGCGGAGACGGCGCTGCTGCTGGACACGGTGGCCGGCAACCTCGAGGACGAGATGTACAAGGCGCTGCGCTGCTTCGAGTGCCCGGAGGCGTCGAAGCGCGATCCCCGGCGGGCCGCCCATGATCTGACGGTCGAATTCCTGCGGGAACTCCCCGCGATCCGCGAGATCCTCGCCACCGACGTGGAGGCCGCCTTCAACGGGGACCCGGCCGCCGCCAACCGCGAGGAGATCATCGTCGCCTACCCGTTCGTCGAGGCGATCACGATCCACCGGATGGCCCACGACCTCCACCGCCGCGGCGTCCCGTTCCTGCCGCGCATCATGGCCGAATGGTCCCACAGCCGCACCGGCATGGACATCCACCCGGGCGCACGGATCGGCAGCCACTTCTTCGTGGACCACTGCACGGGCACCGTCATCGGCGAGACCACGGTCATCGGCAACCGCGTGAAGCTCTACCAGGGAGTCGGGCTCGTCGCACGCTCCCTGGCCGCGGGACAGGCCCTCCGCGGACTGAAGCGCCATCCGACCCTGGAAGACCGCGTCACGATCTACGCCAACGCCACCATCGTCGGCGGCGACACCGTGATCGGCGCGGGCACGACCGTCGGCGCGAACGTGTTCCTGATGCACAGCGTGCCGGCGGATTCGTTGGTGCTCATGGACGACCTGCGCGTGTCCGTCACCACCAAGCGCGACCGCGCCGCAGCCGCGATCGACTGGCAGATCTGAGCCGCCCAAAACGGGACGGAACTCACGCGAAAGCGCAAAGGCGCCAATGGGGAGCCGGATTCGGGTAATGAAGGCGACCCACCGCATAATGCCGGATTCCACTTCCGTGTTTCCGAGGAGTCCTTCCAGTTCGACCGCGTCCTGGAAGTCCGGCATGAGAGGCGTCCTGACATGACCTCTCCAGGACGGTTGCGTGTCCCCATGAATTCGTACCGGACGGTTCCAGTCCGAACAGCCGTACGTACGGCCCCATGTCTCCCGCCCGCCTCCATGTCCAGGTTCCCGTCACCGGCCTCCCGCCGGCGGATGGAACGTCGGCTTGGGGCTTCCGTCGGCCGGAAGCGGACCCCATGGTGCCGCCCGCCGGTTCGGCCGTGGCCGAGCCGGGGATTGTGAACCCGATGCCAGGCCAGAACCGCGAACGCGTGACCGTCGACGGGAAGTTCTTCCGTCTCTCGGGACGCAAGTTCCATCCGAAGGGCATCACCTACGGACCGCTGGCTCCGGGGCCGGAAGGCGGCCACTTCGCCGCCGCCGAGACGACGCGTCGCGACTTCCAGCAGATCCGTTCGCTCGGAGCGAACCTGCTCCGCGTGTACCACGTGCCGCCACGGTGGTTCCTGGACCTCGCCTTCGAACACGAACTCCGGCTTCTGATCGACGTCCCCTGGAACCGGCACGTCTGCTTCCTCGACACCGAGGAGGCGCAGGAGGTGGTCGTCAGGACCGTGCGCGAAGCCGCCCGCGTCTGCGCGGCGCATCCGGCGGTGTTCGCGCTGAGCGTGGTCAACGAGATCCCGGCGGACATCGTGCGCTGGAGCGGCGCTCAGGCGGTGGAGGCGTTCATCGACCGGCTGGTGGCCACGGCCAAGGCCGAGGACGCCGAGCTGCTCTGCACCTTCGGCAACTTCCCGACCACCGAGTTCCTCCGGCCGGACCTGATCGACTTCCACTGCTTCAACGTCTACCTGCACGAACGCCAGCCCTTCGAGAACTACCTCGCCCGGCTGCAGATGCTGGCCGACACGAAGCCGCTGATGATCGGAGAGTTCGGGATCGACACCATCCGCGAGGGTGAGGAGGCGCAGGCCGAGATCCTCGGGTGGCAGGTCGAGAGCGCCTTCCGCGGCGGATGCGCCGGCGTGGTGGTCTATTCGTTCACCGACGAATGGTTTCACGGAGGCCGGCTCGTCGAGGACTGGGCCTTCGGACTGACCCGGGCCGACCGGTCGCCGAAGCCCGCTTTCGAGACGGTCCAAAAGCGGTTCGAGGCGGCCCCGCGGTTCCCGCTGCCCGGGACGCCACGCGTCTCCGTCGTCGTCGCCAGCTACAACGGCGCTGCCACCCTCAAGTCCTGCCTCCATTCCCTCGAGCGGCTGAACTACCCGGACTACGAGGTCATCCTCGTCGACGACGGTTCGACCGACGCCACCCAGTCCATCGCCGCGACGTTTCCCGGCGTCCGCAACATCCGGCACGAGCGCAACCAGGGCCTCGGCGTCGCACGCAACACCGGGATCGACGCCGCCACCGGCGAGATCGTGGCCTTCACCGACTCGGATTGCCGGGCGGACGAGGACTGGCTGCACTACCTCGTCGGCGACCTGCTGCGCTCGCGCTTCGCCGGCATCGGCGGACACAACTTCCTCCCGCCCGACGACTCCCCCACCGCGGCGGCGGTCATGGTCTCCCCCGGGGGACCGGCGCATGTGATGCTCAACGACCGCGTCGCCGAGCACATCCCGGGCTGCAACATGGCCTTCTACCGCTGGTCGCTGAAGGAGATCGGCGGGTTCGACCCGATCTACCGGCGTGCCGGCGACGACGTGGACATCTGCTGGCGGCTCCAGCAACGGGGCTACCGTATCGGGTTCAGTCCGGCCGGATTCGTCTGGCACTACCGTCGGAACACCATCCGGGCCTACCTCCGCCAGCAGGGCGGCTACGGAGAGGCCGAGGCCCTGCTGGAACGGCGGCATCCGGAGAACTTCAACCACTTCGGCGGTTCGATGTGGCACGGCCGCATCTACACCCAGGCCAAGATCGGCGTGGAGACGCGGCGCCCCGTGATCTACCACGGCATGTTCGGCAGCGCGCCGTTCCAAAGCATCTACACCCGGGACGCCAGCCTCACGTTGGTCGTGGTGACCAGCCTGGAGTACCACGTTCTCGTCACCACCCCGCTCCTCGTGGTCAGCGCTGTGGTGCCGTTCGTCTGGACGCTCGGCGTGGCCAGCCTCCTCTTCTCGCTCAGCCTCTGCATCCTGGCCGCCCGCCAGGCCGACCTTCCCTCCGGACGCCGCCGCTTCTGGTCCCGTCCGCTGGTGGCCATGCTGTTCTTCCTCCAGCCCATCGTGCGCGGCTGGGCGCGGCACCGCGGCAACCTGTTCGACCGCCAGCGCCCCCTGAGCGCCCGCGAGAACCTGGAATCCCTCAGCCTCGAGGACCGCGAGGACTCGCTCCGCGTGCTCCTCTACTGGGCCGAGAAGGACGTCGACCGCATGGGCTTTCTCCGGCGCATGCTCGAACGGCTCGACCTCCTGGGCTGGCAGAACAAGCCCGACGCGGGTTGGAGTCCGTTCGACGTCGAGATCTACGGCTCACGCTGGGCCCGGCTGCAGGTGCTGACCGCCGTGGAGTTCCACTCCGGGAACCGCCAGATGCTCCGCTGCCGCGTGCACTCGGAATGGAGCTCCTTCGCACGGGTCGTCTTCGCCACCGTCGCCGGAACCGAGCTGGTCTTCATCGGCATCGCCAGCCGGTTCCCCTTCCCCGAGTCCCTGTCGGGTACCCCGTACCGGTTCTGGCCGTGGCTGGTGTTGCTCTCCCTCTGGCCACTCGCCTGGAAGCTCAACCTCGCCCAACGCGAACTCCACCGCCTCGTCGTTGCCTTCCTCGACGACTGCGCCAAGGAGTTCCGCCTCGTCCGCGTCTCCAAGACGGAGTGAAGCCGGTGCCGGGCGATTTCCACTCCCCGCTCCCGGCTCTCTGCTCCCGGCTCCACGCCTCCTAACCCGTCTCCGACATTCCTTGCCGACCCGTCGCCGACCTCGGCACGCTGTTTCCATGATTCCAGCCGCGCTGCTGCCGGTTCCGAAGATCGTCCCCGTCCTCGACCCCGGCTTCCGCCCCGCCGTCCTCGCCCGCCACGCCTTCGCCAGCGAGGCGACCATCCCGGTCCGCATCGCCCTCGAGCAGGCCGACGGCTCGGTGTTCCACCACGACACCGCCGTCCTCGCACCGGAACATCCCCACGCCGCCGCGAACGGCTTCTTCGTCGAACGCCTCGCCAAGTTCCTCCTCTGGACCTGGGGCGGACGCCGCTTCTGGTTCCAAGGTCCGAAGGCCCTCGCCGAGGCCCTTGCCGCCCACTACCGCGACACGCCGACCGGCCGCTTCGACTCCGAGATCATCGGCGAACGCATCTACGACGGCCCGATCGAGGTGGTCCACACCGCGGAACTGCCGCCCGCCAAGTCCTCCTCGGCCCCGCTGGGACGCCACCTCGACGGCTGCCGCATCGGGTTCGACCTCGGCGGCTCCGACCGCAAGGTGGCCGCCGTGCTCGACGGCAAGGTGGTCTTCAGCGAGGAGATCGTCTGGGACCCCTACTTCCAGGCCGACCCTCAGTACCACATCTCCGGGATCCAGGATTCCCTCCGCCGCGCCGCGGCCCACCTGCCGAAGGTGGACGCCATCGGCGGCAGCGCCGCCGGCGTGTACGTGAACAACCGGGTCAAGGTCGCCTCCCTGTTCCGCGGCGTCTCCAAGGAGGACTTCGCGAAGCATGTCCGGGACATCTTCCTCGACCTCCGCCGCGAGTGGAACGGCATCCCCTTCGAGGTGGTGAACGACGGCGAGGTCACCGCCTTGGCCGCCTCCATGTCGCTCGGGGTGAACTCAGTCCTCGGCGTCTCCATGGGCACCAGCACCGCCGGCGGATTCGTCACCGCAGACGGCAACATCACCTCGTGGCTCAACGAGCTGGCCTTCTCGCCGGTGGACTACCGGCCGGACGCGCCGAAGGACGAGTGGAGCGGCGACCCGGGCTGCGGCGTGCAGTTCTTCAGCCAGCAGGCCGTCGGACGTCTCATCCCCCTCGCCGGAATCGAGGTCGAGGCGTCGCTCCCGCTCCCGGAGAAGCTCAAGCACGTTCAGAAGCTCATGGCCGAAGGCGACCCCAGGGCCGCCCGGATCTACGCCACCATCGGCACCTGCTTCGGCTACGCCGTCGCCCATTGGGCCGACTTCTACGACCTCCGCCATGTGCTCATCCTCGGACGCGTCACCAGCGGTTCCGGCGGTGACGTCATCCTCGAGGGCGCAAAACAGGTCCTCGCCGCGGAGTTCCCCGAGCTCGCCGCGAAGATCCAGTTCCACATGCCCGACGAGAAGGACAAGCGCCACGGCCAGGCCATCGCCGCCGCCAGCCTCGCCCAGGTCGGCTAAGCCGCGCTAAGCCGGCGTGGGGTCTGGCCACGAAGACGCGACACGGATTTCACGGATTCCGAGGCGAAACGGATCGGGTGATCGACAGCCCGGAACCCTCCCTTCTCTCGGTGAAATCCGTGTCGAACTGAGCGTTCTGTGTCCTCCGCGCCGCCGTGGCGGGTCCCTCTCCCTACTTCAGTCCGGCCAGGTACTCCACGAGGTCGCGGAGGTCGAACGGCGTCAACTGCTCGGCCAAGCCCTCCGGCATCGCGCTCGGACCACGTTCCCTTCGCCCGATTTCGGCGACCGGCACACGCACCATCTCGGGCAAGCCATCTTCCCCGGTGGTCTCGACGGTCAGCACGCCCTCCGCCTCGCCGCGCAGCAGTCCGCCTAGGACCGTTCCGTCCTTGCGTGTGAGCACGACCGTCTCGAACCCGGCCGCGATCCGGAGGTTCGGCCAGACGACGCTCTCCAGCAGGTACTCGCGGCCCTGGCGACGTCCGATCCCGTCGAGCTTCGGTCCCACGATCCCGCCTTCTCCGGCCACCTGGTGGCATCGCAGGCATTGGACCGCGGGATTCTCGCGGAAGACCTGCCGCCCGCGGATGGCGTCCCCGCCTTCGAGGCAGTCGGAATAGCCGGCCAAGGTCATCCGTGCACCCGGTTGGTGACGTGGAATCGCGAGGCTGTTGGCAAGCGGGGTGCGCAAGACCGCCTCGCGGAGGTCGAGCTCAAGCGCCTTCGGCCATCCTCCCGAACGGAACCTCGTGACGAAGGCGTCCAGCACCGGGACGGCAACGGGGCCCTCGATGCGGCCGAGTGCGGCCAAGGCCGACTGGGCGGCGCGCAGGTCCCCCGGGAGCCGTGCGGTGACGACCAGATTCGAAAGCACACCGACGGTGTCGCCGCCCTCCAGCCGGTCGAGATGGGGCACGGCCGCGGACCGCAGACGGGGATCGTCGAGGGCGAGGCGCACCGCGTCGGCCGCCTGGGCGGAGTTGAGGCCGGCCAATGCGCCGACGATCGCCGCCTTCACCGCCGGCGGCGTGTTGGTCGACTGGAAATGGGCGAAGAGATGCGTGGCCGACTCCTTAACCCGAAGCCGCAACGCCGCGTCGACGACGGCCTTCTGCACCGCCTCCGGGGCACCGGGACCTCCCAGGCGCAGCCCGTATTCGTCCGGGACCATCGGGTTGAGGATCTCGCCGGCCACCTTGAGGAACGCCCGCTTCGCCGGCTCGGCGTTCCGCTTGAATCCGGAAGCCTCGTCGAACGCGATCGAACGCCCGAGATCCTCCGGCAATACCGGCAGGCGCATCGGAGACGTCCCCCCACCGCGGGTCGCCTCCATCGCGGCCGCCAGGAAACCCGGACGTGGGTTCCCGGACTCCTGCTCCTGGCTGCCGGTCGCCGACGCCGCGGGAGGCTTCGAGGCCTGCTCCTTTCCACCGGCAGTGGCCGCGCTCGCGCCTTCCCCGCTGAAAGCAGAGGACTGGAAACCGGACACTCCTCCAAAGGCCGGCCTCCAAAGCCCCACGACCTTGTCCAAAGCCGGCGGCTTCGCCCAATCCGCCAAGGCGTCCAAGGCGGCCGTGCGCGCGAAGTCGGGCACATCCCGGCGCTTGGCGAAGTTGGCCAGCATCAGCGCGTGCTGCGGGGTGCCCAACCGGAACGCGGCGTTCACCACCCGGGTCATCAGGTTCGTCGGGCAGTCGACCCGGGTGACGAACTGCGCCAAGGACGGAAGGTCCCGCACGAGCGGCACGTCGTGGATCGCCCGGGCCGCCGCGTCGACCACCGACGCATCCCGATGCGCCAGCAGTGGCGCCAACGACGGCACCTGGGTCCCGCCGTTCGGCGCCTCCTCGTCGGCGATGCGCCGGATCGTCTCGACGCCCAACGACACCACACGCGGATCGGGATCGCTCAGAAGGCCGTCGAGGAAGGCGCGTCCGGCGGTCCGTCCTGAACGTTGGGTCCGCAGACCGCGAACCACCGCCTGACGGACCCAAGGATCCTCCGCGACGCCATCCAGGATCGCGGCTCGGACTTCCTTCCACGGATATGTCGGCGTCTCGACGGAGGTTCCTTCGTTCAATGCCGCCAAAGCGGCGAACGCAGCACGGCGGACCCGGGAATCCGGATTCCCCAGCAGGGAGGCCACACGCGGCTGAAGCTTCCGGATCCGCGCATCGCCCAACGCCAGCATGGCCGCCGAGGCGACCTCCGGATCCGCGTCGTCCACCACCGGAAGCAACCGTTCCATCGCCCGGCCGGCGGCCTTCGAGGTGTCGAGACGGGTGGCTTGCTCCAGCCCCCACAACGCATGGAGCCGCTCCAGTCGGCCCTTTCCCTTCGACGCCACCCGGAGCAAACCATCCCACGACTTCGCCCCGCGGCCGGCCAGTTCCCACTGGGCTTCCAAACGCACGCGGCGGTCCGGCGACGCCAGCAGTCCGAGGAGTTCGGAGTCCTTCCGTCCAGACATGCCCTCGGCCAGGAGCCGGCGCACCTCGGCCATCTCCCGACGCTGAAGCCCGGTGAGCGGCACGGCTTCCGTCGGGGTGAGGCGGTGGATCCGTCCGCGTCCCGGCATCTGCCAGCCCTGGATCCAGTCGAGCACGTAGAGCGCGCCGTCCGGGCCGAAGTCCACGTCGGTGGGCCAGGCGTTCCAGAGCAGCTTCTCCTTCGTCTCCAACTCGTAGCCGGCCCCGCGGGGCCTCACGGAAAAGGCCCAGACGCCGCCCGGGAAGTCACAGTGGACGAACTTCCCTGCCAGGCGCGATCCCCAGCCGGTACCCGGGTAGAAGGCCAAGCCGCTGGGCCCCTGGCTCACCACACCGGCCAGCGGTTGGATGGCGTCCCGCCCGCCCCTCCACAAACCCTCGAGCACCCATGGACCAAAACCTTCCTGATGCTGGAAGGCCGTCCGCCAGCCGTACTCGCCACCCTTCACCAGATACAGGACCCGGCAGTCGTCGGGACCGGCGGTGTCGTTGTCCACGGTCCACAGGTTCCCGAGGTCGTCGAAGGCGAGTTCCTGCGGATTGCGGAGGCCGGAGCAGAAGACTTCCAGCCGCGATCCGTCCGGCTCGCACCGGAGGACGCCTCCGCGGTCCGGAAGCCTGATGACCACGCCCTCCCGGTTGGTCACGCAGACCCCGCGGTCGCCGAAACTCATGTAGATGCGGCCGTCCGGCCCACGGATCAACCCGTGGAGGTCGTGGCCGGTGACGCCGATGTGCACGCCGAAGCCGTGGAGGGAGTTTTCAGTTTCAAGTTTGAGGTTTTCAGCGGGAGCGGCCGCTGCGGACCGGGTCTTGGATTGCCGGGAACTTGGGTCGGAGAACTTGAAGATGTGGAGCGCCGGGATGTTGCCGAAGTAGACGCGGCCGGCGGCAGCCAGGACGCCGGCCGCCGTGCCATCCACCGCCGTCGAAGGGGTGTCCACGACAACTTCGGAGACGTCCGCTCTGCCGTCGCCATCGCGGTCCTCGACACGACGGACCTTCTCGCGGTCGCGGGTCAGGATGGCGAGGTTCGTCCGGAACTGGTTGGTGAGGAACCGAGCACGGTCGTCGACCGAGCGGAAAGCCATGTCGGCGAGCAGCCAGTTCGTGTTCTGGGTGATGTCGAACACGGACGGCCCGTAGCGATGGGTCTCCGCGATGTACACGCGGCCGCGGCCGTCGAAGCTGAATGCGACGCCATTGCTGAGCTGGGGCTCCGCGGCCCAGACGTCCAGCCTCAGGCCGGGAGCCAACTGGAAGCGACGGGCCCCGTCGGAGGCCGCATCGAAGGCCGGTTCACCGCCGTGTTGGGCCCGGAGGACCACCGCCGTCAGAACACCCAGGAACAAGCTCCGCCACATGGTCCGAACCTAGACGGACACGACGCACCGGTAATCACCAATTCTCCCGAAGCCGTATCGGCTCCCGACTCCCTGCTCCGTGCTTTTGGCCGGCTCAGAGTGCCTTCAGCACCTCGGACGCGGCACGGACGGTCGCCTCGATCTCGGCGTCGCCGTGGGCCGTCGAGATGAATCCGGCTTCGAACTGCGACGGGGCGAAATAGACGCCGCGGTCCAGCATGCCGTGGAAGAACCGCGCGAACCGGGCGCGGTCGGACTTCATGGCGTCGGCGAGGTTCCAGACCGGGCCTTCGCAGAAGTACCCGCAGAACATCGACCCGATCCGCTGCCAGGTGACCGCCACCCCCGCCGACCTCGCGGCCGCGACCATCCCGGCCTCGAGCTGGAGTCCGAGCGTCTCCAGGCGATTCCAGGCGTCCGAGGACTCCAATCCGTCGAGCGCGGCCAACCCGGCGGCCATCGCCAACGGGTTTCCGCTCAGGGTCCCGGCCTGGTAGACGGGTCCCAACGGCGCGAGGCGGTCCATGACGTCGGCCCGGCCGCCGAAGGCCCCGACCGGCAAGCCGCCGCCGATGATCTTGCCGAAGCAGCTGAGGTCCGGTGTCAGCCCGAACACCCCCTGAGCGCCGGCAGGCCCCAGACGGAAGCCGGTCATGACCTCGTCGGCGATGAGCAGGGTTCCGTGTTGGAGGGTCAGTTCCCGGAGCAGTTCGAGGAAGCCGGGCCGGGGCAGGTACAGGCCGGCGTTGGCGGGGACGACTTCGAGGATGACCGCAGCGAGCCGGGAACCGTGTTCCTCGAAGGCGGCCCGTAGCGCTTCGGGATCGTTGAAGGGCAGGACCAGCGTGTGGCGCGCGAAGTCCGCCGGCACCCCCGCGGAATCCGGGTTCCCGAGCGTCAGCGCGCCGGACCCGGCCTTCACCAGCAGCGAATCCGCATGGCCATGGTAGCAGCCGTCGAACTTGAGGATGGCGTCACGGCCGGTGAAACCGCGGGCCAAGCGGATGGCCGACATCGTCGCCTCGGTGCCGGAGTTGCAGAACCGGATCTTCTCCACCGAAGGCACCATCGACTTCACCCGCTTCGCCAGGGCGGGCTCCATCGGATTGGGGATGCCGAAGCTGGTGCCGCGATCGGCCGCCGCCTTCACCGCCTCGATGATCCCCGGGGCCGCATGACCGAGGATGGCCGGTCCCCAGGTGCCGACGTAGTCGATGTATTCGTTGCCATCCACGTCGGTGATCCGCGCCCCGCGGGCCGACTGGACGAAGAACGGCGTGCCCCCCACCGCACGGAAGGCGCGCACCGGCGAATTCACCCCGCCTGGGATGTGCTTCAGCGACTCGGAGAACAGCGACTCGGATTGGGTGCGCATGGGCGGGGGAGCGGAAGGGTTGAAGGGTTGAAGGGTTGAAGGGTTGAAGGGTTGAAGGGTTGAAGGGTTGAAGGGTTGAAGGGTTGAAGCGTTCAGCGGGCTTCGGATGCTGGGATGGAAAGGAGGAGAATGACTGCAAAACCAAAACGCACCAAGGCCATGCTCACGGCCTCAGCAACGGCGCCAGCCCCGTTCAACCCTTCATCAGTTCAACCCTTCACCCCTCAACGAACCCAACCCCCAAGGCATAACAAAACAACCCCGGGGCTTTTGACCCCGAGGTTGTGTCGAAAAGGGACGGAAGCGACCTTTCAGGCCGCGACGGCAGCCTTCTTCCAGGTGCGCTTGGGCGCCTTGGTGACCATGCCGGCCTTCAGGGCCTTGGCGGAAACGCGGATGAAACGGACCTCGCCCGAGGGCAGGAGGACCTTCACGCGCTGCAGGTTCGGGAAGAACCGGCGCTTGGTGATGGCGGTAACGTGCGTACCGATACCACCCTTCTTCTTCGCCTTACCGGAGCGCCAGATGTGATTGCCTTTCACCGGGCGGCGACCCGTCAGCGGACAAATACGTGCCATAAATCGGAACTTTCTCGTTTAAAGGAGCGGTGGAAGTACCAGTGCGCGACCCGATGGCGCAAGAACCTTTTTGGTTCACCTGCCGGGAACGACCATCGGCGAAGGCCTCCGAAACGCCGTCCACACCCTTGTCCGGCTTCCCGGACTGCTCCAACCTGCGTCCATGCGTTTCATCGGAGGCGTCATCGAAAAACTCCAGCGGCATCCCAAGCGGATCGTGTTTCCCGAGGGCACGGAACCGCGCGTCCTCCAGGCCGCACGGCAATTCTTCGCGCTGCGCCTCGGCGTGCCGATCCTCCTGGGCGACCGCGCGAAGATCAAGGAGGCCGCCGCCGGCCTCAACGTCTCACTCGAGGGCATCCGGCTCATCAATCCGGCCGAAAGCCCGGACCTCGAAAGCTTTGTGAAGCGCTTCATGCTGCTCCGCCGCGGCAAGGGCATCGAGGAGCAGGAGGCACGGGAAGCCATGACGAAGCTGAACTACTTCGGAGCCATGATGGTGGCGATGAAGCAGGCGGACGGCATGGTCTCCGGAACCAACGAGATCTCCGGCAGCGTGCTCCGGCCGCTGTTCCAGATCATCAAGGTCGCACCCCGCACCACCACCGCCTCCTCCTGCATGGTCATGGAGGTCGAGGACACGCGCTTCGGAGAGCGGGGCGTGCTGTTCATGGGCGATTGCGGCGTCATCCCGGAACCCAGCGTCGACCAACTGGCCGACATCGCGGTGTCCACCGCCAAGCTCGCACGTCAGATCTCCGGCGTCCGTCCGCGCGTCGCCCTGCTCAGCTACTCGACCAAGGGCAGCGCCACGCAGCCCAGCCTGATGAAGGTCAAGGCGGCCACCGGCCTCGCCCAGCAGAAGGCCCAGGAGGAAGGCTTCGAGGCCGACTTCGACGGGGAACTCCAGGTGGACGCCGCGCTGATCCCCGAGATCGCGTCCCGCAAGCTCCCCGACAGCAAGGTGGCCGGACACGCCAACGTGCTCATCTTCCCCGACCTCAACTCGGGCAACATCGCCAGCAAGCTCATCCAGCACGTCGCCCGCGCCAACGCCTACGGTCAGATCCTGCTCGGACTCGACCGTCCGGCGGCGGACGTCTCCCGCGGCAGCAGCGCCCACGACATCCTCGGCGTGGCCGCCATCGTCGGCCTCCAGAGCATCGAGTACCAGAAGCTCTACCCCGGCTCCGGCGTGAACCTGCCCGGCGACCTGTGAGCTGACCGGAATCCACTTCCACCTGGCCGACCCAGCCGACCCGATGCTCCAGAATTCCCTCACCCCCCGCGTCTTCATCGCGGCGACCCGCCAGAACGACGGCAAGACCACCACCTCGCTCGGCCTGCTCGCCGCGCTCCAGCGCCGCTACGGCCGCGTCGGCTACATCAAGCCGGTCGGCCAACGCTTCGTGGAGATCGACGAGCAGAAGATCGACGAGGACGCCGTCATCATGGACCGCGTCTTCCGCCTGAACTGCCCGCTGGTGGACATGTCGCCCATCGCGGTCGAACCGGACTTCACACGGAAATACCTGCAGTCCGCCAACCTCGAGGCGCTCGTCAAACGCATCCACAAGGCCTTCGACCGCGTGGCCTGGGAGAAGGACTTCGTGCTCTGCGAGGGCACCGGACACGCCGGCGTCGGCAGCGTCTTCGACCTCTCCAACGCCGCCGTCGCCAAGCTGCTCAACTCCAAGGTCGTCATCGTCACCCGCGGCGGCATCGGACAGCCCATCGACGAGACCGTCATGAACCACGCCCTCTTCAAGCAGGAGGGCGCCCAGGTCATCGGCGTCATCATCAACAAGGTCCTCCCCGAGAAGCTCGACTACATCACCGAGTTCGCCCAACGGGGTCTCAAGCGCAAGGGTCTCGAACTGCTCGGCGTGGTCCCCTACCAGCCGATGCTCTCCCGGCCGACCCTCGGCGCCATCGCCGACGAACTGCAGGCCGAGATCGTCGCCGGCAAGCCGCCCCTCACCCAGATCGTCAGCCGCGTCGTCGTCGGGGCCATGGGCGCCGCCCGCGCCCGCGAGATCCTCAAGCCCGGCGTCCTGCTCATCGTCCCCGCCGACCGCGAGGACATCATCGCCGCCGCCGCCGACTGGCTGAAGTCCTCCAAGGAACCCATCGCCGGCATCGTGCTGTCGGACGACGTCAAGCCGTCCGACACCGTCCTCAAGCAGCTCCGCGGATTCCCCTGCCCCGTGCTCAAGGCCAGCCAGGACAGCTACCGGGCCGCCTCCGAGGTCCACGACCTCATCATCAAGACCCGGCCGGACGACGTGCAGAAGATCTCGCTCATCCAGGAGATCATCTCCAAGCACGTGAACCTCGACCGGATCCTCGACGCGCTCTGATCCCGACACGGCCGCCGGCAACGGTTCCGCCCCATTGTCCCCAGGACTTCCCGTCGTGGGGCCGGCAGCCACTTGCACCTCGGACGGTCGCTCCCTACGGTCCAGCAGCGCCGGCGTCCCGGAATGAAAAAGCGACTCTTCTATCCCGTCTTCGTGGCCGCCTTGGCGGTCTACACCCTCCTGGGAGCGCGGATGTTCCAGCTCAGCGCCGCGGACGACCGCGACGACCCCTACGAGCAGCTGGAGCTCTTCACCCGGGTCCTCGAACGGGTCCGCAAGGACTACGTCGACGGCGAGAAGCTGACCTACAAGGACCTCATCCAGGGTGCGATGAAGGGCATGCTCTCCACCTTGGACCCGCACAGCGAGTTCATGGACGTCTCCAAGTTCACCGAGCTCCGCGAGGACACCGGCGGCTCCTACGGCGGCGTGGGACTCCAGGTCAACGTGCGCGACGGTGTGCTGACCGTGATCGCCCCCATGGAGGACACCCCGGCGTTCGAGGCCGGCATCCTGCCCGGCGACCAGCTGGTGAAGATCGACGGACGCTCCACCGAGCGCCTCGGCATGAACGAGGCGGTGAAGGTCCTGCGCGGCGAACCCGGTTCCAAGCTGGTCGTTTCCATCCTCCGCCCCTCGATGTCCGAACCCAAGGACATCACCCTCACCCGGCAGGACATCCGGGTGTACTCGGTCAAGGACATCAACAACCGACGGGAATTCCCGGTCGGCGCGGACCGTCTTGGCTACGTGCGCCTGACCCAGTTCGGCGAGAAGACCGCGGACGAACTGGAGGACGCCCTCAACCGGATGGAATCCCAGGGCGTGGACGGATTGGTCCTCGACCTGCGTGGCAACCCCGGCGGCCTGCTGGACCAGGCGGTCGCGGTCGCCGAGAAATTCCTGCCCAAGGGCAAGCCGATCGTCTCCACCGAAGGACGGAACCGCGCTGCGGACTCGCAGAAGCGGGCCTCGGGCCGCGGCAAGATCCGGACCTTGCCCGTGGTGGTGCTGGTCAACGGCGGGAGCGCCAGCGCCTCGGAGATCGTGGCCGGTTGCCTCCAGGACCTCGAACGCGCGGTGCTCGTGGGCGAACAGTCCTTCGGCAAGGGCTCCGTCCAGAACATCCTGCCCCTCGACGACGGCTCCGCCCTGCGCCTGACCACGGCCAAGTACTACACGCCCTCCCACAAGGTGATCCATGAACACGGCATCACGCCCAACATCGTCGTGCCGATCACCGAGGAGGAGGAGATGGCCATCCAGCTCCGGCGCATCCCGGGCGGCCGCACGAACCTCGACGACGCGCTGCAGAACTATCCGGCCTCCCAGCGCGGACGCCTGCGGGACCTGGTGATTTCCGACGCCGATCCCCAGCTCGAACGCGCCACGGACCTGCTCAAGGCGGTGCGGCTCATGTCCAAGCGCAACGACGAGAAGTCGTCCCGCAAGGCCCAGGCCGCCGACACGGTCCGGTGACCGGACCGACCGGGATCCCCACCGAGATGCTGCTGGCCATCGAATCGTCCTGCGACGAAACGGCCGCCGCCGTCGTCCACGAAGGCGCCGTTCTTTCGAGCGTCGTTTCCTCGCAGGTCGCCCTGCACGCGGAGTACGGCGGCGTGGTTCCCGAATTGGCCACGCGGGAACATCTCCGGAATCTCCTCCCCGTCGTCCGAGAGGCCCTCGCGAAGGCCGGCGTCGCACTCGGCGACCTCGACGCGATCGCCGCCACCCGGGGCCCGGGCCTTCCCGCCGCGCTCATGGCCGGCTGGACCTCCGCCCAGTCCCTCGCCTACGTCCTCAGGCTGCCGATCGTCGGCATCCACCACCACGAGGCCCACCTCTACTCGCCCTGGATCAGCCCCGGCAACCCGCCCCGCTCCCAATTGGCGGAACTGCGTCCCCACGTCTCCCTGATCGTCTCCGGCGGACACACCCTCCTGGTCCATGTACGGGGTCTTCTCGACCACCGGATCCTCGGCGGGACGCTCGACGACGCCGCCGGCGAATGCTTCGACAAGGCCGCCAAGCTGCTCGCGCTGCCGTATCCCGGCGGTCCGGTGCTCGACCGACTCGCCGAGGAGGGCGATGCCGCCCGGTTCGCCTTCCCCCGCCCCCTTCTCCACGAACCGAACCACGACTTCAGCTTCAGTGGTCTCAAGACCAGCGTCCGCGTCTTCCTCCAGAAGCATCCCGGGATCGCCGACGACCCCAACGGCCTGCGAGACGTCTGCGCCTCCGTGCGCGCGGCGATCGTCGAGACGCTCTCCGGCAAGCTGCTGAAGGCGGCCGCCAGCTGCGGCGTGGACACCCTCACCGCGAGCGGCGGCGTCACCTGCAACCGCGGACTCCGCCGCGCCCTGACCGCGGCCGCCGCCCGTCGCGGATGGAACCTGCGCCTCGCCGAACCAACCCACTGCACCGACAACGCAGCCATGATCGGGGTTCTCGGCGAACACCGCCTGCGCGTCGACGGCCCGACTCCGTTCGACACCGAAACCGATCCCGGCTGGGAACTGGCTTCCGGGAAATAGCCACGGACGCACGGAGGACGCGGAGAAATCCCGAAACACATCGGAGAATGTCCGGTCCGAGCTCCGTGCCCTACGCGTCTCTGTGGCAAACACCCTTCACCGATTGAAACTCTCGATCATCCTGCCGGCTTTCAACGAGGAGAAGCTGCTCCCCTCGACCCTGGAGGCCGTCCACGCCGCGCGAACCGCGCTGACCGCGGCGGATTGGGAGTCGGAGGTGGTCGTCTGCGACAACAACTCCACCGACGCCACCGCCTCCGTGGCCAAGGCGCATGGTGCGGACAAGGTGGTCTTCGAGCCCGTGAACCAGATCGCCCGCGCTCGCAATGCGGGGGCCTCGGTCGCGACCGGCGACTGGCTGCTTTTCATCGACGCCGACTCGCGGCCTTCCCGCGAACTCTTCACCGCGACCGTGGAGGCGATCCGGTCCGGCCGCGTGCTCGCCGGCGGATCCACCGTGCGGATGGATTCCGAAGAGTGGCGGGCGCGGGTGGGGGGAGCGGTCTGGAACACCATCAGCCGGCTGCGCGGACTCATGGCCGGCTCCTACATCTTCGTCGAGGCGGCAGCCTTCCGTGAGATCGGCGGGTTCAGCGTAGCCCTCTACGCCGCCGAGGAATTGGACTTCACGAAGCGCCTGCGCCCATTGGCCCGGCGGACCCGGAGGAAGATCGTCATCCTCAGTGCGGCGCCCCTGGTCACCTCGGCCCGCAAACTCCGGCTCTACACACCCAGGGAGATCCATCGTCTCATCCTCGGGGCGATCTTCCGTCCGAAGGCGACCCTGACCAACAAGGAGGCCTGCCACCTCTGGTACGACGGCCGCCGCTGACCCTTCCCGCAGCCGCGACCAACAGGTTGCGGAGCCCGCCTTTCGTAGCCGCGGTTGTGGAACCGCATCCCGAAACCGGCCGCCCTATCCCGCCACCCGCGGCGTCCGGTCCGCCAACACCGCCGCCGTCTGCCGCGTCCGGAACGCCTCGTAGGCGGCCCGGAATTGGGGATGCTTGTTGCCCAGGATCGCCGTCGCCAACAACGCGGCGTTGATGGCCCCGGCCTTGCCGATCGCCATGGTCCCCACCGGCACGCCGCCGGGCATCTGGACGATGCTCAGCAGCGAGTCCATGCCGTTGAGGGCCTTGGACTGCACGGGAACTCCCAGTACCGGAAGGGCCGTCTTGCTGGCGCACATTCCGGGCAGATGGGCCGCGCCACCGGCACCGGCGATGATCACCTCCAGCCCGCGGCCCGCGGCGGACGCGGCGTACTCGAACAGCAGGTCCGGAGTGCGATGCGCGCTCACCACCGAGGCCTCGAATGGAACCCCGAGGGACTCCAACTGGTTGGCGGCATGCTGCATCGTCTCCCAGTCCGACTGGGATCCCATGATGATGCCGACAAGGGGAGCGCTCATTGGATGGTGCGAGTGAACCCGGTCCCCGGCACGGCATCAAGCCGGCCGGAACGGGACGTCCTCACAAACCCGCCAGCGCCGCGGCAAACCGCTTCGCCACCTTTTCCCGGCCGAGCACCTCGAGCAGGTGGTACAGGCTCGGTCCAACCAGCTTGCCCGTGCACGCGACCCGGCACGGCTGGACCAGCGCACCCACCTTCACGCCCAGTTCCACGGCCAAGGCCTTGAGGGTCGCCTCCAGCGCCGCCGCGTTGAACTCGGGCAACGCCGAGAAGGACGCCGCCAGCCGCTCCAACACGGGCCGCACTGGTGCCGTCAACGCCTTGGCCTTGGCCTCGGGGTCCATCGGCACCGCCTCGTCCGACACGAAGTAGAAGTCCACGAACGGCGGCAGGTCCTTGAACAGCTTGCCCTTTTCACGGGCCGTCTCCAACGCCGCCGCCACGTAGCCCGGGGCGAAGCCGGAGGTGTCGATGCCGGCCTTGGCCAGGAATTCCACCCCGGTCCCCACGAACCGGGCCGGTTCCAAGATCCGCGTGTGCTCGAAGTGCAGCGCCTCCAGCTTCTTCGCGTCGAACTTCGCCGCACTGCGGTTCACCCGGTCCAAGCCGAAGCGCGCGACCAGCTCGGCCACGGACAGGAACTCCTTGCCGTCGGCCGGCGCCCAACCCAGCAGGGCCAGGTAGTTCAAGACCGCCTCGGGCGTGAAGCCGTCGTCGAGGTAGTTGGTCACATGAGCACCGCGGTCGCGCTTGGACATCTTCGAGCCGTCCGGATTGAGGATCAGCGGGATGTGCGCGTACTTCGGAGGCTCCACCCCGAACGCACGGAACAGCGCAATGTGCTTGGCCGTGTTGGCCAGGTGGTCCTCGCCACGGATCACGTGGGAAATGGCCATCTCCAGGTCGTCCACCACGTTGACCAGGTGGAACACCGGCATGCCGTCGCTGCGCACCAACACCCAGTCGGGATCCTGCTCCTCGCGGTCGGTGAGCGGCCGGACAACGTCCCCGATGATCATGTCGGGAATGGTGACCGGATCGCGGGTCATCCGGAAGAACACCGCACCGTCGCGGTCATAGGCGAGGCCCTTGTCGCGCAGCTCCTGGATGCGGCGGCGGTAGTTCTCACCGCGGCGGCTTTGGAAGTACGGACCGTGGTCGCCCCGGCTCGGGCCGGAGGTGTCGCCGCTGGTCGGACCTTCGTCCCAGTCGAGCCCCAGCCAGCGAAGTCCCTTGAGGATCACGTCGATCGCCTCCTGCGAGTTGCGTTGGGTGTCGGTGTCCTCGACGCGCAGGATGAAGGCGCCGCCGTGGTGCCGGGCGAACAGCCAGTTGAACAGGGCGGTACGCGCACCGCCGATGTGCAGGTAGCCGGTCGGCGAAGGGGCGAATCGGACTCGGATCGGTTGGGACATGAGCGCCGCGACGATAGGCGCGGGGCGGACCGAAGTGAACACGGATTGAAATCGGATGCCCGACGCCCGCCCCCTGACACCCGGCTGGCAAATTGCATCCTCGCCTTCGGGTTCCTCCGGCCCCACGGTCGCAGCGTCTTGGAAGGGCGGAGGGTCGCTCGCGGCGCAAGTCGCGGGAGGAAAGTCCGAACACCACAGGGCGCGGGGCCGCGTAACCCCGGTTCAGCCGGGGATACACGCGGGAGGTCGTGG
>JAIXUV010000214.1 GCA_027483345.1 Verrucomicrobiales bacterium | reverse complement strand
GGGCGGGTGCGAGGAGAACCAATTGCCGGACTTGTGGCTGATCTTGAAGGCGCTGAGCGCGGCGGAGCGGTCGTCGAGGACGCCGTGGTTCTCCTGGATGCGCTTCAAGCGCTCGAGCGCGCCGACCATGGCGTCCCTTCCTTCGATCTTCGCCGCCATGGCGTCCGCGGCGAATTCGCGCCGGCGCGAGTAGGCCATGACCACCATCGTGGCCAGGAGTCCGAGGAAGATCTGGGCAACCAGGGAGCCGATGAAGAACCCGATGCCAGTTCCGTGGGATTCCTCGTCGTCGCGGCGTTGGCCGCGCAGCGCGGAGTCCACCAGCATCCCGATCACGCGGGAGAAGAAGATCACGAAGGTGTTCAGCACGCCCTGGAGGAGGGTCATGGTGACCATGTCGCCATTGGCGATGTGGGCGACCTCATGGGCGAGCACGCCCTCGACCTCGCGTTGGCGCATGGACGCGAGGAGGCCGGAGCTGACCGCGACGAGGGCGTTGCTCCGCGAGGGGCCGGTGGCGAAGGCGTTGGCCTCGGGGCTTTCGTAGACGCCGACGGTCGGCATGGGAATGCCGGCGCGGCGGGCCTGGTTCTCAACGGTCTCGATCAACCAGCGTTCAGTGGACGTCCGGGGGGATTCGATCACCTCGATCGAGTAGGCCCGTATGGCCATCCACTTCGAGATCATCAACGAGATAAGGCTGCCCGTGAATCCGAGGACCACGGAGAAGGCCAGGAGCATGCCGTAGTTCATCCCGTGGCGTCCCATCCAACGGTCGAGGCCGAGGGCCCGGACCACGATGGAGACGACCACGAGGACGGCGATGTTGGTGAGCAGGAACAGGGTGACGCGTTTCATTTCGGAGACCGCAGGGTTTGAAATCCGCCGGGCCATGGTGGACCGGGCGAGGGACAGTTAGCCGGATCGGCGTCGTCGCGCAACCTGGAGCCCGAAGCCCGTTTTCCAAGGTTGGCCACGTTTCGTTCCGGTGAAGGTTACCGTTCACGGAAAGCTCGGCGTTGCCAAATCCTTGCGGCTGGAATATTCCCGTGACGTTCCCAAGCTCGAGGTATCCAGACCCGACCTCCTGCCCGGAATCCCCAATGGCCCTGTTTGGAAAACCCAAGAATGCCGAAACCCAGCGCTACTATCTCCTTCCCGGTCAAGGCCGAGGAGCGCGGAAGAAATTCTACCAGCAGCTGGGGATCGCGCTGTTGGTCGGTTCGATCTTCTCGGCGCTCATCGGCTTCGCGATGATCTACCTGAACAAGCGGCACTGAAGGGTGCCCCATGGTGGAGGGCGGCCCTACTTCTTGGCCGCTTCCCAACGGGCAAGCAGGTCCTCCATGCCGTTCATGGACTCACCCGGGGGCGTGGGATTGAGGCGCTGGCGGATGTACTCGGCCGCGGCGTCGTGATCGGTGACAGACCGGGGCAGCGTCGTGCCGGCGGCGTTGGCGTGGCCGCCGCCGTCGAGCCGGGAGGCCACCTTGAGGGCCTCGCCGTTCCGGCTGCGGAAACTGACCACGAACGCGCCGTTGCCCTTCTTGAAGAGCGTCGTCAGGACCGCATGGGAGGTCACCCGTTGCTCCAGCATCTGGTGCACGATGGCGTTGGTGTTGCCGACCACGGTCCGGACGAGGCCGACCTCCGGGCTCAGGGCCTCCACGTGGTTCCGGGCCCATTCGAAGCCGATGGGGTCCTCGAGGCGGCGCTTCACCTGCATGACCTCGATCAACGGGTGTTGGAGCAGCTTTTCCAGTTCGCCTCCGATGAGGGCGTGGAGATTCCAGAATCCGTAGGCTTTCACCAGGTTGGCGTAGTCGCACGCCTCGATGAAATCCGGGTCGTTCTCCAGGAAGAGGTCGCCGACGTCGGTCAGGTGGACGATGCGGTCGAGCACCGGGGTCCCAAGCCCATGCTGGCAGCACATCTCGTAGCAGAGCAGGGAGGCGGACTTCTTCAGGTCATGGACCAGCTTCGCGAGCTTCGGACGGGTGTCGCCGGTGTGGTGGTCCACCACGAGCCAGCCGCTGCGGTCCAGCCGCGCCTCAAAGGTGAAGTCGCTCACCCACGCCGTGCGCTCGGAAAGGGAGCGGATCTTCCAGCCTTGGTAGTGGTAGGCCTCCAAAGCCACGTCGGAGCCGAAGAGGTGTTTGGCGAGGCGTTGCAGGAGCAGGCCGGAAACCAACCCGTCGAGATCGCTCTCGTGTGTCAGCACCACCTGCGGCTCGGTCAGGGAACCCATGTCCCGTGACGCTAGGGACGTGCCGGTGAGTGGCAATCGCCGATTCTCCGGGCGGCCGCGGCCTCCTTGGATTGGTGGGCGTTCACACCTGACTTCCCCGGCTCCCGGCCCGTAGTCTGCCGTCATGTCGGAGCCACTCCGGATCGTGTTCATGGGCACCGCCGACCTGGCGGCCACGGTGTTGCGCCGTCTTGCGGGGGATCCCCGTTGGACGGTGGCGCTCGCGGTGAGCCAGCCGGACAAGCCCAAGGGAAGGGACCTGACCCTGCAGCCGACCCCGGTGAAGTGCGTCGCCCTGGAATTGGGCATTCCGGTCGACCAGCCCCTGAAAGCGCGCCTGCCGGACTTCCTGGACCGGCTGCGCGCGTTGGAGCCGGCGCTCATCGTTGTGGCTGCCTACGGTCAACTCCTGCCGCAGGCCCTGCTCGACATCCCCCGGCACGGTTGCCTGAACGTCCACACCTCGCTGCTGCCGCTCTACCGGGGAGCCGCGCCCATCCAATGGGCGATCGCGGACGGACGCAAGGAGACCGGCGTGAGCCTGATGCGCATGGACGCCGGGTTGGACACCGGTCCGGTGGTGGCGACCGTGGTCACCCCGATCGCCGATGCGGACACGGGCCAGACCCTGCATGACCGCTTGGCCGAATTGGGCGGTGAACTGCTGGTGGCGACCCTTCCGGACTACGTGGCGGGGCTGCGGATCCCGGTGCCGCAGCCCTCGGAAGGCGTCACGCTTGCCCGCAAGATCACGAGGGAAGACGGCCGAATCGTGTGGGAACGGCCGGCGGTGGAGACGTGGCGGCGCACCCGGGCCTTCACCCCGTGGCCAGGTGCCTGGTGTGAGATCCCCGCATTGCCCAAGCCGCGGCTGTTGAAGGTCCACAAGGTCCGGCCGGTGGAAGGATCGGGCGTCCCGGGAACCGTCCTGCCCTCGGAGAAGGGGCGTCTGGTGGTGGCCTGCGGGGAAGGGGCGTTGGAACTGGAGGAGGTCCAGCCCGAGGCCGGCCGTCGGATGACGTCCGCGCAATTCCTGGCGGCTCAGCGTCCGGAGCGGCTGTCCTGATCCCCGACCGTTTCGCCGGCCTTGGGGGCGCTTCCATCGGCCGTGGGATTCGCCTTCGCTTTCCGGGACCGCCACCACCAGAAACCGACGCCGCCGGCGGTCAGTGCGCAGAAGCCGACGAACAGGATCCCGGCGACG
>JAIXUV010000002.1 GCA_027483345.1 Verrucomicrobiales bacterium | reverse complement strand
ACCCGTGGCCATAGGCTCGGAGCCAAAGCCACCCACAGAAAACTCCCGACCTAATCACCCTGTCACTCCGCCATCACACGACACTCCAACCGACCAACTCTCCCTGTCACACGCCTGTTAAAAGGTTGAAGCGGGACATCGGCGCCGATGCCTGCTTTCCCGCATCCCCTTCAACCCTTCACCTTTCAACCTTTCAACGTCTCGCCCCACCCCATCGGAATGCTGTGCGGGCGGTTCCGGGTCGGCTAGGCTTGCGGCCAGGTGAGTCAGCACACACTTGAAGAATTCATGGCCCGCGTGGAGGCGTCCCTGCAGGACGGCACGTTTGTACGCCTGAACCTCGGCATTCCCGTGAACCGCGACGGGATACGGAACGTGTTCCTGCGTCCGGTGGAACTGAAGGAGGGCCGGATGCTGTCCTTCCTGTACCGCTATCCGACGCGGGACATGACGCGGAACTTCCCCTACGACGAGGCGCTGGTGCTGTTGCGGGAGCTGTTGGGCCGGGACTTCCTGAACGGGTTCCTGTCGGCGACCAACGGCACGGCGCAGCTGACCTTCCGCAAGGGACGCACGACCCGCCTGGTCCTGGGCAAGGCCGAGGTCACGGCGCCGCCGGACCTCGCGCACGACCGCCCGAAGAAGCGCACCGTGCCGACAACGCTGGGCTGGCTGCGGGAGCTGGGGGTGACGGTGGAGGACGGTTCGGTGAAGGCCGGCATGGAGGCGAAGTACCGGCAGATCCACCGGTTCGTGGAGGTTTTCCATCCGCTGTTGGTGGAGGCGGCGCTCCCGGCGGAAGCGCCGTTGGAGGTCGTCGACATGGGATGCGGCAAGGCCTACCTGACCTTCGCCGTGTACGAGCACCTGCGCGGTCACCGGAGCGGCCCGTTGACGGTTACCGGGGTCGAGGCCCGTGGCGACCTCGTGACCTACTGCCGCGGAGCCGCGGAGCGTTGCGGCTACGAAGGTCTGCAGTTCGCCGCGGGGGACATCGCGACGGCGACGGTGGCCGCGGGAGCCATCCTGATGGCGTTGCATGCCTGCGACACGGCGACGGACGAGGCGCTCGCCAAGGGCGTGCTCGCGAATGCCCCCATCCTGCTGGTCTCGCCGTGCTGCCATCAGGAGGTGCGGCCGCAGCTGTCGGCGCCGCCGGTGTTGGCCGGCGCGTTGAGGCACGGGATCTTCCGCGAGCGCCAGGCGGAGTTCGTGACCGACGCCCTGCGTGCGGCGCTGCTGGAATGGGCCGGCTACGACACGCGCGTGTTCGAGTTCATCTCCACCGAACACACCGGGAAGAACCTGATGATCGCCGCGGTGAAGTCGCGTCGTCCGGCGGACCGGGAGACCGCTGCGGCCGCGGTGCGTTCCCTGGCGGCGGCCTACGGCGTGCGACGTCAGCGCCTCGCGGAGCGCCTTGGGTTCGCGCTGGTTCCCGCCGCGCCGATCCCGGCCACCGACGCCGGCACCGTCGCGAACTGAAATCGGCCTCCGCAT
Organism: Verrucomicrobiales bacterium; assembly: GCA_027483345.1. GTDB lineage: Bacteria > Verrucomicrobiota > Verrucomicrobiia > Limisphaerales > UBA9464 > SXXZ01. Next base: position 1,956 of record JAIXUV010000002.1, on the reverse strand, counting down.
CCTCGGCACCATGACCTGGGAAGAACTCGACTGGGCCGCCCTCGACCGGCTGCGTGCGCTGTTCCTGAAGTCGGAGCCGGTGAAGGAGCCCTACTGGCGCTCCGAGTCGGACTTGGCGAGCTACGACTTCACCTACGCGCAGCGGATCGGGTGGAAGTGGGACGCGGTGCTCGAGGAGCTGGTGCGCCTGGGATGGACGCCGCCGGCCGGGCCGTTGCTCGACTGGGGTTGCGGCAGCGGGGTGGCCTCGCGGTGCGTGGTCGGGACCTTCGGCGCCGGGCATTTCGGACGGCTCCGGCTGCACGACCGTTCGGGGCTCGCGATGTCCTACGCACGCCAACGGGCATCCGCGAGGTTTCCCGGGCTCGACGTGTCGATGGATCCCCAGGGCGAGGAGGCCTGCGGCACGTTGGTGGTGAGCCATGTGCTGAACGAGTTGCACCAGGACGACCTGCCGCGGCTGTTGCGGTCGGTCCGCTCGGCGGAGTGCGTGCTCTGGGTCGAGCCCGGCACGCATGTCGTCAGCCGCGGCCTGATCGAGCTGCGCGAACGCCTGCGGGACGAGTTCCACGTGGTGGCGCCGTGCCCGCATCGGCGTGCGTGCGGGCTGTTGCCGGAGGGCCGGGAACGCGACTGGTGCCACTTCTTCGCCAAGACCCCGACCGAGGTCTTCACCGACGGACGTTGGGCGCGGTTCGGTCAGAGGGCGGGTGTCGACCTGAGAAGCCTGCCCTACAGCTGGCTGGTGTTGGACCGCCGGCCGGTCGCGGAGTGGTCCCCGCACCGGGCCCGCGTGCTCGGCTTCGCGGAGGTCTTCAAGCCCTACGCCCGCGTGGACGTCTGTCATGCTGGCGCGACCGAGCGCATCGAAGTCGCCAAGCGGACCCACGCCGAGGTGTACAAGTCGCTGAAGGCCACGCCACCGCCGCCGGAGATCCCCTTGCCCGGGGTGGAAGGCGGGGAGGCCGCTGATGCGGGTGCGGATGGGGCCGACGTGCCAGCCGGGAGTTGAGAGGCCGGAGTTCCGGAAGGGAACCCGTTGGCGGCGGGACCGAGGTCTGGTACTGGAGACGCCGCCCGCGATCCGGGCCCCACAACGCACTCCACGATTCGATCCATGCCCTCCTCCACCCACACCTGGAAATTCTTCCGCGCCGGCGGCTTCGACCAGGTGAAGCTCGAGACCGGCGCCGACCTGCAGCACCTCCATGAGCTCGACCAGAAGCTCTGGGTCGCCTTGGCCTGTCCCACGACCGGGATCGAGTTCGATCCCAAGACCGCCGCGCTGATCGACACCGACAAGGACGGCCGGATCCGAGCGCGGGAGCTGCTCGCGGCGATCCAGTGGGCGTGCACGATGCTCAAGAACCCGGACGACCTGGTGAAGCGGACGGACGGCGTCGCGCTGTCGGCGATCAACGACGCCTCACCGGAAGGGCTGCAGATCCTCAAGTCCGCCCGCGTCCTGCTGGCGAACCTCGGCAAGAAGGAGTCGGGCGTCGTGACGGTGGAGGATGCCACCGCGGCCAACAGCAGCTTCGCCAACACCGTGTTCAACGGCGACGGCGTGATCATCCCCGAGTCGGCCTCCGACGCCGCGGTCCAGGCCGTCATCGGCGACGTGCTGGCCACGGTGGGCTCCGTGCCCGACCGCAGCGGAAAGCCCGGCATCGACGCCGCGAAGACCGAGGCCTTCTTCAAGGAACTCGCCGCGTACGACGCGTGGGTGAAGGTTTCCGAGACCGGATCCACCGCGATCCTTCCGGCGGGCGCCGGCACCGCGGCGGCGAGCGCCGCGATCCGGGCGGTGAAGACCAAGGTCGACGACTATTTCGGACGTTGCCGCCTGGCGGCCTTCGAGCCGCGCACCGCGGCCCTGCTGAACCGCAAGGAGGAGGAATACGCGGCCGCGACGGCGAAGGACCTGAGCATCACCGCGCAGGAGATCGCCGGGTT
>JAIXUV010000156.1 GCA_027483345.1 Verrucomicrobiales bacterium | reverse complement strand
CCGAGGTCACGCAACCGTAGGATCGCCGCAGCGGTGAAGCTCTTGGACATCGACGCGATGCGGAACCGGGTGGACAGCCCCACCGGACGTCCCGACGCGGTCTCCGCGACACCCGCCGCACGGCGGTGGATCAGCTCTCCGTCCACGAGCACGCCGTAGACGTAGCCCGGGATGTGGTTCGTGGCGGCGTGGTCGGCGTAGAGCGCGTCGAGGCGCGGCAGCACCTCACGGATGCGTCGGAAGCGGTCGGGATCCTCGAACCGGGGCGGCGTGTACGGCGTCGCCCCATGGAGGACGACGGTGGCGACCCAGGACGCGAGGAACAGCAGGAAGCACCGCATCCCCGACGCTGGTTGAACCGTTCAACCGTTGGAAGGTTGGAGAGGCGGGCGGTGGTGGGTCGAAAGGTCGAAAGGTCGAAAGGTCGAAAGGTCGAAAGGTCGAAGGGTTAAGGCGGTGGAAGCTGAAATCAGCCACGAGGAGGCACCAACACCGGCGCCAGCCCCCCTTCATCTCTTCAGCCCCTCTCAACCCTTCAACGCCTCCGCCACCCAACCTACTGACAGGCCTCGCAGGTGCCGCCGTTGCGCATGGCCTCGATGGAGCACGCGGTCTTCTCCGCCTCGGTGAACTCGCGTGCCGGAATCGGGCCAGGCGCCGCCACGCGGGCCGCGTCCCGATGACCGGAATCGATGGCGCTGCGGTTCAGCGTGCGGAGGTAGTAGGTGGTCTTGAGTCCGCGTTCCCAGGCCTCGCGGTACACGAAGCTGGCCGTGCGCGCGTCGTTCTCCGCGAGCCACAGGTTCGTGCTCTGGGCCTGGTCGATCCACTTCTGCCGGACCGCCGCACACTGGAGGATCCATGTCGGCGCGATCTCGAACGCGGTCTTGTACAGGCGCCGGAGCTCGGCCGGGATCCGCTCGATGTGCTGGATGCTGCCGTCCTGGGCCTTCAGTTCCGCACGCAAGGCGTCGTCCCAGAGGCCGAGCGACATCAGGTCGCGGATGAGCGGGTCGGTGGTCCGGATGAAGTCCCCGCTCAGGTTCGACTTGGTGTGGATGTGCTTGTAGACGGGTTCGATGCAGGGCGTGGTGCCGAGGATGTTGGAAATCGTCGCCGTGGGGGCGATGGCAAGGCAGTTGGAGTTGCGCATGCCATGCTGGCGGATGCGCGAACGCAGTCCGTTCCAGTCGAGCCGCGACTCGCGGTTCACGTCCACCGGCATGCCGCGTTCGTTCTCCAGCAGCGCCAGGGTGTCCAGCGGCATGAGCCCGCGGTCCCACTTGGAACCGGCGAACGTCGGGTACTTCCCCCGCTCCGCCGCGAGCTGGGAGCTGGCCTCGTAGGCGTAGTACGCGACCGCCTCGATCGACTCGTCGTTGAAGGCCACCGCGGCCTCGGAATCGAACGCGATGCGCTTCCGGTACAGGGCGTCCTGCATCCCCATCACGCCCAGGCCCACCGGACGATGACGCCGGTTCGAGGTCTCGGCGGCCTCCACCGGGTAGAAGTTGAGGTCGATGACGTTGTCCAGCATGCGCATCACCGTGGCGACGGTGGTGCGGAGCCGCGGATGGTCGATGGCGCCGTCCGGCGTGAGGTGCTCCGCGAGGTTGACCGAGGCGAGGTTGCACACGGCCACCTCATCCGAGGAGGTGTTGAGAGTGATCTCGGTGCAGAGGTTGGAATTGTGGATGACGCCCACGTGGTCCTGCGGGCTGCGCACGTTGCAGGGATCCTTGAAGGTGATCCACGGATGCCCGGTCTCGAAGAGGGCCTCGAGCATCCGCTTCCACAGCGCGAGCACGCGGACCTTGCGTCCCGCCAGGCGGCCCGACTCCACCAGCGCCTCGTAGTGCTTGTAGCGCTCCTCGAAGGCGCGTCCGTGCAGCTCGGGGAGGTCCGGAGTCTCGTTGCCGCGGAAGAGCGTCCAGGTGGCGTCCTTCGGGAGCAGGCCGTCGGCGATGCCCTTGAGGCGCTTCATGAACAGGTCCGGGATCCAGTGGGCCGTGTTCATGTTGTGCGTCCGGCGGCGGTCGTCGCCGGTCTCCTTGCGGAGGTCGAGGAAATCCTCGATGTCGTTGTGCCAGAGCTCGAGGTAGCTGCAGAGGGCGCCGGGCCGCTTGCCGCCCTGGTTCACGGCGAGGGCGATGTCGTTGCTGACCTTGAGGAACGGGATCACGCCGCTGGACTCGCCGTTGGTCCCGTGGATGTGGGAGCCGGTGCCGCGGACCGCGGTCCACGAACAGCCGAGTCCTCCCGCCCACTTCGAGAGCAAGGAGAACCGCCGCCAGGTCTCGGTGATCTCCTCGATGCTGTCGCCGCAGTACAGCAGGTAGCAGCTGGAGAGCTGGCTGTGCGGGGTGCCGGCGTTGAAGAGCGTCGGCGTCGAACTGCAGGCGCGGCGCGACTTGTACACCTGGTAGAAGTCCACCGCCCGACGTCCGCGTTCCTCCTCCTTCTCGCCGAGCGCGAGCCCCATCGCGACACGCATCCAGAACACCTGGGGCGCCTCGAGCCGTACCTTGCGGTTGCTCACCGAATCGGCGCGCAGGTGGATCAGGTACCGGTCGTACAGGGTCTGCAGTCCGAGGAAGTCGAAATGGAGGTCGGCGTACGGGTCGATCGCCTCGGCCAGCCGCGACAGGTCGAACGAGGCCAGCTTCGGATCCAGTCGTCCGGCCTCGATGCCACGCGGGATGGCCGCGAGGAACGAACGGCGATGCGCCTCCTTGAGACGGGCCATGCCGTCCGTCACCACCCAGGGTAGGGTCTCCTCGTAGATGAAGGTCAGCAGCACGCGCGCGGCGAAGAACCGGCTGTCGGCGTCGATGTCGAGCAGCGACTTGGCGTTGAGGACGATGGTCTCGCGACGCTCGGAGGGGGAGAGGTCGAGGGAGACGCTCCGCAGCAGCCGTTCCACGAGCTGGGTCTCGTCGAGCATGAGCTGGAGTCCCAGCCGGGCGAAGGCCACGCGCGCCCGGATATCGGCCATCAGCTCGGCCGGGACCAGCTCCGGCTGGCGGGGCACCGGGAAGTGACGTGAGGCCTCGACCTCACGCAGGGCCACCCTGCGGGCCCGCTCCCGCGAATGCGCCAACGCCACGCGCGCCTGCCCCAACTCGATGAGAAGGTCCTCGACCAGCGTGCAGAGGTCCTCGTGGTGCAGCAGCGACGGCCGTTCCCGGCGCAGCCGGAATTCCACTTCCGCCCGGAGCTGCCCCGGCAGATGCCCGACCGCCTGTCCGGCCAGGACGCAGGCCCGCTGCACGGCCTCCTCGATCTTGTCCCCGCGCCACGGGACGATCTGTTCGGGCGTGCCCGGAAGCGCGGGTTCGATCACGGACGGCAGGTCGCCGTCGGATTCGGCGACGGACGGGAAGAGCTCGGTGGCGGACATGGTGGACGGCGGATTCGGCGGGAAAGGGTTTCTGGGAATGGAAGACGGCGGCGCTGGGGCTCAGATCAGGTCGTCTTCGGCGGTGTTCTTCACGCTGCCGCTCGTCTGGTACTCGGTCACGCGCGTCTCGAAGAAGTTCTTCTCCTTCTTCAGGAAGATCACCTCGTCGAGCCAGGGGAACGGGTTGGTCGTCACGGTCGAAAGCGGCGCGAGGCCGACGCTGACCAGCCGGCGGTCGGCGTTGTAGTCGACGTAGGTGAGGAACTCGGCCTGGGTCATGCCCACGGCGTCCTCCGGCAGGCAGTCGCGCACGAATTCCTTCTCCAGCTCGACACCCTCGCGCATGAAGTCCCGCAGCTCCTCCTGGAACTCCGGCGTCCAGATCGCGGGATTCTCATGGATCAGCTCGGTCAGGAGGTAACGGCCGAGGGCGATGTGGTTCGACTCGTCCCGCAGGGTGTATTGAAACATCTGGCCAATGCCGGTCATCTTGTTCTGCCGGTACAGCGACAGGATCATGGCGAACAGCCCGTAGAACTGCGTGCCCTCCATGACCTGGGAGATGCCGAAGAGCGCCTTCGCGAACTTCCGCTGGTTCACGACCTCGGTCAGGTCTAGGCCACGCTTCACCTCCGGCATGTGGCGGGTGATGAAGTCGTTCTTCCGACGGATGCTCGGGATGTCGTTGAACCGCGCCGTGACCTCGTCCTGGTCGATGTCGAGGCTGCTGATGATGTGCAGGAGCGAATCCATGTGGATGGACTCCTCGGCGATCCAGCGCAGCGCGGCGTGCTTCAGCTCCGCGGCCGTCAGGTTGTCCTCGATCGCGTGGAGGACGCTGTCGCCCACGATGCCCTCGGCGGCGGAGAAGTAGCCCACGCCCATCTCGATGATCCACCGCTCCTTCGCCTTGAGCGCGCCGGAGTTCCACTGGGTGCAGTCCTTGGTCATGTCGATGACGTCCGGCTCCCAGTGGTTGGCCTTCATCTGCTTGTAGATGCGGTAGGCCTCCGGGTACTTGAGCGGCAGCACGTTGAGCTCCGCGGTGCGCAGGCCGTTGATGACCCGCTTCGATTCCTTGCGCTGACGCGCCTTCTCGCGGTCGAGACGGAAGGTCTTCCCCCGGAACTCGTGGATCACATAGCGGCCGTCGTCGCGTTCGGAGAACTCGGGTGTGCCCGACGCGGGGGACGGGGACATGGGGGTGGAAGCGATGGTGGCTGCGTTCATGGTCGGCGGAATTCCCGTGGCGTCGCGCGCCAACGCGACGCGGGAACCGGAGACTTCCCTGTTGAAGGCCCCGGCACCCGGCGATGACGAAGCGCCCGGGACTGGAAACCGCCAGCCGGGTTCGCCCCATCCGGTCCTTGGCGGGACCGTTGCCGTCCCGGAAAACGCCGGTTCGGCCCGATGAGCTCCAGCAAGCCGGTCTTCTGACTCCGGGGTCCGTCTACTTCGCCCGCCTTTCCGGCCTTCTGGGCCAGTGGCTCCGAGGGCGTTTCGTCACCCGTCACAGCGGCGCTACCGCGCGGGATTCGCACCCGCTTCCCGATTCTCCCACGACCTTGGTCGCAGGCACTTGCTGGATTTTGACCACTACAGGTAGTGGCCCGATCGAAAGAACGCCACAATAGGCGGTCAACCTACCCCGGTGCGTCAATGCGATTCGCGGCCGGGACGCATCAAAAAAGACGACGGAACTGCGGCATTTGCCTTGCCGGTGGGATTCCCCCGTTTTCCCGCAGGAAAACGAGGCCCAGACCGCTCGGACCCGCGCCCGGAGGAAGAATCCGGCCTCCCCTTGCCAGCCGCCGAAAGCGGACCAAGTCTTGGCCAAGCCCGATGAACGAATTCCACGATTCCGCCCTGGTGCTGCTGGGACACGGTTCGACGCTCAACGCCGAGTCGTCGGTGCCCACGCTGCGACATGCCGCGGAACTGCGACGGCGCGGGATCTTCGGCCAGGTGGTCACCGGGTTCTGGAAGGAGCACCCGTTCTTCTGCGGCGTCCTGCGTTCGGTGTTCACGCCACGGGTCTTCATCGTCCCGCTGTTCATCAGCGAGGGCTACTTCACCGAGGAGGTCATCCCGCGCGAACTGGGCCTGGCCGGCTTGGGCCAACTGGAGTTCCCCCGCGTGCAACGACGCGGCGAACGGACCTTCCACTACTGCGGCCCCGTGGGAACCCACCCCAGCATGACCGCGGTGATCCTCTCCCGTGCCCGCGGGATCGTCGGAAGTTCCCCGAATCCACCGGCACCGGCGGAGACATCCCTCTTCATCGCCGGCCACGGCACCGGCAACAACGAGAACTCCCGCCGCGCCATCGAGGACCAGGTGCTCCTGATCCGGAAGATGGGCGTGTACCACGACGTGCATCCGGTGTTCATGGAGGAGGACCCGCGGATCCAGGAGGTCCACCACCTCGCCGAGACCCCCAACGCGGTGGTGGTGCCGTTCTTCATCAGTGACGGACTGCACAGCTTCGAGGACATTCCCGTGATGCTGGGAGCCCCGCCCGACGCGGTGCAGGAACGGCTGCGGCGCGGCGAAGCGACGTGGATCAATCCGACCGTGATCCAGGACCGTCGCATCTGGTACACCCGGAGCATCGGCGACGAGCCGCACATCCCGGACGTCGTCCTGGAGCGCGTCCGCGAAAGCGCGTTGCTCGCCGCGGTCGAAACCCCCGGCGAAGTGCCCGGCATGCGGCTGGTCGCGTGAGGGTGCGGCATCGCTGCTGTTGCCCGACCGGCGGGACGCGCTAGCCTCCGATCCGATGAAACGGTTCCCGTGGTTGCTGTTCCTGCCGCTCGCGCTGCTCCTCTCTGCCTGTCGCAAGGAGGAGTCCTCCCACGCCGGCGGCACCAACGCCCCCTCCACGGAGGCCGGATCCGAGGCCGAGGAAGTCCCGACCACCTACGAGGTCAAGGGCGTGGTCCGCAAGATCAACTCCGACCGCAACCAGCTCGTCGTGAAGCACGAGGAGATCCCCGGCTTCATGGCGGCGATGACCATGCCCTTCGATGTCCGTCCCACCAACGAGATGTCCAAGGTGAAGCCCGGCGATCGCATCGCGTTCCGCATGCTGGTGACGACCAACGACGGCTGGATCGACAGCATCCGCGTGATCGGCAAGGAGACCAACGTCGTCGCCGATCCCTCGCCGGTCCGCTTCGTGTCCGCCGCCAAGGCGCTGGTCGCGGGCGACCTCCTGCCGGACTACACGCTTACCAATGAGCTCGGGAAAACCATCCGGCTCTCGGATTTCCGGGGCAAGACCCTCGCCCTGACCTTCATCTTCACGCGCTGCCCCTACCCCGACTTCTGCCCGCGCATCACCGACCACTTCTCCCGCACGCTGAAGAAGCTCAACGCCACGCCAGGCGCCTCCACGAATTTCCATCTGCTCTCCGTCTCCTTCGACCCGGAACACGACAGCCCGGAACTGCTGCTGGCCTACGCGGAACGCTACGCCTACGACCCGCGGAAATGGAGCCTGGCCACCGGGGCCTGGGACCAGTTGGAGCCGCTGACCGCGCACTTCGGCCTGATCTTCGGACGCGACGTCCCGCCGGAGAAGATGGAGCACAACCTCCGGACCGTGGTGATCCGACCCGACGGCAAGGTCCACGCGATCCTCAACAGCAACGAGTGGGAGGTCGACGAGTTGGTGCAGGCCATCGAGGCCGCGGGCAAGGCCGGCTGAAGCGGCTCCGCCGGAAACCAGCGCGTTGTCCGAGGGGTGGCGGCAGGGCGTGCCGATCCTTTCCGCCTCGTTCCGCTCAGCGGTCCACACGGACCCGGCACAGCGCGGCCGCGTCGGCGATCCAGTCCGTTCCGGGCGGACGACTCCGGGGCCGCCACGTCCGGACCCCACCCGGACCGGTCCAGCTCAGGAGATCCTCCAACTCCTCTTCACGCGGCACCGACGGTCCCACGGCGCGTTCGGCGGTCCACTCCCCCTGCTCCGAGCCGTCCTCGTGGCGCCAACGGCCCGTCAGGCGCTCTCCTTCGACCCGGACCCGGATCTCGAAACGGTCCTGGATGTGGTGCACCTCGAGGTTCAACGCGTCGCCGTCCCAAGTGCCCGACGGGATCCGTGCGAAGCGGTAGTCGGTGTCCGGATCGAAACGCCCAACCAGACGTCCGCGCACCGCACCCAGGTCCATGCCGAACCGCAGCCGCGAGCCATCGGCCCGCACCGCGCGGACCTCCCAACGCCCGGACACGCGCGCGGAATCCCCTTCGTCGGAAGCCGGCCACGCATGGAAGACCGGGTCGGCATCGGCCTCGAGTCCGCGCGGCGGTGTCCGTCGCAACTCGAAGACTTCACCATGGGGAACGCGATACACCGGCACACACCCGGCCACGCCCTTGCGGGAAACGACCGCCCGGAATGCGGTGTTCGTCCCGTCCTCGATGCCGATGGCGGTCTCCCGGACCATCACGTCCCGAAAGCCCCCCTTGGAATCCTCCTTCACCACCAACCGCGTCGACGACAACCCGGCATCGGAGCCCCTCAACGCGGCAAGACACCCGAGAAGTAGCCCACCCAACAGGACGTGGCGGAAGCGAGAGATCATGGAATGGGAACAGCGGACCCGCGGAAGATCCGAGTCATCGCTGAACAGGAAATGGGATCCAACGGGATTCTGGATTCCTCATTCGAGATTCCAGATTGGGAGGAGTGACCCGCAGAGGGTTTGCATCGGTCCGTGATCGAACTGGGAATCCCTGTCGAATCCCACAGCGCGAGCGGACTCGCGCACTCCACGACGCTCGCGCGCGTTATCAGGCTCTCTTCCATCTTGGAGGCGGCCCCGGATCACTTCGGGTGGATTGGGAAATGTGACGGTTTCACTCGGCGACGTTTCGGACGACTTATGGGCCGTCAGTTGTGGAACGGTTTGTCGACTTCTTCAGAAGAGTTCCCCTTGGCCCTTCTCGATACGGCGGAAGGCGGAGACCGAGAGGTCCGGGGCCTTCCTCGCCAGGCCGTGCCTACTGCAGGCGACCTCGAACATCCGGTGGATCTGTTCCGCCACGAAGCCGCTTCCCCGCATCCGGGAACCGAAGGCCGGATCGTTCAAGGCACCGTTCCGCATGGATCGGACTTGGCCCAGCACCTTGTCCTTCCGCTCCGGAAGATGCCGGTCGAGCCAGTCTTCGAAGATCGGCGCCACGGCATTGGGCAATCGCAGGACGACGTGTCCGGCGAACCGCGCCCCGGCCTCGGCGGCGGCTTCGAGCAGGCGCGGAATCTCGTGGTTGTTCACCGCCGGGATCACCGGGGCGACCAACACCCCCACTGGGATCCCCGCCGCCGCCAGCTTGCGGATGGCGGCCAGCCGGGCCACGGGCGGAGAGGTGCGTGGCTCAAGGATCGAACGGAGCGCGGGATCCAGGGTGGTCAGGGAGAGGAACACCACGACACAGCGGTGGCGGGCCAGTTCGGTCAGCAGGTCGATGTCTCGGGTGACGAGGGCGTTCTTGGTGACGATGGCAACCGGGTTGCGGAACTCGGCCATCACCTCGAGGCATCCGCGGGTGATGCCGAACTTCCTCTCCGCCGGCTGGTAGCAGTCGGTGACGCCGCTCAAGGCAACGAAGTCCGGTTTCCAGGAAGGCTTCGACAGCTCGGCGCGGAGCAGTTCCGGCATGCGTGGCTTCACCACGATCTTCGTCTCGAACTCGAGTCCGGCCCCGAAGCCGAGGTATTCGTGGAACGGCCGGGCGTAGCAGTAGGCGCAGCCGTGCTCACAGCCGCGGTACGGGTTAAGCGACCACTCGAAGCCGATGTCGGGGCTGTTGTTCCGGGTCAGCGCGGTCTGGCTGATGTCCTCGAAGAACTGGGTCTTCGGGGCCGGTTCCTCCGCGGGATCGAGGTCGGCGATGTCCGGATCGACGGCGCGCCAGGAGCGGACGAAGCGGTTGACCGGATCGAAGCCGGCCCCGCGATGGGGATCCGGCGAAGGTTTCCCGGATGGGTTTGGCTTCGAATCCATGGGTGACATCCAGACAGGCCAGGTCGGACATCCGCCGGGAGACGGCCTCGATGCCGGCACCCGCGGTGCCCATCTGCGGGAGACCCTCCAACGTCGTGGGACCGGGACGCAACGGGAAGCGCAGGCTGTCCACGGGGCGCCCGGAGGTCGTCGCCTTCGGCATTTCCTGACTTCGATCCTCCTGCAAGGATCCGTCCATGTCCCACCGTCCTCTGATGCTGCCGCGCCGGGCCGCCCTGCGTCTCGGGGGAATGGGCTTGCTGGGACTGACCCTGCCCAAGCTGACCCTCGGCGAGGAGTTGGCGAAGGCCGCGGTGCGCCGGATCGCGCCGCGGGCGAAGACAGTCCTCTTCCTTTTCCAGTGGGGCGGTCCGAGCCACCTGGAGACCTTCGACATGAAGCCGGAGGCGCCTGAGGGGATCCGCGGCCTGCACAAGCCGATCGGGTCCAACGTGCCGGGCCTGACGGTGAACGAGCGTCTGCCGCGGATGGCGAAGGTGATGGACAAGGTGTGCCTGGTGCGTTCGGTGCACCACACCATGCGGAACCACAACTCGGCAGCCTACTACGCGTTGAGCGGCCATGCACCGCCGGTGGACGACATCCGGCTGAAGGACACCCAGGACCTGTTCCCGGCCTATGGTTCTGTGGTGGACCGCCTGTCACCCGGTCCCGATCCGGAGGTGCCCACGTTCGCGGCGTTCCCGCACGTGATCAGCGACGGTTCGGTGACCCCGGCGCAGCACGCGAGTTTCCTCGGCAAGCAACACGATCCCTTCCTGGTGAAGCGGGATCCCAACGCATCGGGATTCGGCCTGCCGGAACTCAGCCTTCCGGCCGGCATCAGCCATGAGCGTCTCGGATCGCGACGCGAGCTCCAGCGGATCATCGACGGGCAGACCCGACTCCTGGACCACTCGGCCACCGCGCGCGGCATCGACGCGTACTACGAGCGGGCGTTGGCGATGCTGCACTCGGAGAGGCTGCGAGCGGCGTTCAACCTGGAGGCCGAGAAGCCCGGGCTGAGGGACGCGTATGGACGTCACACCTACGGACAGAGCTGCCTCCTGGCGCGGAGATTGGCGGAGGCCGGGGTGAAGTTCGTGACGGTGTACTTCGACCAGTCGATCGGCGGACAGGACACGAAGGGCGGCGGCTGGGACACGCATGGCTTCAACAACACCCGGATGTTCCCGATCATCGAGGGCCGTCATCTGCCGATGCTCGACCAGACGTTGCCGACGCTGCTGACGGACCTCGACGAACGGGGCCTTCTGGACACCACGCTGGTGCTCTGGATGGGCGAGTTCGGACGGACGCCGAAGATCAACGGCAACATCAGCCGCGACCATTGGCCCGACTGCTACACGGT
>JAIXUV010000107.1 GCA_027483345.1 Verrucomicrobiales bacterium | reverse complement strand
TGGACGGTTACCGCAGCACCGCGGGGACGCAGTCCGAAGGGGCGATCGTCCTGAACTGGGTGGGGCAGGCGGGGCTGACCGGCAACGACAGCTTCGCCAACGCCGTGGTGCTCACGGGCGCGTCGGGTTCCGCGGTGGGTTCCAACACGAACTACACCCATGAGGTCGGGGAGCCGGGCCATGCCGACAACGCCAACCAGGCCTCCGCGTGGTGGCGCTGGACCGCCGAAGTGGCTGGACCGGTCCGCTTCTTCACCGCCGGCAGTTCCTTCGACACGGTCCTGGCCGTGTACACGGGCACCGCGGTGAACACCCTGGTCCGCGTGGGCTCGAACGACGATGTCAGCACCAACGACCTCACCAGTTCCGTGGGCTTCACGGCGGTCGCCGGAACGGTCTACCACATCGCGGTCGACGGCTACCGCTCGCAGTCCACGGGCGTCCAGGAGATGGGCGACATCCGGCTCGCCTGGACCGGAACGTCGCTGCCGACCTCCAACGACCGCTTCGCCGACGCCAGCGTGCTGTCCGGGAACTCGGGGCAGGTCCTCGGATCCAACGTCGGATACAGCCGGGAGACCGGAGAGCCCAACCACGCGGCGGGAGCAGGGGTCCGGTCGGCATGGTGGACCTGGACGGCGCCGACCAACGGCGCGGTGATTCTCAACACCGAGGGCTCCGGATTCGACACCCTCCTTGCCGCCTACGTCGGTGCCGATGTCGCCGCCCTGTCGCTGGTGACCGAGAACGACGACTCCGGTGGAAGCGGGGTCCGGACGAGCCGGATTACCTTCGACGCCACCGCAGGCACCGTCTACCGCATCGCGGTGGACGGATATGACGCCGCCTCTGGCGCGATCACCTTGAACTGGGTGTTCACGCCGTCCGGCGGCGGTGGTGGTGGCGGCGGCGGGACCGGCCAGCCGGACCTGGCCGTCTGGGTTCCGTCCCTCAACCCCCGCGTCGAACTCCGAACCTTCGCCGCGGGCGACTGCTCGGTGAACGAGGGATGCGGGGTCGTCGGGCGCCGTCGCCTGCTGACCTTCGACACCGAGGTCCGCAACCAGGGCACCGCCGACGTCCGCCTCGGCGTGGCCGGCCCCGGCAACACCAACTTCGTCTGGGATCCCTGCCACGGCCACTACCACTGGCTGAACTACGCCAACTACCGCCTGGTCGGCACCAACGGCGTCTTGGCCACGGGTCGGAAGGTCGGCTTCTGCCTCCTCGACAGCATCCATTGGAGCACCACCAACGGACCTTCCACCTCGCGTTACGACTGCCAGAACCAGGGCATCTCGGCGGGTTGGGGCGACGTGTACGGCCGCAACCTCTCCTGCCAATGGATCGACATCACCGACGTCCCGGACGGCGACTACTGGCTGGAGGTCGAGGTCGATCCCGCGAACCAGTTCGCCGAATCCGATGAATCGAACAACGTCGGCCGGATCGCGGTGCAGATTCGCCCGGTGGTCGTCCCGGCGAACGACACCATCGCCGCGGCGCGCGAGATCCACGGGGTGAGCGGCTATGTGCACGGGAACAACTCCGGGGCCACCGCCGATCCGGGCGACCCGGAGGTCGGCTCCGGGGCCACCGTCTGGTTCCGCTGGATTGCCCCCTGCACGGGCACCGCGGTCTTCGACACCGAGGGCACTTTCTTCGACACGGTCCTGGGCGTTTACCGGGGAACCAACACCGCCGCGCTTACGCGGATCGCCCTGAACGACGACGCCCCCGGGGGCACCTGGAGCCGCGTCAGCTTCGCCGCGACCGAGGGCGTGGCCTACCTGATGGCCTTCGACAGCTACTCGTCGTCGGAGACCGGGCGTCACCGGCTTCATTGGGTCCTCCAGGGCGGCGCGTGTCCGCCTGCGCCCCGGCCGCTCCCCATCGAACGCCCGTTGGCCGATGGTCCCTTCACCGTCGGCTTCTTCGGCGAGACGGGCGAGACCTACGCGATGGACGTCTCGGACGACATCTCCAACCCCGCGGGCTGGGTGCGTCTGTTGACGACCACGGGGGAGGGGAGGTCGATGACCTTCACCGACAACAGCGCCAACCAGCACGTTTTGCGCTACTACCGCATCGTCCAGGTGGTGCCGTAATCCGGGAACATCGCCCCGACGGAAGCCTCCCGGGGCTTCCCGGGTTTTCCTGTCCTTTTTCCCGCCTTCGGGGCCAGTGTTCTGGACGATGAAGCTCGTCCCGTTTCCGGCGTCGCTGGCTTGGGTTTTGTGTCTTTGGATCTCGGTGGCCCAGGGGGCTTCCCCCCAGATGCCCGAGTGGGTGAAGCGGGAGGCGGCCCCGGCCAAGGTCCGGAAGGCGCCCGTTTCGCCGACCGCCGGGATCCAACCGTCCGCCGAGGTCCGGCTGGAGGCGCCGGATCTGCGGGAGGTGTTCGCCGAGGACGCCGCGGCGCGGGCGAACTCGGGACAGTCCAAGGGCCCCGCGCGCGTCGGCATCCGTCGTCCGCTCGGCGCGGGACTCGCCGTGGCCGGGTCCAAGGCGCCGTGGACATCCCTGGCTTCCGGCGAGCGGGTCTGGACCGGTCGGATCCAATCGGAAGGCGCCCACGGCCTGCGTGTCCGATTCGAGGAGGTGTCGTTGCCGACAGGTGCCGAGATCCTGGTCTACGACACCCTGAATCCGGAGCGGTTCGAGGGCCCCTTCGACCTGGAATACCTCGCGGGCCGGGGTGGGTTCTGGTCGCCGAGCGTCTTTTCCTCCGGCGTGACCGTGGAGTGCCGGGTTCCGGCCGGCGGGGCTTCGGCGGCGTTCCGGGTCACCGAGGTGACCCACCGCTACGTGGCGCTGGGGAGCGAAGGCAAGTCGGACGAGTCCAAGGCCGCCGGCGCCTGCAACATCAACCTCGCCTGCGAAACGGCCTGGGTCGAGACGTCCAAGGCCGTGGCCGGCATCGGCAGCGTCGGGGCTTCCGGTGAGATCTTCTGCACCGGCTGCCTCCTGAACGACTCCAATCCCGCCGCGGGGACGGACTACTTCCTCACCGCGGAACACTGCCTCACCAGCCAGTCCGAGGCCGACACCACGGAGTTCTACTGGAACTACCAGGCGGCCACATGCACCGCGGCACCGCCCAACCCGGCGACCGTTCCGAGGACGACCGGCGGTGCCGTGATCCTGTCCGCCCGCAGCCTTGAGAGTCTGAACGACCACTGTTTCCTCCGGCTCCGCGGGACCGTTCCGGCGGGCGTGACCTACGCCGGCTGGACCTCGGATCCGCCGGCGGCCGGGGAGGTGATCACCGGCATCCACCATCCGGACGGCGACTACAAGCGGATCAGCTTCGGCACGGCCGCCGCGTTGAACGCCAACTACTGGAAGATCTCCTGGACCCGCGGCGTGACGGAGCCGGGCAGCTCGGGCTCCCCGATCTTCAACGCCCAGCGCCAGGTGATCGGACAGCTCTACGGCGGTTCCTCCAGTTGTTCCAACACCGACCCGGCATTGCAGAACGACCAGTACGGCCGCTTCAACATCACCTTCCCGTTGATCCGCCGCTGGCTTTTGAACGAGGCAGGGAATCCGCCGGCCAACGACAACCTCGCGGCGGCGACGGTCCTCACCGGCACTTCCGGCACCTCCGCCGAGGTGAACACCCAGGATGCGGGCAGCGAGACCGGCGAGCCGAACCATGGATCCTTCGGCGGTCGCAACTCGGTGTGGTACCGCTGGACCGCCCCGGCCACGACCAACGTCACCTTCGAGGTCGTCGGGAACAGCTTCGACACCGTGCTCGCGGTGTACACGGGCACCAACTTCGCCAGTCTCAAGCTGGTCATTGCCAACAACGACGGCGATCTCGGCGCCACGGCGTCCCGGGTCGGCTTCGCGGTGGTCGCCGGACGGGAGTACCTGCTGGTCGTGGATGGCTCCGCGGGCGAGTACGGCACCTTCCGCCTTTCCTGGAGACCGGGCGGGGAGATCACCCGTCCTCCGAACAACAACTTCGCCGACGCGGCCCAGGTGGTTGGGTTCGGCGGGATCTACCATTCGAGCAACCGCGGATTCACCCGCGAGACCGGTGAACCGGTGCATGCGGGCACCGCCGGCGC
>JAIXUV010000371.1 GCA_027483345.1 Verrucomicrobiales bacterium | reverse complement strand
TCGGTGAACAGGCCGGGGTAGGCCTCCTCGAGCAGCAGGCGGTTCATGCGGATGCGGTTCGGCGTCGGCGGATTCTGCTGGGCGAAGGCGCGCACGTGGGGGCTGAGGCGGACGCCGGCAAAGCGGTTGGGATCCGCGGCGAGGGAAGGTCCGCGCAGCAGGCGGTTGAGGGCCTCGGCCATCGACTCCGTGGAGGTGGCGGTCCCGACCTGCGACTTGAGATACGCCGACAGCGGATCGGCGGCGGCGTCGAGCTTCGCGCGGAAGGCGGCGAAGTCCTTGAAGTGGGAGGCCTCGAAGAGGGATTCACCCGCACGCCGCCGTTCCTCGATGGAGGCCCCGAGGCCCTGGATGGCGCGGTCCAACGGGGCGAAGAGCGAGGCGACGGTGTTGGTGCGTCCGCGGGACTCCGACTTCCGGTCGTTGAGCATGCCGAGGAAGAACGGCTTGTCGTACTGGTACTGGTCCGAGCGGTTGTAGTGGGCGCGGATGTAGTCGAGGTAGGTGTTGTCCGCGAGGGCGTTCTGCGTGATCAGGTAGACGTCGCGCCGGTCGAAGCCCGGATCGAGGCGGTCCTTCGCGGGGATGAACGATTCCGCGAAGATCATGTAGGTGGGGCAGAAGCGTCCGGGATCGGTGCCGCCGTAGAGCACGGCGTGCTTGGCCATCGGGGGGTAGAGCGGCTTGCCGTCCTTGTCCTTGGGCGCCTTGCCGTGACCGGCGTCGCGTCCGGGCTCGAACATGTCGTGGCCGAACCAGTAGCCGAAGAGGTGCCCCCGCTGTTCGTTGTCGGCCCAGTGGCTGAGGATCGAGTCGAACGGGATCAGGATGAAGAGGCCGAGGATCGGCGCGAGGGGCACGGCCCTGCGGTGGACGACGATCCAAAGGGTGAAGGCGAGCGAGAGCAGGAGGCTGAGCACCGCGGCGACGCGGAGAATGGTGAAGACCGTCTCTTGGTAGATGGAGACCGCCTCATAGAGGTTGAAGGCGGTGGCGACGGCGCCGCCGATGATGAGTGCCGCGCGGGTTTCCGGGTCCTCGAAGCGTTTGACCAGGAGGGCGCCGATGAGGGCGAGGCCGTATCCGACAGCGAGGGCGATGACCGTGTGTGAGGTGGTGAAGAACACCTTCACCAGCTCCTTGGACGAGCGGTCGATGCCGGGGTTGAGGAGGATCAGCAGGAGGACGGCGAGGCAGAGGTAGATGGCGGAGAGGCCGACCAGCCAGGCGCGTTCGCGTTGGCGCATGCGGTGGATGAAGGCGAAGGGGACCAGGCCGACCAGGAGGTTGGCCCAGTTGAACTCCTCCTGGGCTCCCTGGGCGTACATCCAGAGTTGGCGGAAGAGGGTGAAGGGATCCGTGCTGGGGTTGGTCTTCTCGTATTGGCCGCGGGTGAAGGCGTGGACGAAGCCTTCCCAGGTCCGGGGATAACCCCAATTCATGGGCGGGTTCGTGGCGGAGGCCACCGGCATGTAGAGGTAGAAGGCGGCGCCGACCACGAACGCGAGGCCGGCGAAGTCCACGATGTGCAGGTGGTTGCCGAGGCGGCGGGTGCCGGCGGTCAGCCAGGCGGTCGCGGCGAGGGAGCCGAGCCCGACGAGGTTGAAGATGACGAACAACGGGGCGTTGTCCTGGAACGAGCCGATCTTCCCGGCGAAATGCATCAACAGCAGCAACGCCCAGATGATGGTGTTGCCGAGGAAGAAGTCGCGTCCGAGCCGGCGGTCTGCGGCGGCGATGGCCACCTCGATGCCCATGGCGGCGACGATCAGCGTCTGGTGGTTGCAGAGGCAGAGTCCGAACAGGAAGAAGGCGGCGTAGAGATAGCGGCGCTTCTCCGGGGAGTACATCCACTTCAGAAGGAGGCAGAACAGCGCCACCAGGTTGAGCACGGCGAGGGTGTACACCTCGACGATGACGCCCTGGGACCAGATGAAGCCGTTGAATCCGAGGAGGGATCCGCCGACCCACGCGGCGACGGTGGTGATGGCGTTCTCGGTGCGGCGGGGCAGGTCCTTGAGCTGCTCGATGCCCTCGAGGATGAGGCTGGAACCGCGGGAGATGAGCAGGGCGGTCAAACCGGCCGAGGCGGCTGCGGCGACGGCGGAGGACACGGCCACCCGCCAGGCGATGTTCGAGAACGGCAGGAGCTTGGTGAAGAGCCAGGAGTAGACCGTCCACACCGGATAGCCCGGCGGATGGGGCACTCCGGCGTACATGGAACCGACGGCGAGTTCACCCGAATCCTCGAGGGTGAGGTCGGGGGCCACGGTGTACAGGTATCCGGCCAGCACGAACAGGGTCACCAGGATGCAGGTGACCCAGTCCATCGGGCGGAACAGCGTGTCGGAAGACGGTGCCGCGATCCCAGGCGGGGGAGTCGCGGAGGAGACGGAGGCCGGGACGGATCCGGCGGCCTTGGGGGATGTCGGTCGGGACATGGGTGGAATCGGTGCGGAAATGGGTGCGATGGTTGGAAAGTCGGCGTCCAGGGATGCCGGAATCAGTTCCAGCCGGTCGAGAGCCCGTTAGTGGAGCGGGCGGCGGAAATGTTTGTCGATTTGAAACTCGACGACGCCAGGTGGTTCATCTGGCTTTGACCGGTGGCGTGCTCGAGCACGGCGAGGAGGGTGAGATTGGTGCCCGAGCCGTCGGCGCGGGCCTCCCCGGACACCGGTGCCGGTGCCAGAGCGGCGGCGAAGAGGCAGGCGGCGCTCAGGGCCGGGGCGAACCAGCCCATCACACCCATGGCGGCGTCCTCGGTCGGCTCGTCACCGAACAGACGACGGCGCAGCGCCGGAGAGGGAGACCTCGGGGTCCAGCGTGAGAGCGGATTCTGGGATGTCGGCTTCATGGGAAACGGAACTTAGGCAATGGCGGATCTTCTGCAGGCCGTAGCGGTAGCGTCCGGCGGCGGTGTTGGGGGAGATGTCGAGCAGTTCGCCGATCTCCTCGAAGGTGTGCCGGTGCCAGAACTTCAGCACGAGGACTTCGCGTTGTTCCGGCGGGAGCCCGGCAAGGCAGCGCATCGCGGCTTCCTCCCGGTGCGATTCGGGCTCCTGGCGTTCGAACCAGCGGGTCGATTCCAGCTCGCGGGTGAGGCGTCGCCACAGCGAGGTGCGGCGGTTCAGGGCCCGGTTCCGGAAGGCCCGGACCAGGTAGTGTTCCGGACGTTCCGGCCTGGTTTCCCGGACCAGCAGCGCGGCGAACACCTCGTGGAGGACATCCTCGGACTCGCCGTGGGACAGCCCCAGCGCCCGGCCGTAAAGGACCAGGGCGGGAGCCTGGGCGTCGTACAACGCCTCGCACCAATGCGGATGTTCCCCGGGACTGTTCACGCCTTTTCCTACACAGACACCCAACGGACACGATTTGTATGTCCCGGGACGATTTTGTTCGGACAGGGAGCCGAGTCGAGTTCGGGGAAGGGTGGACTTGGCTTGCAACCAATCCGGTGTGCTGGTGTTTTTCCGGCATGACGTCGCGTTCCGAACGCCCTTCTCCCGGTCCATTCCGGGTCCCGATGGCCTGCGTTCTGTTGGCGCTGTCGGTCGCCGGGGGCGTCCGCGCCGCCGAGGAGGAAGCCGGTTCCCCGGGCCCAACCCACCCCTACAGCCGGATCCCGACGCGCAACGTCTTCGGCGTGAAGCCTCCTCCTCCTCCGGCACCGGTCGAATTGGCCCCGGAACCCCCGAAGGAGCGGCCGGAGTTCTTCCTGACCGGATTCACCCGCCGGGGTGGCGACCTCCGGGCCTTCATCGCCTACCAGCCCAAGGGCAAGCCGATGGAGTTCCCCGACGCGCTGCTGGAGGGCGTCGAAGTCGGCCTGAAGAACGGCGAAGACCTGATCGGAACCATCAAGCTGGTCGGCCTCGATGAATCGGGCGACGCCGTCGAGATCGAGTTCAACGGGGATCGCTTGACGCTGGATTTCGAGAAGAACGCGATGAAGGCGGCGGCCGTTCCCGCTTCCGGTGGCGCCCCGGGCGCCCCGGGTGCCCCAGGGGTGAACCCGAACGCGCCGAAGGGAACCTTGCCTCCTCCGCCGATTCCGGCCTTCGGCAGCCAGTTGAACCAGGCGAGCTCGTTCTCCGGTGGTCCGACGGTCGTCGGACGTGGCGGTGAAGTGCTGGGTGGCTTTGGTGCCGCCAATGCCGCCGCGAACACGGGGGTCGGATTGCCGGCCATCCAGGCCGGCGGGTCCTCGATCCCGGGTGCGATCACGGTTCCGGCGATGCAGGCGGCTCCAGGACAGTTCGGAGGTCTTCAGACCGACACCACGACCGGTACTCCTCCGAGGCGCGCCCGGGTCGTCGAGATGCCTCCATTCCCGTCGCTTCCCGGAAATCCGTGAACCCCGGGTCACGGTGTTGGACCTGACGCACATACGCGCAACGCGGAGTGGGTCGCTTTGTGGAAATGGCCTCCCTCGGGACGGTGATTGTCATTCCCGTCGGGAAAATTGCGGTTTTCACCGTGCTCCTAGGCGGCTTGGCGCCTTGGCGTGAGGCTCCCCCCGGCCAGTTCAGGCCTGACGCACGGCTTCCAAGAAGTCCCGGAGCTTGCGGTGGTCCTTCCGGCCCGGCGCTTCCTCCACACCGGAGCTGACATCCACGGCGTAGGGGCGGACCTGACGGATGGCTTCGGCCACGTTGGCGGGTCCGAGGCCGCCGGCGAGGACGATCGGCTTTCCCATCCCGACCGCCTGGACGGCCAGGCTCCAGTCGAAGCGGGCCCCGGTGCCGCCGTGAGCACCGGCCACGAAGGCGTCGAGGAGCCACGCCGCGCAGGCATCCCGATGTCCCTCCAGTTCCCCGAGCGATCCGGGGTCGCGGATGCGGAACGCCTTCAGCACCGAAACCCGCGACATCAGTGCGGTTCCGAGGGACGGAGGTTCCGCGCCGTGGAGTTGGACGGTGTCGATTCCGGTGACCTCGATCGTGCGCAGGATCTCCTCATGCGATGCGTCGACGAAGAGCCCGGTCCGCGCGACGAAGGCCGGCAGTCGGCGGAGGATGGTGGCGGCATCCGTCGGCGCGATGAAGCGGGGTGTGCCCGGCACGAAGACGAAGCCCAGTGCGTCGGCGCCGGCGTCGATCGCGGCGGCGGCGTCCTCGTAGCGGGTGATCCCGCAGATCTTGGCGCGGACACGCATGGGCGGTTCAGAGCCGGGGGTTCATCTGCATCATCAGTCGACGTTGGAGGTCCTCGGCGGGATTGACGCCGTTGAGCCGCAGCTTGGTGTGGAGCGCGGCGACCTCGATGAGGCGGGCGATGTCGCGTCCGGGCCGGACCGGCAGGTCCATGTGCGGCACCTGGATGCCGAGCAGGTCCATCTGCCGTTGTTCGATGCCGAGGCGCTCGATGTCGCCGGCCTTCTCCCAGGCCTTGAGGGTGACGACGAGGTCGACCCGCATCTCGGAGCGGATGGCGGCGATGCCGAACAGGGCGGCGACGTCGATGATGCCGATCCCGCGCACCTCCATGAGGTTCCGGGTGATGGCCTTGCCGGTGCCGACGAGTTCCCGGCCGTCCTGGATGGTGAGCTGGACGATGTCGTCGCACACCAGACTGTGACCGCGTTCGAGCAGGCCTAGCACGGCCTCGCTTTTGCCGATGCCGCTTTCGCCCTGGATGATCACGCCGATGCCCTGGATGTCGACCATGCAGCCGTGGACCTGGGTCCTCGGGGCGAAGAGGTTGTCGAGCGCGATGGTGGCGAGGTTGATGAACTTCATCGTCACCAGGCCGGTTTGGAACACGGGGACGTCGCGTTCCTCGGCGGCGCGGATGAGGTCCTTGTCGGACTTGATTCCGCGGCAGACGACGATGCAGGGGATGCGGTGGCGGAGCAGTTCCGCGTAGCGTTGCCGGCGGAGGTCCGGGGAGATGGAACGGAGGTAGGAGGTCTCGACATTGCCGACCACCTGGACGCGTTTCGGGGCGAAGTAGCGTTGGAAGCCGGCCAGCGCGAGTCCGGGGCGGTTGACGGTCGGCTCAAGGATCTGGCGCTTCAGTCCGCCGGCACCCGCGAGCAGCTTCAGGCCGAGCGGTGCGGCGTGTCCGGTGTAGAACTTCTCGACGGTGACCGGTCCGGCGGAATCACGGGCTGTTGCGGGTGCGTTCACGGTCGGGGCGGCTCGTGGTCACATGTTGAACTCGGGACCGAGGTAGATCGCGCGGGCCTGCGGGTCGTTGACGAGGAACTCCCCGGAACCGGAGGCGAGGACGCGTCCCTGGTGGATCACGTAGGCGCGGTCCACGAGGCGGAGGGTCTCGCGGACGTTGTGGTCGGTGATCAGGATCCCGAGTCCGCGGTCCCGAAGTCGCCGAAGGATCTTCTGCACCTCGTACACCGCGATGGGATCGATGCCCGCGAAGGGTTCGTCGAGCAGCAGCAGCTTGGGTGAGGTGACGAGGGCGCGGGTGATCTCGAGCCGGCGCTTCTCGCCGCCGCTGAGCTGGTAGGCCCGGCTGCCGGCCAGTCGGGCAAGGTCGAGTTCGTCGAGCAGGTGGGCGAGGCGGGTGCGGCGTTCGGAGGAACTGCCCTCGCAGGTCTCGAGGATGGCGAGGAGGTTCTCCTCGACCGTGAGCTTCCGGAAGACGCTCGGTTCCTGGGTCAGGTAGCCGACGCCGAGCCGGGCCCGCCGGTGCATCGGGAGTCCGGTGATCTCCGAGCCGAGCAGGTCGACCCGGCCCGCGTCGGGCCGGACCTGTCCGACGATCATGTTGAACGAGGTGGTCTTCCCGGCGCCGTTGGGGCCGAGCAGCCCGACGATCTCCCCAGCCCGGACCTCGATCGACACGCCGGCCACCACCGGACGGCCCCGGTAGGCCTTGGCCAGTCCATGGACCGACAAAAGGGGCGGGTTCGACGCGGACTCCGGTTGCGGGGTGGAGGCCATCGCGGTCAACGGGACTTCGGCGCGTTGGTGCCCCGGTTGAAGAGGACGGAGTTCCGCAGGACGTCGGACCGCAGTTCGATGCGGTACGGTCCGCGGTTCCGCATGCTGCGCGACTTGAGGTCGTAGATGAGGGCCTCGGTGCCGACCATCGTGCCGCTGCCGGTCTCAATGCGGGGATTTCCGGTCAGGATCAGCACCTCGTCGGCGGCGCCGTACTCGGCCTTGTCGCCGGAGGCGTAGACGACGTTGGTGGTCCCGCCGGCTCCGGCCTGGAAGAACTGGATCTGCACGTGTCCGGTGGCGACGAGCGACTGCAGGCGACCCGATCCGCCGGCACCCGGCGCGACTGTCGCGGCGGCCGCGGCCTTGTCCTGGGGAAGCACCGCGTGGAGGTCGTCGCAGGTCAGCGTCAGGACCCCGGACGATTCGACCCGGACATGGTCCCAGAGGTGGTACACGCCCTCCTGGAACTCGAGGACCGCGTTGGTGGCGGTGAGCTGGATGCGGTCCTGGAGCTGCGCCCGGACCGGACCGGCGACGAGCAGAGTCAGAAGGATCCAGCGGAGGACGTTGAGGGGGGGGTGGATCATTTCGGAGAAGGGGAGGTCTTGACGAGGGAAGCGCGGATTTCGATCCGGACGTCGTTGGAAACCACCAGCCGCTGGCGGCCGTTGTCGAAGTTGAAACCGGTTCCGGTCATCCGGATCCCGTCTCCGTCCCGGTGTGCGGCGAAGGGACCGGGGGAAGCGGCGTCGCGCGTGGTCACGTTCACGCGGCAGGTCGGGGCCTCGATGGTGAAGTCCGCGGATTCGTCGGCGCGGAACGTCTCAAGCCGGAGCCCGGTGACATCCCACACGGCCGGCATCAGGCCGCCTTCGGCCTTGGCCGGTGCGGCCTCGCTCGAGGAGAAGCGGACCTGGATGCGTCCCGAGGCGCCGTCGCGCAGGCTGATGCCCCAGTTGCGGATGATCCCGGGTGCCGGCGAGGGCGCCGCCGCGGGCAGTGCGGAATTCGTCGGCGTCTGGGCCTCAAGGGCCGGGGACCCGATCAGGATCAGGAGCGCGGCGGCGATGTGGGTACGGCGGAACACCATGGGGAGAGTCCCGGACTGCGGGGCCGGTTAGGAAGTGAATTTCGTGAGGATCCGGTTCCAGTGGCCCTGGGCCTTCAGCACCAGTTCTGCGGCCTCGCGGACGGCGCCACGTCCACCGGGGCTCGGGGCGATGAAGTGGGCCAGCGCCCGGGCTTCCGGGATTGCGTCGCAAGGTGCCGCGGCCAAGCCGGCGCGCTTGAGCACCCCGAGGTCGACGACGTCGTCGCCCATGTAGAGGATCTCGTCCCAAGCCACACCGGTCTCCTTCAGCAGGTTCGAGATCGCCTCGACCTTGGGCATCGAGGATTGGTGCACGAAATCCACCTTGAGGTCCTGGGCCCGCATCGAGGTGGCGTCGCTCGGCCGCGCCGAGATCCAGCCCACACGGATTCCGGCTTCCTGCTGCAGCAGCCGCAACCCGAGACCGTCGCGGATGTTGAAGGTCTTGGATTCCACTCCGCCGCCCATCGTGACGTTGACCTCGGTGAGCACGCCGTCCACGTCGCAGAGGAACAGTCGGACGCGGCGGGCCCGCTGCAGGAGCTCTTCAGGGAACTGCATGGGTTGGACAGTCCGGGATGGTCGGGGTCGGGGCAAACAGCAATTGCCGCGGCGAATCGGTGCATAAGGGGTTGGCACGCGAAGCCGCAAAGCCGCTGAGGAGGAGGGAGGAAGCCGGTGGGCTCCCGTTCTGAAACCGAGCTCCGCGCATGGGTGGGGGCTCCAAACCCGGATCATGCTCTCCCGAGGAGTCTTCGCGTACCTGCATGTGGTCGGCTCGTACCCCATCTGGAACGTTGGCTGAGTCCTAGTTTTCCGGCTCAACGATCTCCAGTTCCCTGCGGTCGCCGGGCCATGGCGTCCTCGTCTCCCTGCCGCCGGGCCAACGGACCCGCGCGGCCTCGGGCTTTCCGCCGGTGAGCAAGACACGCGGGGAATCCTGGGACCACCATCCGGAGCCCGCATGGACAGGATGGGCGGCACCCGACGCACCGCCCCATTCCGCCTGGACCACCGCTCCGATGGCGGCCGGGTTCGGTTTCCCGCCTTGGAGCGTGACCGTCCATCCGGGAATGGCCGTGCGGTTGCGGAAGAGCCTCGCCGGGCCTTCCACCTGTGCGGCGACAACATCCATGCGGCCGTCGCGGTCGAAGTCGAGCACCGCGGAGCCCCGTCCTTCGCCGGTCATCCGGACCCCCGATTCGGCCGATCCCAAGGGTCGGAAGCCTCCTGTTCCATCGCCCGTCAGAACCAGGCCGAGACCCGCATCCTGGCGTGAGGTTTCCGCATCGGTTCCGAAGTGGTTCTGGGTGAGGAAGAGGTCGGTTCGGCCGTCGCCGTCGAAGTCCGCAGTGGAGATCCCATAGGCCGGGGTCCATTGGGCCTCGGCCGGAAGCGGGCGAACGAGGAAATGGTCCCCGCGGTTCAGGAAGACGGTGCTCGCGAACCAGTCGGCATCGAGCCGTCCGGCTTCTGAGGCATGGGACCCGAGCAGGCTTTCCAGCGGAATGCGCCCGTACGTGGCATGGTCCGGGGCCTTCTCGAGGATGAACGGAAGGGCGTTCCGCACCTGGGTCCATTCCCGCCACGGCAGCAGGGTTCCCCTCGCCGGATCGACCGAGGCGAGCAGCGGATGGACTCCGGTTCCGAGGCCGAATTCCCCATGGAGGACCGTCACGCGGTCCCGGCGCGGGTCGATTCGTGCCTCGCCGAAGTTCCAACCCCAGTTGCCGACGGCGAGGTCCAGGCGTCCGTCGCCATCGAAGTCCGCCGCGGTGACGCCGTTCCAGAATCCCTTCAGTCCCGACGCCGGAGTCGGTTTCCGGGAGGAGTCGGTGAAGCGCAACTCCGGATCCCAGGCGGACATCCCCTGGTCCGAGCGGCGGAAGAACCGAACCGGACCGAACTCCGTCGCGAGCACCAACTCGTCGCGTCCGTCGCCATCGAAATCGGCTGCGGTTGCGCCGGTGGTCAGCCCGTTGCCCGGGATCGGCACCTCCGCGCCGAATCCATCGGCGGTACCCATCAGGATCCGCGATGCGACGCCGACGGGCCATCTGCCCGGTGCGGCGCGTCCGGCGACCACGAGGTCCGGGTGGGAGTCCCCGACGAGGTCCGCGAAGACCAATGCACCGGAGGAGGCGGATGACGGTGCGAGGGCGCGGGGCGGACCTTGGCGATGGAGTGATGCGGAGGGCGCGTCCGCTTGGCCGTCCCTCCAGTTGGATTCGGCCATCACGGACGTTGGTGATCCGTCGTCGCGGCGATGGAATGCCAGGAGACCGGCCACGTTGCGGCCGCCGATGGCCCGGACATCGCGTTCCGGCCACGGCGCGAACCCGCGGCCGCCGACATTCCTGTACGCCTGGGCCGACCCGGCGCTTCCGAACAGCAGGTCCTCGTGGCCATCTGCGTCGAGGTCGGCCACCGCCACGCCGGGCGGTTCCCGGGAAAGGAGCCTTGGGAGCAGGGGTTGGCGTTGGAAGTCGTCGGAAGCCGGCGGTGGGGAACGGTGCGGCAGCGAGTCGGACCGGTCTTCGAACAAGGGCTCGGCTCGGGTCGATGGGGGCTTCGGCGTGGAAGTCGATGGCGTCGTCGGGAAGTCCAGCTCGACCCGGGAGTTGGCGGGGATCCCTTCCAATCGGCTCGTGATGCCGCCGGGCCAGCGGACCTCGACCGAATGCAGGGCACCGGCGGTGGCGGCATAGGTCCGGACCGCGTCGTCGCCGGAGAGGTAGCGTCCGCCGGAGACCATCTCCTGGGATTGGACCACGGGGCCGCCGCGCACGGTGATCCGTGAACCGATGCCGCGGGTGTTGGCGCCGGCCCCGCGGAGCCGCACGGAGATCCGCGGCGCGGTGGAGTCGTTGCGCAGGAGCAGGGCCGGGGCGTTGAGCCGATTGGCCACCACGTCGAGGTCCCCGTCGTTGTCGAGGTCCGCGAGCGCCAGCGCGGTGGTGACACCGTGGGCGTCGAAGCCCCATTCCGGACCGGCTTCGACGAAGGTCCCGTCCCGGCGGTTCCTATAGGCGCGGTTGGTGCACGCGAGGTCGGGAAAACGGCTGAAGTCCCGCAGCCGCTGGGCTGCGGACGGCGGTTCACGCCTCCGCGACTGCGCTTCGAGCACGTCCGCGTGCTGCACGTCGTGGAGGTTGCCGTTGCCGGTCAGGAGGTCCTCCCAGCCGTCGAGGTCCACGTCGACGAAGACGGCGCTCCAGGTCCAGTCGGAAGCCGCGACACCGGCGAACTGGGCGATTTCGGCGAAGCCTCCGGAATCGCGGGCGAGGTGCAGGGTGTTGCGGGTAACCTCCGGACGGAAATCGGGGTCGAGCACGGGCGGACGGAGGCTTGCGGCCATGGTGTTGGGCCGTTGCCAGGCGCGTTTGGCCAGGTCGGTCCCGAGCATCTCGGCGACGAACAGGTCGTCGCGGCCGTCGCGGTTGATGTCCGCGGCGTCCACGGCCATGGAACTGAGGCTCTGGTGCCGAAGCCACGTCCTGGGGGCGGCCTGGAATCCCGCCCCGGCGCGGTTCAGCCAGACGCGGTCGGACCAGTGGACGAAGTCGTTGCAGACATACAGGTCGGGCCAGCCGTCGCCGTCGAGATCGCGGAACAGCACGGAGAGGCCCCAGTCGGTCGGTGGGGCGGTGAGCGGTTTGCCGTCCTCGTCGAGGAAAGTGCCCTGGGTCCATGAGACGGGGGCGAAGTCGCCGCCACCGCGGTTGAGGTAGAGGAAGTCGCGTTCGCCCCGCTCAAGGATCTCCGCGGACTCGCCCTGCGCGCCGAGGGCCAGAAAGCGGTCGGCTGGGCTCACGACGATCCCGCCGTCCGGTTCGCGCCGGGCCTCGACCCGCAGGCCGGGCGGGTTGTCCCGGAAGGTGGTGGTCCGGTAGTTGGTCACGTAGAGGTCGAGGTCCCCGTCGCCATCGAGGTCCGCCAGGGCGAGCGAGGTGGCGCCGAGGCGCCGTGTGAGGCGGTTGTTGGTGGACTCGGTGAACCCGCCGCGGGCGTCGTTCAGGAAGAGTCGGGTGCCGGTTCCGATGCCGTTGACGAGCAGGTCGAGGTCGCGGTCGCCGTCCACGTCCGCCATCACCGCACCGGTGCTGGCATCCGACGCACACGCGGCCCCGCCGGCGTTGGGCACGGCTTCGAACCGCCAGGAACCGCGGTTGAGGTAGAGGCCGTTGGGACCCTGGAGACGGCAAAGGTAGACGTCGCAGAATCCGTCGCCGTCGACGTCGCCGAGGGCGATGCCGGATCCGTTCTCAAGGATCCGGTTGTTGGCGGCGGCCTGGGGGTCGAGGGAGTTGGTGAAGGCAAGTCCAGTGTCGGCGGGCCGGAGCGTCGTGAATCCGGTTTTGCCAACCTCGCCGGGAGCCGGGGCGAGTGCCTGAAACCGGCCGCCGTTGGCCTGTTTCCAGGGCGTATCGGGGAATCCGGAGACTGCCGTCTGGAGCAGGACCAGCAGGAGTCGGAGTGCCGTCGACAACGGGAAAGGCCGCATGGGGAGGCCAAGAAGCTAGGCCGCCCCAAGATTGGGTGGAAGTCCCGAAGTGGTCTTGGGAAGGGGTGGAATGCCCGCGGGACGCCGGCGCGAGGCTCAGGCCATGATGCCGCGGACGACGTTTCCGTGCAGGTCGGTGAGGCGGAAATCGCGGCCGGCGTGGCGGTAGGTGAACTTCTCGTGGTCGAAGCCGAGCAGGGCGAGCAGCGTGGCGTGGAGGTCGTGCACGTGCACCGGGTTCTCCGCGGCGGCGAAGCCGAACTCGTCGGTGGAACCGTAGACCGTACCGCCCTTCACGCCTCCGCCGGCCAGCCACATGGAGAAGCCATGGTTGTTGTGGTCGCGGCCGTTGATCTTGCCGGAGTTGGCGCCGGGTGTGGGCAGCTCGACGGTGGGGGTGCGGCCGAATTCGCCGCCCCAGACCACGAGGGTGTCCTCCAGCAGTCCGCGTTGCTTCAGGTCCTTGAGCAGCGCGGCGATCGGCTGGTCGGATTCGCGGGCGAGTCGGCGGTGGTTGACCTCGAGGTCGTCGTGGTTGTCCCAGGGCTGCCCGGCGCCGTGCCAGACCTGGACGAAACGGACGCCGCGTTCGATCAGGCGTCGGGTGATCAGCAGCTGACGGGCCTGGGTTCCCTCGCCGTACATCTCCCGGATGTGGGCCGGCTCGCGGCTGATGTCGAAGGCGTCGGACGCGTCGATCTGCATCCGGTAGGCCAGCTCGAAGCTCTGGATCCGTGCGTCCAGCTGGGAATCGGCGTCCAGCGCTTCCCGATGGCGCCGGTTCAGGGCCTGGAGCAGGTCCAGCTGCGCCCGCTGTCCGGAGGGGGAGGTGGACTGGTTCGAGATGTTCTCGATCAGCTTCTCGATCCGGGTGTGTTCGGTGTTGATGTAGGTACCCTGGTACACGCCCGGCAGGAAGCCGCTCTGCCAGTTCTGGGATTCCTGGATCGGGTAGCCGCCGGGGCAGAGCACCACGAAGCCGGGCATGTTCTGGTTGTCGCTGCCCAACCCGTAGGTGACCCACGAGCCGAAGCTGGGACGTACCTGCCGGGCCTCGCCGCAGTTCATCAACAGCAGGGAAGGCTCGTGGTTCGGGACGTCCGCCTTCATCGAACGGATCACGCAGAGGTCGTCCGCGCACTCGGCGGTCTTCTCGAAGAGCTCGCTGATCTCCATCCCGCTTTGGCCGTACCTGCGGAACCGGAACGGGGAACGCCACGCGGCACCGGTCTTCCGCTCGGTGGCGAAATGGACCGGGATCTCCTTCCCGTGCCAGCGGTCGAGCGAAGGCTTGGGATCGAAGGTGTCCACGTGGGACGGGCCGCCGTTGGCGAAGATGTGGATCACCCGCTTGGCCTTGCCCGGGAACTGTGGGGACCTGGGGCTCAACGGATGGATGACGCCCTCCGCCCGGGCGGTCGACGACAGGAGACCGGTCGAACCGAGCAGGGAGGTCAACCCGAGCGTGCCCATTCCCATGCCGCAGGTGCGCAGGAATTCACGGCGCCCGAGACCGGAGCTGGATTGGGGGAAGGCGGGATTCATGGACGTGGCGGAAACGGGACGGGTGGGAGCCGGGGTTCATTCAACGGAGACCGGCTTGGAAATCAACCCTACGGCAAAATCCTTTCCTTGGGAGCCTCAAGTGTTGGGGGGAAGCGACGATGTCCCGGATGTCGACAGCGACCGGATTCCGTTCTCCGCGAATGAACGGACGGGAAGAAGGTGGTCCCCCGCAATTGGAACCGCCCGCGGCATGGATGTCGCGAAGCCAAGTCCCGGCCCAGTCCGGGACCTCAAGGAGAGAGAATATTTTGGGAGCGGTGGAACGCCGGGGGGCGGACCACCGGTAGTTGTTCCAGTCACCGAGCGAGATCTCGACCGCGGCTCCGTCCTGCCCTGTTTCGGAGCCACCGTGTCCAGACGGTCGGCTGAGTCGACATGCCAGAAGGAACGTCATGAGCTTCATCAAAGGAACCGGTCCGACCGGTCCCGATCCATGGATCTCGACGTTCCGTAACGTCATGAATATCCACATTCCGGCCCGCTTGGCGGCCATCTTGGGGAAGATGGCGTGCCTCATGGCCTTGTTCGTCTCCACGCAGCCGCTCGCTGCAGCCGGCTGGGTGCCTTCCGCAACCCCGCGCAAGTTCTCCATCCTGGAGTTGCTCGGCGTGCCGGGGACCTCGGTGACCATCGGCGTCCAGGTGCCTTCCGGCGGCACGACGCTTTGGCTGAAGGCCCACGGCCTGAACTACCAGAACAAGGCCAGCATCCGCGTCAACGGAGGCGAGTGGGTGGCCTTGAACAACACCAACTGCGTGTTCGACTATCCCGCCGACCGGCTTAACGGGATGGGCGGACCATTGGACACCCTCTCCTTCCGCGTGACCGGGGTGAGCCTCGTGCCGCGACGCGCCAACACCATCAGCTTCCGCTTCAACTTCACCGACGGCGTCAGCATCGGATACCGGATCCTCGACCTGAACATCCTGAACTCGTCGAACAGGCGCCTTCTTCCCGAGGCCCAGCCGGTCTTCGTCCGCGGGCGGACCACCGGGATCAGCCCGACCGACGTCGCGGCCGGTTCCAACCTCTGGTACAATGCGAACCTCCGCCTGAACTGGATCGGCGACACCATGAACGCCAAGTGCGCCGACTGCCATGCGGACAGCGGAGCCGACCTCAAGTACTTCAGCTACTCCGACAAGGCCATCAGCGAGCGGGCCCGCTTCCACGGACTCACGCTCACCGAGGGACGCCAGATCGCCGCCTACATCCGGTCCCTGCCGTTCAACAATCCGGGCACGCCCTGGGATCCCCCGTACCAGCCTGGCCCGGGCCAGGATGCCAAGCCGGTCGAAGACTTCGCCGCCGGCGCCGGCCTACGTTGGGTGCTGCCCGATGACAGCCTCACCTTCGACTACCTGTTCCCGGACGGGACGCCCCGGGTGAGCTTCACCAACACGCTGAACGTCCGGGACCTGCCGATCGCGATGCCGTTGCCGGACTGGAACAGCTGGCTGCCGCGGGTCCACCCCAAGGACTCCTACGGCCCGGACTTCCAGCAGGTCTACGACAATCTGGCCGTGGTGCGGGAAGAGCAGAACATGGGTCTCATGACGCTGCGCTTCGGGGAGTGGCAGGTCGCGCTTTGGAGCTGGTCGGTGGGTCCCGCCGCCAACCTGCCCAGCGAATACCGGGACGGGTCGGCGACGGCCTGGCGCGCGTGGTGGTCGGTTGGCCGCTGGCGAACGGTGAAGTCCTGGGACGTGCTCAAGACCCGCGGACTCGAGGATCGCGGACAGGAGATGTACGGTTGGAACGTGCATCCCAAGTCGTGGCCCACGCACACGGTCTTCATCTCTGCGCCCCACTACACGATCCAGCCGATGCAGGGCCACTTCCTCCGCGATGGAAGCGAGGCCGTATGGAGCGTCCTTTCGCATCAGTGGTATTGGCTGCAGATGATCCTGAACGACTCCAACCACCGTCGTCAGGAGGGCTTTCCGGTGGACTGGCCCTACCTCCAGGCCTTCACCGCGGGCCAGCTTGGGCATGG
Organism: Verrucomicrobiales bacterium; assembly: GCA_027483345.1. Taxonomy (GTDB): domain Bacteria; phylum Verrucomicrobiota; class Verrucomicrobiia; order Limisphaerales; family UBA9464; genus SXXZ01. Next base: position 5,078 of record JAIXUV010000371.1, on the reverse strand, counting down.
GCTTGGAGCCGCGGCGCAAATGATGGCGGCGGCGATCAAGACCGGCGAATCGACCACCTTCAATCCCCGCAGTCCGAGCGAGGGCTTCAGCGCCTTCTGGGGGCCATCCACCGAATTCCTCTGGAGCCGCTCGTTTCCGGACCAGCATTGGAACGGCTACGATCCCGAGTTCCGCGACTCGGTGATCCGGGCCTGGCTGGCCGAGTACACCCGGATGGTCCATGAACTTGGACGGGAGCACTTCATCAACGTCACCAGCGAGGTGGTCGAGGGCGACACCGCCAACATCGCGGGTCCGCCCCGGGCCACGCCCTGGATCCGGTCGCACACGGGCGTGCTCGTGTTCCTCAAGCAACGGGGTGTCTCCCAGGACATCATCGAGTCCATGAAGGATATCGGCCGTTACCTGTGGCCGGCGGCCAACTGGGACACGTTCTGAAACCGGGACGGACGCCGACGAATCCAATTTCCCGCCGCGTTGCGCGGCGGTCTTCGGTTGGGGGCAACCAGGAGGAGCGGGGGAGCTGCGTCACAGCGGCTCTCCCGCGTTTCCTTTCACTCGCCGGGCCACGGGCCGGAACCATTTGCGGTTCCGGACGGTTCCGTTCTAACGTTCCACGTCTCAAGAGACTCCGCCCATGACGAATCCGCGACGCCGCAACCATCCGGGGATCCCTGCCGCCGGATCCCTCCTGTTGGCCTTGGCCCTCTCGGTTCAGGCCGCAGACAAGCCGACGGTTCCGCGTGGCCAGCCGATCAAGCCCGTCAGGACCAAGCCTCCCGCGGAATCCGCTCCCGCGACGAACGCCGTGCCCCGGGTCGAACCGCCGGCCTCCTCGGCCTCCGTCCCGGCCGTTGGATTCGACGTGCTCTCGACCTTCAAGTACGAGGTTCCCGAGGAAGGTGGAGCCGGATCGAAGCCCGCGCCGAACGCCCCGGATCCCGACGCGCAGATCCCGGCGAACGTGAAGGCCTACAACGGGAAGAAGATCGCCCTCAAGGGATTCATGCTCCCCCTCAAGGTCGAAGGCGGACTGGTGACCGAACTGCTCCTCATGCGGGACCAGTCCATGTGCTGCTTCGGAACCGTGCCCAAGATCAATGAATGGGTGGCGGTCAAGATGACCGGAGGCGGCGTGAAGCCGGTGATGGACCAGGCCGTGACGCTGTCCGGCACGATCAAGATCGGTGCCATGCGTGAGAACGGATACCTCGTCGGGATCTACCAGATGGATGGTGACAGGATGGACGCGAACGGCGCCCTCTGAGCGCTTCTGGGCCCGTCTGCCGGCGCGTGACCTCGGGCACGCCTGGAGCCGGTCTGGGGTCCCGGGAATCCGGGGTTCCCGACGGCCCATTGAGGATCTTCTTCGCATTAACCGCTTGTCTTCCGGAGTTTCCCCCGTATTTTGAAGGGCCTTTGCGGTCATGAAATCTGATATCCATCCGAAGAACTATCGCCTGATGATTTTCCGCGACTCGGCCTCGAGCCAGTCGTTCCTGACCCGCTCGTGTGCGAACACGAACCTCACGGCAACGTGGGAGGACGGTCAGGAGTATCCCCTGTACTTGATGGGCATCAGCGCGTTCACCCACCCCTTCTACACCGGCCAGCAGAAGTTCGTGGACACCGCCGGCCGTGTGGACAAATACCAGCAGCGTCTCGCCAAGACGCAGGCCGCCCAGGCCGCGATGGCGGAGGCCGCCTCGAAGAAGAAGAAGAAGTAGGCGCCACCTTGGAAACCGCCCGCCGGCCGTCCCGTACGGTCTGCGGGCGGTTTTTCTTTTCCTCCGACCGCCGCCTCCCGCCCTCGTTTCCATTCCGCCCAAGCCCTTGGACCTCCAGCCGTTCATCGAGAAGTTCCGCCGCCGCTTCCAGGAGGTGGAGGCCCAGCTCGGCGCGCCCGACGCCTTCGCGAATCCCGCGCGTGGACAGGAACTCACCCGCGAACACGCACGCCTCCGGCAGCTGGTCGCCGACGGCGACGCCTGGCTCAAGGCGACTCACGAACTGTCCGAGAACCAGGCACTCATCGCAGCGGAACCGCCCGGTTCGGAGATGGCCTTGATGGCCGCCGAGGAGGGCCGGGATCTGGAGGCGCGGGTGGCCTCGCTGGGGCTTGCGGTGCAGTTGGGCATCGTCCCGCCGGATCCCACGGATTCCCGCAACACCGTGCTCGAGATCCGTGCCGGTGCCGGCGGCGCCGAGAGCGCCCTCTTCGCCGCCGACCTCTTCCGCATGTACCAACGCTACGCCGAGGACCGCGGATGGAAGGTCGAGCTGATGGATTCCAGCCCGTCCGACCTTGGTGGTCTCAAGGAGGTCATCTGCCTGGTCACCGGCGAGGACGTCTACAAGCGCCTCAAGCACGAGTCCGGTGTCCATCGGGTCCAACGGGTTCCGGCCACCGAGGCCCAGGGGCGCATCCATACCAGCACCGTCACCGTGGCCGTGCTGCCCGAGGCCCAGGAGGTCGACGTGGTGATCAAGCCCGAGGACCTCGAGATCAACGTCTGTCGCGCCGGCGGACACGGAGGGCAGGGGGTGAACACCACCGATTCCGCGGTCCGGGTCTTCCACAAGCCGTCGGGCATCGAGGTTCGCTGCCAGGACCAACGTTCCCAGCAGAAGAACAAGGCGCAGGCGATGATGGTGCTCCGTTCGCGGTTGCTGGAGCGGAAGATGGCCGAGGAGAACGCCAAGTACGCCCAGGCCCGGAAGGACCAGGTCGGCTCGGGCGAACGGTCGGAGAAGATCCGCACCTACAATTTCCCACAGAACCGGGTCACCGACCACCGGCTCGAACTCACCCTGTACAACCTCTCCGTCTTCATCGACGGCGATCTGGAACCGATGCTCCGCCCCCTCGTGGAGTCCGAGCTCAAGTCCCGGCTCGCCGCACTGGAAGCCCAATCCCATGTCTGACATCCGCGCCCTGATCTTCGACTGCGACGGCACCATCGCCCACACCATGCCCCTCCATTGGCGGGCATGGAACGCCACCACGGTCCGCTACGGACTCGTGTTTCCGGAAGAGCGGTTCTACGCGCTGGGCGGAGTGCCGGCCCGGCAGATCCTCCGCCAGTTGTGCGTTGAGCAGGGGCGTCCGGAGCTGGATCCCCTGGCCATCGCCAAAGAGAAGGAAGGCGTCTACCTGGGCCTGCTCTCGGAGGTCACGCCGGTGGAGCCCGTGCTCGAGATCGCCCGCCAGAACCGGGGCAAGCTGCCCATGGGCATCGCCACCGGCGGTTCGCGCCCAGGCATCCCGACCGTGCTCCGTCACCTCGGGATCCTCGACTGGTTCGGTGCCGTGGTGACCAGCGAGGACGTCGTGAACCAGAAGCCGGCCCCGGACATCTTCCTCGAGGCTGCAAGGCAGCTCGGCGTCGAATCGCGTTACTGTCGCGCTTTCGAGGACACCGACCTCGGGATGCAGTCGATCGTTTCCGCCGGCATGGAAGCCGTGGACGTGCGGCTCATGCCCGACTATCCGGGCCGCCGCTGACCGGCTCAGATTCCGGCCAGAGACGGAGGAGCGTCCGTTCCCGGGGTTTCCTCGCTGACCGGTTGTCCCTCGACGACCACCACGATCCGGCGCAATCCCGATCCCTGGATGCTGTATCCCGGGGCGATCGTGCCGCGGATCGGGGTTCCGGGGGCCGGCTCCGAGCTGTCGGCCGCCTGATGGCGCTGTGGGTCGAACGGTTCCCCAGGTCGGGCTTCCAGGGCGACCAGCCCGATGCGTCGCACCGCGTCCAGACATGCGGCCCGGTAGGCGCCCAACTGCTGGATCAGCTGGGGTTGACCGGAATTCACGGCGGCCTGGAAGAGGGCATGGCAGTGGTCCAACAGATGGAGGATCACCTGCACGACTTCCTGCTCCCCTCGGCGCAGCTTTTCGATCTCTAAACGCAACGCGCCCTTCTCGGCGTCGTTGGAGCGGGCAAGGAACTCCGTGAAGCCGCGCGCCTCGGCGGCGATCTGCTTCGCGATTTCCCCGGCGGTGCCGACGGTCTTTCCCGACGTGTCCTGGATCTGTTGCCATTGGGCGGTGGCGTTGGCGATCTGCTTCGCCACCGAGTCCAACGAACCCAGTTGCTGGGCGGCGGATGCCAGATTGGACTGCTCCCAGAGCATCACCGCCGCCTCATGGTCCCGAAGGAAGGGCTGGATGAAGACCCAGGAACCCAATCCCAACAAACCACCCACTGCGACCATCTCCTTCCAGGTCCAAACCGGGGCTGCATTCCAAGCCAGCCAGCCCGCCGCGCCCACGAGGACGAGGTCGGCCAGCAGGAACGGCCATTTGACGGTGCGCGGTGCTTCGGTCAACGACATGGCGAAACCGTAAGTCGATCCGGTGGAACGTCGGAAGCGTCTTCTCGACGAACTCCTTCCAATGAAAAGTGCAGGAAAAATGAAATTGTAAGAAGATTGCAGAATAAATGAAAACGGGTGGAAATGTCATAAAAAGTGAAATATCGTGCCGCTGAAGGTCGAATCCCGGCGGAGACGAGAACATGGCGACGAGAACCATCCTGATGGCGGACATCATTGGCAGCCGGCGGCGCTCGCCAGAGAAGCTGATGGAGCAGTTTTCCGGTGTCTGTGAGGCGGCCAATCGGGAGTTTCGCCCTCATTTGAAGTCCCCGATCACGATAACGCTTGGGGATGAGTTTCAATGCGTGGTCGGCAGTTGGGAGTCGGGCGTCGACCTGATCCTGTTCTTGGAAGAGGAGATGGTCCGCCGCGATCTGGCGTTTTCCCTGCGTTACGTCCTCTCGCAGGGGGACATCGGAACCCGGGTGAATCCGGAGGTGGCCTACGGGATGTTGGGAGAGGGGCTGACGCGGGCCCGGGAGACCTTGGAGTCATCCAAGCGATCCGATTCCCGATTCCGCTTCCTCGACGGCCCGGAGCCTTCCTGCGGGTTGCTCAACCGGCTGTTCGTGGTCTATGCGGCGTTGCGCGATGCCTGGCGGCCTGGGAAGGACCTGCCGTTGGTCGCCCACTTGATCAAGGATCCGGACTACCGGAGTGTCGCGGCCGCGGTCGGCAAGGACCCGTCGCAGATCTG
>JAIXUV010000330.1 GCA_027483345.1 Verrucomicrobiales bacterium | reverse complement strand
GAGCGCATGAACTTCCGGACCGGATAGATCCAGACGCCGTCCTCCGGGGCATGGCGCAGGCGCTTCTTGCCTTCGGGGATCTTGCCGTCCTTGGTGATGATGATCTGGCTTCCGTTGACGCTGGCCACCTTGCCGGACTCCTCCGCGACGATGACGGCGCGGGAATCCTGGGCGACCCGGCCTTCGAGACCGGTGGCGACCAAAGGCGCCTCGGTGACCAGCAGCGGCACACCTTGGCGTTGCATGTTGGAACCCATCAGCGCGCGGTTCGCGTCGTCGTGTTCCAAGAACGGAATCAGGCCTGCGGCCACCGAGACCAACTGCTTCGGAGACACGTCCATGTAGTCGACCCGATCCGGATCGACGTCGATGAAGTCTCCCTTGCAGCGGCAAGTGACACGGTCACCGATGAAGCGGCCCTTGTCGTCCAAGAGCGAGTTCGCCTGGGCGATGATGAAGCCTTCCTCGCGGTCGCCGGTGAGGTAGTCCAACTGACCGGTCACCCGTCCACCCTCCGCCTTGCGGTAGGGGGTTTCGATGAAACCGAAGTCATTCACCCGGGCGTAGGTGGCCAAGGAAGCGATCAGACCGATGTTCGGACCTTCCGGGGTCTCGATCGGGCAGATGCGTCCGTAATGCGACGGATGCACGTCGCGGACCTCGAAGCCGGCACGGTCACGGGAGAGACCCCCAGGCCCGAGGGCCGACAGACGGCGCTTGTGGGTCAGTTCGGCCAGAGGATTGATCTGGTCCATGAACTGGCTCAACTGGCTGCGGCCGAAGAAGTCGCGGACCACGGCCGACAGCGCCTTCGGGTTGATGAGCTTCTGGGGCGTCATCGTGTCGAGGCTCTGATCGAACAGCGTCATGCGCTCCTTCACGAGACGCTCGGTCCGGGCCAGGCCGACACGGCACTGGTTGGCCAGCAACTCGCCGACAGTACGGATGCGGCGGCTACCGAGATGGTCGATGTCATCGACGCTGCCCTCGCCCTTCTTCAGGCGCAGCAGGTACTTGGTGGCCTCCAGGAGGTCGCGTCCACGCAGGATGCGATCCTCGCCGTTGTCCTTGAAGTTGAGCTTCTGGTTGATCTTGTAACGCCCGACGCGACCGAGGTCATACCGCTTGGCGTCGAAGAACAGACGCTTGATCAGCGCCTTGGCGTTGGCCGCGGTGGGAGGATCCCCAGGGCGGAGGCGACGGTAGATGTCCTTGAGCGCCTCCTCTGCGTTCTTGGTCGGGTCCTTCTTGAGGCACTTGATCACGATGCCGTCGTCCACCGAGGTGTCGACGACGCGGATCTTGTTCACTCCCAGCTCCGCGATCTGCTTCACGACCGCCTTCGAAAGCGGCTCGAACGCGCGGGCGACCACGATGCCCTTGTCCAGGTCGAGCGCGTCCTCAACGAGGACGAGGTTCTGGATTTCTTCCAACTTCTCGGCCTCCTTCACGGAGACTTCCTTGATCGAGTAGAAGAGGTTCAGGATGTCCCCGTCGCCACCCAGCTTCTCGGGAGAGGTCTTGGGATCGGCGTCGAACTTGGCTTCCGTCAGCGTGAACAACGCACGGAAGAAGGTCGTGGTCAGGAACTTCCGACGGCGCTTCTTGCGGTCGAGATAGACGTAGAGAAGATCGCTCGTATCGAACTGGGCCTCGTACCAGGAACCGCGGTCGGGGATGATGCGGAAGCTGTGGAGCGTCTTGCCGTTCGGGTGCTGTGTGGTCTCGAAAGCGAGACCAGGAGAGCGATGCAACTGGCTGACGATGACACGCTCGGCGCCGTTGATGACGAACGTACCCTGAGGGGTCATGAGCGGGATCTCGCCCATGAACACCTTCTCCTCCTTGGTGCCCTTCTCCTCCTTCAGCAGGAAGGTGACATAGAGGGGGGCACCGTAGGTGAGGCCTTCGCGAAGGCACTCGAGCCAGTCGATCTTCGGCTCCTGGATGTCGTAGGTGTGGAAATCAAGGACCGTCTTCCCGTCGTAGCTTTCGATGGGGAAGACCTCGGTGAAGACCGCCTGAAGCCCCAGGTTGCGACGTTTCGAAGGAGAAATGTCGGACTGGAGGAACTCGCGATACGAGTCGAGCTGGATCTCGATCAGGTTCGGCGGGGCGATGACTTCCTTGATCTTGCCGAAGTTGATGCGCTCGGAGTGTTTCGTTGCCATTGCGACCTCGTGAACTCGGATTTCTGCGGTGACGGCCGGGAAGGACTGATTCCGCCGTAAAGACAATACGACGAGGCCCGGCGATGACATTTGTCTTCGCCGGAACTCGTCTTACTGGACGATTATTTCAAGACTCCGGAAAACGTAACGGAGATGGTGTTACCAGCAATAGGAATTTAACCAGGGTCGAGTCCGATGGCGGACCGAGCCTGCGGGGAGGGAAGAACAAGCCTTGGCCGGCACCGTGTGGGCGGCCGGCCAAGGCTGAACTGGCAGAGCCTTACTTGAGCTCGACCTTGCCGCCGGCCTCTTCGAGCTTCTTCTTGGCGGCGTCGGCGTCGGCCTTCGGAGCGCCTTCGAGAACGGTCTTCGGAGCGCCTTCGACCAGGGCCTTGGCTTCGGCGAGGCCGAGTCCGGCCTTCACTTCGCGGACGGCCTTGATGACGCCGATCTTCTTGTCGGCAGGCACCGAGGCGAGGATCACGTCGAAGGTGGTCTTGGCTTCGGCGGCCGGGGCGGCGGCTCCGCCACCAGCGGGGGCGGCGGCGGCGACGGCGACCGGAGCGGCGGCGGTGACGCCCCACTTGGTCTCCAGAGCCTTAACGAGTTCAGCGGCTTCGAGGACGGTGAGCTTGCTCAGTTCCTCGACGAGGTTGTTGATGTCAGCCATGGTATCTTATCGGTTTGTGCGTCTCGTCGGAGGGACGGCCGTCCCCGATTAGTCCGCGGCCTGCGGACCGACGATTTACTGGTTTCTGTTGTTGAGAGGGTCCGACGACAAAGGCGCCACCGGACCGGGAGTGTTTCAGGCGGCCGGCTTCTGGGCGTACGCGTCGATGACGCGCGCGACCTGCGAACCCGGGGTGTTGATGAGCGCCACCAGCTTCTGGGCCGGGGCTTGGAGCAGGCCGAGGAGCTTGCCCTGCAGCTCGGGAAGCGGCGGAAGGTCGGCGATGGCGCGGACCTGTTCGGCAGTCAAGGCCTGGTTGCCGAGGTAGCCGAACTGCAACTTCGGCTTCTCGAACTCGGCCTGGAAGGACTTGATGACCTTCGAGACCGCGGCGATGTCCTTCTTGCCGGTGACGGCCGCCAACTGGCCGGAGAGCACCCCGGTCAGGTCGGCGAGTCCCGCCTCCTTGGCCGCGATGCGGAAGATGGTGTTCTTCACCACGTGCACCTCGCCGCCGACCTTGATCAGGCGCTTGCGGAGATCGGTGAACTGGGAGACGGAGAGACCGCGGTAGTCGACCACCAGGAAGAACGGCGAGGCGTTCAACCGGGCCAGGTACTCGGCGGAAATGAACTTCTTTTCGGCGCGCATGGTAGGATTCCGGTTGGATTCAGAGGGTGACGAATTCCCGGACGTCGACCGAGACCGGAGGACTCATGGTGAGCGACAGGGTCACGGACTTGACATAGACACCCTTCACGCTGGACGGACGCGCCTTGACGACGGCGTCGATCACGGAACGGGCGTTGTCGGAGATCTGGGAGGCCGAGAAGCTCGCCTTGCCAACCGGGACGTGGATGTTTCCAGCCTTGTCGACCTTGAACTCGACACGGCCCGCCTTCACCTCGCGCACCGCGCGCCCGGTGTCGTCGGTGACCGTACCGGTCTTCGGATTCGGCATGAGGCCGCGAGGTCCGAGCACCTTGCCGAGCTTACGGACTTCGGTCATGGCGTCCGGGGTCGCGATGGCGACGTCGAAGTCGGACCATCCCTCGTTGCACTTCTTGATCATGTCCTCGAAGCCGACGAACTCGGCTCCGGCCGCACGGGCCGCCTCAGCCGGGGCGCCCGGCTTGGAGAAGACGAGCACCCGAACCACCTTGCCCGAACCATGGGGCAGCGGGGTGGTGCCACGGACCATCTGGTCCGACTGCTTGGGATCCACGTTCAGCTTGAACGACAAGTCCACCGTCTCGTTGAACTTGGCCTTCGGGAACTTGGTGAGGACGTCCACCGCGGAGGTCAGCGGATAGGACTTCGTGGCGTCGACCAACGTCAGCGCCTTCTTGAAGCGTTTGCTCGGCATTTTTTGTTGCGGTTCAGACGGGCCGAAGCCCTCCCGCGTTGGAGATGATCCGCAGAGCTCGCACCAGCGAGACCAGCGGGAACGGAGGATGTACCGAAAACCCCGTGGGTAGGTCAAAAGAAATTGCAGAAATCCTTCACCCCTCCCAGCATCCGCCACCTTCCATGGACTGGGTACCCGGAATCCTCGCCCTTTGGTTCAACGACCGATTCCTCGGAATCGAATGGCACACCTGGAAGGTGATCGGCTGGATAGGGAACATTCTCTTCTTCAGCCGTTTCCTCGTCCAGTGGTACGCCACGGAACGGCGCAAGCAGGTCGTGATTCCCCAAGCGTTCTGGTGGCTCAGTCTCTCGGGTTCGCTGGTCCTACTGTCCTATGCTGTCTACCGCCGGGACAGCGTCTTCATCGCAGGACAGGCCTTCTCGTGGATTCCTTATCTCAGGAACCTTTGGATCCACCGCAGGAACAAGGCGGCCCGGAATGTCTGCATCCGCTGCAGCGCGGCCAGTTCGCACACCTATCGGTTCTGTCCGCAATGCGGCCAGTCGCTGGTCCCCGAGTCCGCGTCCGGTCAGTAGCGGCCGACCAGTTGCTTTCGAATCTGCGGGCCCTCGCAGCCGCTTGAGGGACCGGATGAGGCCCGCGGCCGTCCAATGCGGCTTCCGGGGCGAAGGCGCCATTCCCGTCCCCAGGATCAGTCCTTGCCGCATCCGACACACGGGTCGGATTCGACGCGTCGAGCCGTCTGAGGCGCCACCGGGGCCGCCTCGGGGTACTCAAAGACCTGCCCTTCGAAGTTCCGGATGATGACCTTGTCCGCGGTCTTCCGGAGGATATAGCCGGGGTTGATCGGGACCTTCCCGCCGCCGCCCGGGGCGTCGATGACGTACTGGGGTACGGCGTAGCCCGTCGTGTGCCCGCGCAGTCCGTCCATGATCTCGAGCCCCTTCGTCACCGTGGAACGAAGGTGCGCGCTGCCCGCGATCAGGTCGCACTGGTACAGGTAGTAGGGTTTGACCCGGCACATCAGGAGCTTCTGGACCAAGGCCTTCATGGTCTCCAGGTCGTCGTTGACGTGGCGGAGCAGCACCGACTGGTTGCCCAGCGGAACACCCGCATCCGAGAGGCGTCCCAGCGCGTCACGCACCTCGGTGGTCAACTCCCGGGGGTGGTTGACGTGGATGCTCACGAACAGAGGATGGAAGCGGCGGAGCATCGCGCAGAGCTCCGGGGTGATGCGCTGGGGGAGGAAGACGGGCACGCGCGAACCGATCCGAAGGAACTCCACGTGCGGGATCGCCCGGAGGCGACGCAGCAGGAACTCCAGCTTGTCGTCGCTGAGCAGGAGCGGATCGCCGCCGCTCAGCAGCACGTCACGGATTCCCGGGTTCTCCGCGATGTAGGCGATCTGGCGTTCGAACTCCGGATGGAAGTCGTATCCGCTCGCGTTGCTGACGAGGCGCGACCGGGTGCAATAGCGGCAATAGGCCGCGCAGCGGTCGGTCACCAGGAACAGCACGCGGTCCGGATAGCGGTGGACGAGTCCCGGTACCGGGGAGTGCGAATCCTCACCCACAGGATCCAGCATCTCCCAAGGCGCCGTGCTGGTCTCCTCCAGACGCGGGATCACCTGGCGCCGGACGGGACAGTTCTCGTCCGAGGGATCGATGAGGTTGAAGAAGTACGGCGTGATCGCCATGGCCAGCTTCGACTCGCCGGCAAGGATCGCTCCGGCCCTCTCCTCCGGGGTCAGCGTGGGCATCAGCCGTTCGAGCTGGGCAACTGTGGTGACACGGTGCTTGAGCTGCCACTTCCAGTCGTTCCAGTCGGAATCCGACACGTTGTGCCAATAGCCGCGGCCGGCGGACCGGAAGGATTTCAAGGAGGCGGAAGGATTCTGAACCCCTTCGGTCGCGGTGGAATCGGACTGCATTTCGCGCGGCAAACTAGGGGGGGACCCGCCTGAGTCAAGGACCCGACCGGGCTACAGCGGCACGACGGGGCGGCGGAGCGGTCCAGCGTTCCCCTGCCCTGAGCACCGCGAATCCCTGCCCCGCCTGCTGGCAGGCCATGACAAAGCGTTCGGTCGTGGCAGTGTTGAACTTGAAGAGATCGTAGTGCCCCGGGATGGCCACCGTGGCCTGGATGCCTTTCGCGAGACGGGCCGCTTCGTCGCCCCAGAGGTTGCCGGAGACGCGCCGTTCCGGAGTTCGTCCGTTGATCGGCAGGAACGCGACGTCCACACCCGCGGCCAACAAAAGCGAATCCTGTCCCGGATAAAGGACGGTGTCGCCCGAGTGGTAGAGAACCCAGGGACCCATCTGGAGCACGTACCCGAGGCAGATCAGACGACCGTGTGCGTCGGTCTCCAACGTCTCATGTGCGGCCGGAACGGCGCGGATCCGGATCCCCGGGGCCAAATCCGCCGAATCCGATGTCGTCAGGATCCGGTCGACGCCCGGGATCGCGGCGTCCAGCCCCACCAGACGGTCGGCAGGCAAGCCGCTCCGCTGCACCGCCGCAGCTCGTATCGCTTCCGGAAACACCAATCGTAATCCCGAGTTGCCAGCGGCCAAAGGTCCCAGGGTTTCCGGATCCAGATGGTCGGTGTGCACATGGCTCGCGGTCACCCAGCTGATACCCTGCAGCCTGGCCGGATCCACGACCCGCTCGGTCATGCGGACATGGGGCTTGTCGGTCGACGCGTACTTCCGGGTCAGCGAATCGGACAGGTACGGGTCCAACAGGATCCGGTGCCCGTTCCACGACACCAGGTATCCGCTTTGGCCGAGCCACCACAGGTCCAGCCGATCCGGCCGCGTCGGAGTGGCCTCGACGTCGACGAGGAAGGCTTCGTCCTGCAAGGCGGGCCGGATCATCGGGGAAAGGAGGATCGGGGGTTCAGAGGGAACGACGGACCAGGGCCACGCCGTCGCACATCGACTTCAGCTTCCGCGTCGCCGCCCAACGTGCTGTCTGGCTGAGCCCGCAGTCCGGAGCGAAGACCAGCCGGTCGG
>JAIXUV010000296.1 GCA_027483345.1 Verrucomicrobiales bacterium | reverse complement strand
TGAGCCGCGCTCCGGATCCGGCACCACGCCCGGCATCCCGACGTTGCGGACCGTTCCCCGACGGGAAACAGTTCCGGCGTCCGCCATGCGCCAGTACCACGACCTCCTCCGCCTCGTCCTCGAACAGGGCACCTTCAAGCCCGACCGCACCGGCACCGGCACCTTCTCGGTCTTCGGTGCCCAATCGCGCTACCGCCTTTCGGAGGGATTTCCCCTCGTCACCACGAAGAAGGTCCACCTCAAGAGCATCATCATCGAGCTGCTCTGGTTCCTTCGCGGCGAAACCAACGTCCGCTGGCTCCAGGAGCGCGGCGTGACCATCTGGAACGAATGGGCCGACGCCGACGGCAACCTCGGCCGCGTCTATGGGGCCCAATGGACCGACTGGCGCGGCGCCGACGGCCGGTCGGTGAACCAGATCGACAACGTGGTCGCCCAGATCCGGCGCAATCCCGACAGCCGGCGCCTGATCGTCTCCGCCTGGAATCCCTCCGAGGTCGACGCCATGGCCCTGCCGCCCTGCCACACGCTGTTCCAGTTCTACGTCTCGGAGGGACGCCTCAGCTGCCAGCTCTACCAGCGCAGCGCCGACCTGTTCCTCGGCGTGCCCTTCAACATCGCCAGCTACGCGCTGCTCACCCTCATGGTCGCCCAGGTCACCGGCCTCCAACCCGGCGACTTCGTCCACACCTTCGGCGACCTGCACATCTACTCGAACCACCTCGACCAGGTGAAGCTGCAGCTCTCCCGCGAACCACGCCCGCTGCCCACGATGACGCTCAATCCGGAGCGCCGGGAGCTGAAGGACTTCGTCTACGAGGACTTCACACTCGCCGGCTACGACCCGCATCCGGCGATCAAGGGCGCGGTGGCGGTGTGAGAAACCAGTTGGGGAGCGACACGGATTCCACGGAGCCGAACCCTCCCAATCCTCCGGCGCATCGCAGGCGTCCCACAGCCTGGAACCTCTTCGGACAATGTGGACGTTGAAAATCGGGCCTCCGGCACCGAGCGTTTCACGAAGCCCATGAATCTCGATCTCCAGGACCGCGTGGTCCTCATCACCGGCGGTGCCGCCGGCATCGGCGAGTCGCTGGTGCGCTCCTTCGCCGCGGAAGGCGCCCGGGTCTGGTTCGCCGACCGCAACGCCGATCGCGGACGCGACCTCGCCCAGGCGGTTCCCCGCTCGGTCTTCGTCGAAGGCGACCTCGCCGACACCGGATTCTGCTCGGAGCTGGTCACCGCGCTGCTCCGGGAGGCCGGACGCCTCGACATCCTGGTGAACAACGCCGGGGTCAACGACGGCGTGTCCTTGGCCGGCTCCCCCGCCGACTTCATGGCTTCGCTCCGGCGCAACCTGCTCCACGTCTTCGCCCTGACCCACCATGCCCGCGAAGCCCTGATCGAATCCCGCGGAACGATCGTCAACATCAGCTCCAAGGTCGCCGAGACCGGCCAGGGTTCCACCTCGGGCTACGCGGCGTCCAAGGGCGCCGTGAATGCCCTTACCCGCGAATGGGCCGTCGCCTTTGCCCCTCATGGCGTCCGGGTGAACGCCGTGGTCCCCGCCGAGTGCGACACCGACCAATACCGCCGTTGGTTCGCCACCCAGGAGGATCCCGAGGCGGCCCGGAACACCATCGAACGCATGGTCCCGCTCGGACACCGCCTCACCCTGCCGGCCGAGATCACCGACGCCGTGCTCTTCCTGGCCTCACCCCGTGCCTCGCACATCACCGGCCAATTCCTGCACGTCGACGGCGGCTACACCCATCTGGACCGGGCCCTGACGGCGGGGCATCCCGGCTGGTAGGCCGCATCACGGTCCTGCTCTTTCCCTTACTCTCAATCGGACTCGTACTCTTGCTCTCGCTCCCCATCCCCATCTCCCCGATTCCATTCATCCGAAGATTGGGAGGAAGATTGAGATTAAGGGTAAGAGGTAGAAGGGGATCGGCTTGGCGGCGAAGTGAGATGGCGGAACAGGGTGTACGAACCTCATCTTGACCCGCCGGGAGCCGGGAGGAAGCGTCGCACACGGCGCCGGACGCGGCGCCCCATGAACCGCTTCCGCCACCGCGAACTGCTCCTCACCCTCAAGGCCTCGACCATCGAGGCGAGCTTCAGCGTCCCGATGCTGAACCTCACGATGCCGAGCTTCCCGTTCGTCATCGCCTTCGCCGCCGCCGCCCTCGGCTGGGGTCCTGCCGGTGTCGGCTTCATGGCCGCCCTGCCCCACCTCTGCAACCTCGTCCAACCGGTCCTCATGACGTGGTTGCGCCGGCGTCTCTCGCTCCGCGAGATCATGGTGCTGACCTTCATCTTCAGTGCGCTTCCATGGGGATTCGTCTCGCTCCTGCCATTCCAGGGCGATCGGGCCCGGGACTGGACCTTCATGGGCCTGCTCACCGCCGCCACCCTCGCCAACAGCCTCGGATCCGTCTCGTGGTCCGCCGCCATCGCCGAGGTGGTCCCCGACCGGCTTGCAGGACGCTTCTACGGCCGTCGCAACTGGGTGTTCGGATTCTGGACGCTGCTGGTGGTGCTCGTCGTCAGCTGGATCGTCGGACGGAGCGGCAACTCGCTGACGGTGTTCGGATGGATCTTCGCCGCCGCGGGCCTCGCCCGCATGACCGGCCTGTTCTACCTGACCCGGATGAAGTTCCCGCCCTCGGTCACCACCCGGGCCGCCAATCCGCCCGACTGGTCCGAGCTCGCGACGCCGCTTCAGGATTTCAACTACCTCAAGCTGGTCGCCTACATCGGCGTCTGGGGACTCCTTCTCAATCTCGGGCAACCCTTCTACACGGTGTTCCTCGTCCAAGGCCTCGGACGATCGATGGGCGAGATCGGCCTGCTCACCGCACTCGGCGGTGTGGGCGGTCTGATGACCCTCAAGGCGTGGGGATGGCTCTGCGACCGCTTCGGCAGCAAGCCGGTGCTCTACGTGGCCTCCACCCTTTGGGCGCTCACGGGCATCGCCTCGTGGACGTTTGCCGGTGAACGCCTGTTCTGGCACCTCGCGGTCGGCTACCTCGTGGTCGGTGCCACCACCGCCGGATTCCAGCTCTGCCAGTTCCAGCTGATGATCAAGCTGTCGCCCGCGAACAAGGCCCCGTATGTGGCCGTGTTCCTCGCCCTCAGCAGCGCCCTGACCGCCCTCGGACCGCTGCTCGGAGGCATGGTGCTCAAGGTGGTGCCGGACGTCCTCGGCACCTTCCTCGGCCAGACCATCCGCGACTACCATGTGCTGATCCTGGGCTCGATGATCGGATGCCTGACCAGCGTGCGCCTATTGGACTGGGTGCGCGAGGAACGGGCCGAGGCGCCGGGCGCGGTCTGGGATTCCATGCGCCGGATGCCGGAACTCAACCCGCTGCTCCTCCTCACCGGAGCCGCCCAGACGGTCCTCTCCCCCAGCGCCTTCCTCGGCCTGACCCGGGACTCCTTCCGCGCGGTCCGCCGCCAGGTGCGGGTGATCGGCGACGTCGGCGGGGAAATCGTCGAAGGCACCACCGAAGCCATCCGCTCCCGCATCACCGGCAACGACCCCTGACCCTCCCCCTTCAACCTTTCAACCCTCCAACCCTTCAACCCTTCAACCCTTCAACGCATTCGCAGTCCCCCCTCGCCCTCCCCACCCCCAATGCAGCGTTGACGCTGGGCGGGCCGAACAACAACTTCCCGTGGCCTCGGCACGGGGCCGGCAACCCGGAATCCTCCCGCCGGGAACAACCCCTTTTCGATTTCCCCATGAGCAAACTCGACGACGTGTACGCGAAACTCCAGGTCAAGACCGGTGCCAAGTTGGCCCTCATCGTCTTGGACGGTCTGGGTGACCTGGCCACCAAATCCCAAGGCTGGCTGACCCCGCTGGAAGCCGCGAAGACCCCCAACCTCGACGCCCTGACCCACTCTGGCTGCGCCCAGGGCCGCATGATCCCGGTCGCCCCGGGCATCACCCCCGGATCCGGTCCCGGCCACCTCGCGCTCTTCGGCTACGACCCCATCGAATGGGAAGTCGGCCGCGGCGTCATCGAGACCCTCGGACTCGGCATCGAGCTGAAGAACGGCGACGTCGCCGCGCGCGCCAACTTCTGCACCCTCGACGCCAAGGGCATCGTCACCGACCGCCGCGCTGGCCGCATCGCCACCGAGGTCTGCGAACGCCTCTGCGGCATCCTCTCCTCCAAAATCAAGAAGGTGGGCACCACCGAGGTGCTCATCTACCCCGGCAAGGAGCACCGGTTCGTCATCGTGTTCCGCGGCAAGGGCCTCGAAGGCCCCCTGACCGACACCGATCCGAACCGCGAAGGACTCCCCATCGCCGAGGCCAAGCCCACCGATCCCGACAACGCGGGCCAGAAGAAGGTCGCGAAGCTGATCGCCGACTTCTACAAGCTCGCCCTGCCGTTGCTGGCCAAGGAGAAGACCGCGAACGGCTTCCTCATGCGCGGCGTGGCCCATCAGCCCGACATCCCCACCTTCGAGCAGCGCTACGGACTCAAGGCCGCCGCCATCGCCGTGTACCCGATGTACAAGGGCCTGAGCCAACTGGTCGGCATGACCAAGATCGAGGGCCCGGAGACCATCGCCCAGCAGTTCGAGCGCTACGTGAAGGAGTACGACAACTACGACTTCTTCTTCATCCACTACAAGTACACCGACAAGGCCGGCGAGGACGGCAACTTCGCCGCGAAGGTGAAAGCCATCGAGGACTTCGACGCGGCGCTGCCGATCTTCTTGGCCAAGAAGCCGGACGTCATCGCCATCACCGGCGACCATTCGACGCCTGCGGCGGCGAAGGGCCATTCCTGGCATCCGCAGCCGGTGTTGCTGCACTCCGAGCTGAGCGGCAGCGACAAGCTGGACCGCTTCACCGAGACCGGCGCCAACAGCGGTTCGCTGAGCGTGTTCGAGGCCAAGTACCTGATCCGCCTCATGCAGGCCAACGCCAAGATGTTCGACAAGTACGGCGCCTGATCTGCACCGCGGAATCGAGTATTCCCAATACGCGGCACCCGCCCCCAAAGGCAGGTGCCGCGTTTCTTTTTCCGGCAGAACCTAGGACCTCCGACTCCCCCGCCTCCACCGCTGGCTGGCCGAAGCCGAGTCCGTCCAGTGGGACTACAAGAACCTGGTGAAACGAAGGGGCGTCCTGAAGCGGCTGGGAGAACAGCCGCCGGAATCCATCCCGGCGGCGGGTCTTGCCTTTTCTAAGGGGAAGGGATTGCTAGGACCGATGGGAAGCGGAGGTTAGGACTCCTCTCCGTGTCCTCCGCGTCTCCGTGGCCACGCCCACCCGGAACTGGACACTTGCCAGCCTTCCGTTCCCCGATAGCCTGCCCGCTCCTTCCGGCAGACACTCCGCCGGAAAAACCGTTTTCCAATTTTATGGCAGTCAACGCGAACGAACTCCGCAAGGGCCAGGCGATCCTCTACAACAACGACGTCTGCGTGGTCCTCGAAGTGACCCACCGCACGCCGGGCAACCTCCGCGCGTTCGTCCAGGGCATCCTCCGCAGCATCCGCACCGGCAAGAGCATGGACGTCCGCTTCAGCTCCGCCGAGAAGGTGGAGACCGTGCCGCTGATGACCCGCAAGATGGACTTCAGCTACAAGACCGGCGACGACTTCGTCTTCGTCGATCCCGAGAACTACGAGGAGGTCACCGTCACGCCCGAGTTCGTCGGCGACGCCAAGAACTTCCTCACCGAGAACGGCTCGGTGACCATGACCTTCGTCGAGGAGAAGGCCGTCCAGATCGAACTGCCCTCCAGCGTGATCCTCACCGTCACCGACGCCCCCGAGGGCCTCAAGGGCGACAGCGCGAACAACGTGCAGAAGACCGTGACGCTGGAGACCGGCGTCGAGATCAACGCCCCGCTCTTCATCAAGACCGGCGAGAAGATCAAGGTCGACACCCGCACCGGGAAGTACATGGAACGCGCCTGACCGGCCTTCCAAGACGACTCACCCGCAGCGATCAACGCCCCGTCTCCGGACGGGGCGTTTGCTTTTGGACCCTCCAAGTCTCAGGCCGTCACGGTGGAGATCGACGGATCGCCACCGGCCGGATTCCCCGTGCCGGTTCCCAACGCCGCGTCGAGGGCGGACTGCAGTTCC
The DNA here is from genome assembly GCA_027483345.1 of Verrucomicrobiales bacterium. Taxonomy (GTDB): domain Bacteria; phylum Verrucomicrobiota; class Verrucomicrobiia; order Limisphaerales; family UBA9464; genus SXXZ01. The sequence continues at coordinate 9,285 of JAIXUV010000296.1, read as the reverse complement.
GGCACCGTGAACGGCTTGTGGAGCGTGGCATAGGGTCCGGAAGCCGCGAGCCGCGCCGTGTTGAACCGTTCCGCGTCCCCGCTCATCCCCACCACAGGACAACCCAGTCCTTCCGCCCTCAACCGCTCGACCAGCTCGACCCCGGACATCCCAGGCATGGCCAGGTCGGTGATCAGGAGCTCGGGCGCGGGGCGTCCTGAGTGCAACGCCTCCAGCAGCGATTGGGCATCTTCGTGGACCTCCACCGCGTGTCCCGCCTTCTGGAGGGTGGCCCTGAGGAGGATCCGGACCGTCGGTTCATCGTCGACGACGGCGACCCGCAGACCGGCCCCGGGACGGAGGACGGACACGGGCGTGGATCGGCGATCCGGCGTTCCGGATCCGGAGGGCGGCATCGCGAGCAGCGGTAGCCGGACCACGAACGCACGGCCACCGCCTTCAGCCGGCTCCACCGAAACGGCGCCGCCGACGCCGAGGAAGATCCCTCGGGACACCGGTATCCCGAGGCTGTCCGAGGCGGTGAAGGTGCCGAGTCGGAACGGTTCGAAGAGGCGCTCGCGCGCGGCCGGGTCGGAAACGGGCCCGGAGTCCGACACCCGCAAGACGACAGCGGCACCGCCGTCGCGCTCCACGGAAACCTCCACCGCAGCGGCGGAGTCGCCGTGGGACAATCCCGCCTCCAGGCACAGGTTCATCAAGGCCTGCTGCAACGCCGCCGGTTCACCGGCCACCGGACAGGCACCGTCTTCGGCCCGCACCTGCAGGGCGACCTGTGCCGGGAAGGTGGCGGAAAGCAACGGCGCCGCCTGCCGGACCACCTGAACGAGGTCGGTCACGCCTTCCTGCGACCGGGGCGTATGGCGGGCGAATGCGAGCAGGCGACGGACGAGGTCACGGGCCTGTTCGGAACCGTTCAACGCATGGTCGAGGTAGCCCTTGGCGTCCGCATTCCCGGTCAGCGTGAGCTTCGCCAGGTCGACGAAGCCACGGATTCCGGTGAGCAGGTTGTTGAAGTCGTGGGCGATCCCGCCCGCGAGCGTGCCGATCATCTCCATCCGTTGCGCATGACGCAGGCGCTCCTCCAGTTCGCGGCGCGACGAGGCCGCCGCGTGGAGCGCCGACACGTCCTGCAGCCATCCCTCGACGCGGAACCCGCCGTTGTCCGGGTCCGCGATCCGGTGGGCGGATTCCCGGATCCACGGGGCGTCCGGCCCCGTTCCCGCGCGGTACTCGACCACATAGGACACGGCGCCCGCATTCCCACCCATCACCGCCTCCACCGCCTCCCGTTCCGCGGGATCCATCCAACCGAGCCGGGCCGACCAGTCGTCCGCGACGGCGTCGCCTCCAAGCAACCCCTTGGCCACCGGGGACAGGACAACGTGCCGAGGTTCGCTTCCCTGGCTCCAGAACCCGATGCGGCCCAATCCCTGGATCTCCTCCAACAGGCGGACCTGTGACGCCAGGGTGGATTCCATCGCCTTGCGCGCCGTGATGTCGGTGAGGGATCCGACCAACTGGACCGGTCCACCGGCGCCGTCGCGGGCCAGAACCGTCCCGCAGTCGCGGACCCAGATCCAGCGTCCGTCGCCGCCACGAACCCGATACTCGGCGGTGAGGCACCCGGCGAAGCCCGTGCGGAGATCCTCGAGCGCGGCCTCCAATCCGGGGCGGTCCTCGGGATGGATCCTTTCAAGCCACTGTTCCCAGTTGTGGAGACCAACGGATCCCGGGACCTGGAACAAATCGTGCCACCGGCCCGAATAGGCGACGGCACCGGAAGGGATGTCCCATTCCCAGACCACGTCCCCGGCACTCTCCAGCGCCGCACGCCAGCGTAGTTCCGAGGTGGCCAACTCACGTTCCTGCAGGACCGTCTCGGTCACATCCTGCACCGTGCCGCACACGGACAACGGCAACCCGTCCACGTCGACCTCGCGACCTCCGCGGCTGCGGATCCACCGGATGCCACCCGAAGGCAAGACCACGCGGAAAACGATCTCGAAGGGCTGACCGACGTCCTCCGTGGCGTGGATCACGTCCTGGAACCGCGCTCGGTCCTCCGGATGGATCAGGTCGAGGAATCCATCGCTTCCGGCGCGGAGCAAACCCATCTCCACGCCGAGGATCCGGTGGAGTTCGTCCGAGCCATCGGTCGCACCGGTCCGGAGACAACGCCGCCAACTGCCGAAGCGCGCGAGCGATTCCAAACGGTCCAGGTCCCGCTGGCGGCGCAGGAGGGAAGCCTCGCGTTCCACCTCGGCGGTGACGTCGACAAGCATGCCGGTCCACCGGCAGCCACCGTCCTCGAGCCGTTGGGGAACCGCGCTGCAGGAAACCGAGCGGACACCCCGGGAGAGGTGGAGGACCCGGAACACCCGCTTCAGCGGGGTGGATCCGGCGGAGGAATCCCGAATCGCGTTCTCCAGCGACGAACGGTCCGCGGGAAACACGCAGTTGAGGAAAAGGGAAGGATCCTCGATGGCCGATTCCGGCCGGATTCCAACCAGTTCCCCGAGGCCTCCGCTGAAGTAGCCGAAGCCGAGCGTGCCGTCCTGCTGCTGGAACATCTCGAAGACCACGCCGGGCACGGCCGCCATGAGTCCGGCCAGCTTCTGACGCCCCAGTTCGACGTCGCGCTCGAGGCGGTGCCGGACCGTGATGTCCGTCTGGACCGACAGGAAGCCCTCAAGCGTCCCGCCGTCGCCGTGTACCGGGACGGCGTCCACCTGGATCCAACAGGCGCGGCCGGACTTGGTGTAGTTGAGCACCTCGCAGCGGAAACCACGACCGGCCCGGATGGCCTCCCGCATGCGTCGGACCGCCTCAGGATCCGTGCCGGGGCCCTGGAGGAAGGAACCCGGGGTCCTTCCTTGGATCTCTTCGGGTCCGAAGCCGGTCAACTGGGTGAAGGCCGGATTGACCCAACGGATGCACCCGGCCGGATCCGTGACGATCACCGACACCGGCGAAAGGTCGAGCCACGCGGCCCGCTTCCCGGACTTCTCGGCGTCGAGGAGCAGTCGGTCCCTTTCCTGGGCGGCGGCAGCCGCAGACCGCCGGGACTTTCGTAGCCATCCCACAGCCAACGCAGTGCCGACCAGGCCGGCGACCACCGCATGGAGTCCGGTGTGCCCCGGGTTCAGCCGTTCCGCGGCGAAGACGGACCCGGCGACCAGGAGGGGCATGCCGACGATCCAAATCGGCGGCGGAGGGCGGAACGTCCCGTTGGATCCCGGCTTTCCGGCCGGACAGCAGAACTCCGGGTTCGGCACCTTTCCGTGGGTGGAGTCGTTGCTCATGGAAGCGCGGGGTGGCCTGAATCCTCCCCTTCTTCTGCGAAACTATCCACAGCCGACGGACGCCGGTATCAGGAATTTCCTGACTCACCTCCAGCCACCAAAAGCCGATAGCCGTCCCAAAGCCCGGAACCGGAGAAGGCGACGGACCCCGCACGAGGAGTGCGGGAATCCACCCTCCCCCGGTGCCGCCGGCAGCACCGAAACACCATGACACTCACCACCAAGATCATCGCGGCCACCGTCGGTTCCATCGCGGTCTGCGTCGCCATCGGCCTGCTCGTGCAGCGGAAGGTCATCAGAAATCAGGGCATCGAGCTCACCCGGAACACCATGCGGGCCGCGGTGCTGGAGGCCGAGAACGTCCGCGAATCGATCTCGTCGCTGAACAAGCGGAACGCCTTCGACATGGCGCGGATGCTGGAGCAGTACCACAAGGACGGGGACCTGAGGAACTCGACGCTCTACCGGACCATCCCCGTGGTCGCCGCCTGGGAGGCGGTGGCGAAGGTGGCCGAGAAGGAAGGCTACGAGTTCCGCATCCCGAAGAACCAGGCGCGCAACCCGAAGAACAACCCGACGCCGGACGAGGAGAAGATCCTCGCCTTCCTGGAGAAGGGCGACCAGGAGGAGTACTTCGAGGTGGATACGAAGGGGAACCAGATCGTCTTCGCCCGTCCGATCATGCTCACCGCCGACTGCCTCGACTGCCACGGCGACCCGAAGAACAGCCCGACCAAGGACGGCAAGGACATCGTCGGCTTCCCCATGGAGAACTGGAAGGTCGGCGAGGTCCACGGCGCGTTCGTGCTGAAGTCGGGACTCGACCGCGTGGACAAGGTCGTGACCGCCGGGATGAACACGACGCTGCTCTGGGTGGTGCCCGGAAGCCTCTTGATCGCCGGGCTCTTCTACCTGGTGAACCGCTCGATGGTGGTCCGCCCGCTCAACACCGCGTTGCGTTCGATCGACCTCTCCAGCGACCAGGTCGCCGCCGCATCGCGCGAGATCGCCGCCTCCAGCCAGACCCTGGCCGGTTCCGCGAGCGAACAGGCCGCCAGCCTCGAGGAGACCAGCGCCTCGCTGGAGCAGATGACCAGCATGACCAAGCGGAACGCCGAGAACGCCCGCACCGCCAAGCACACCGCCGCCAAAGCCCGCGAGTCCGCGGACGGCGGTGCCACCGAGGTCCGGAACCTCCTGACCGCCATGGACGCCATCAAACAGGCGAGCACGGAGATCACGAAGATCCTGAAGAACATCGACGAGATCGCCTTCCAGACGAACATCCTCGCCCTGAACGCCGCGGTGGAGGCCGCCCGAGCCGGCGAGGCCGGCGCCGGGTTCGCGGTGGTCGCCGACGAGGTCCGCACCCTCGCCCAACGGTGCGCCACCGCCGCCCGCGAGACCGCCGCCAAGATCGAGGACAGCGTCCAGAAGAGCCAGCAGGGCTCCGAGATCAGCGCCCGCGTGGCCCGTTCCTTCGAGGAGATCCAGGGCAACGTGCAGCAGCTCGACCGGCTCGTCGCCGAAATCGCCACCGCCACCCAGGAGCAGAGCCAGGGCATCAACCAGGTCACCATCGCCGTGACCCAGATGGACCGCGTGACCCAGAGCAACGCGGCGAGCTCCGAGGAAAGCGCCAGCGCCAGCGAGGAGCTGAGCGCCCAAGCCCGGACGCTGAAGGACGCGGTGTTGACCGTGCAGGAGCTGTTCATGGGCCGGAAGGGCGGCGGCGCCGAGGCCGCTCCCGCGAAGCATGCGCACCGTTCCGAGGCGGCGAACGCAGTCCACCACGGCACACCGGCACCGCAGCCGAAGCCGCAACACACGACGTTCCAACGGGCCGCCGCGACGCCGGGACAATATGTCCTGCACCGGAACGGCACCGACCACGCCTTCCCCGCCAGCTCCGGATCGGCACCGGAAAACCGGCGCGGGGAGTTCATCCCGATGCCGGACGACAAGGACTCGAGCCATTCGTGAAGGAAAGAGTGAAGGGGTTCGCGGCCATGGTTGCGAACCCCTCACCGGCTCCGTCGCCGGTGGGACGTCTGCAAGGACGATGAGCAGCCGCTCGACGGCCGCGTTGGACTCCCGGGGGGCATCGGTGGCAGGATCGCCACCCATGCCCCTACGCGTCGCGATCATCGATGACCACGGCATCCTGCGCGAAGGCCTCCGGAGCCTCCTGGAGCGGGATCCGGAGGTGAAGGTCGTGGGGGAAGCCCCGGACGGCCGCAGCGGCCTGGAACTGGTGGAACGCCTCAAGCCGGATGTCGCCGTGTTCGACAACGCGATGCCCGAGATGTCCGGCATCGAGGCGGTGCGACGACTGCGGTCCGGAGGTTTCGGGGGAGGACTGGTCATCCTTTCTTCCTTCCACGACCCCAGGACCATCCAGCAGGCCCGGGAAGCGGGCGCGGACGGGTTCCTGAACAAGGACAACTCCTTCCAGATCCTGCGTTCCTCGCTCGACCGGGCCCGCCGACGCGAGTGGCACCTGAGCCCCGATCTCGAGGAAACCCAACTGACCGGCATCCCAGGCGGCGCCGGCGAACTGCTGACCCCCCGCGAACGCGAGGTCCTGCAGGCCCTCGCCGAGGGCAAGAGCACCAAGGAGATCGCCTTCAGCCTCGAGCTGAGCCCCAAGACCGTGGAGACCCACCGGATGCACCTGATGTCCAAGCTCCAAGTGACCAACCTCGCCGACCTCACCCGCCTCGCCATCCGCGAGGGGTTCGTCTCGCTCTGACCGGGTGGCCGCGCCCGCCAGGTCGAGGTTCCATTTCTCCCCTCTTCCGCCGCATCTGCCGCTTTCCGACACCGCGGGATTGCCCCGCAACCCTCCGCGGTTTACCGAAGGCGGAATGGCTCCGTTCCCGTCCCCGCCGCCGCAGCTTGCCGGACTCGCCACGCTCGACGAGGCGGTCCATCCGGGCTTGTCCGTCGAGGAAAGCGTCCGGCGCATCAAGCGCCACCACCACGTCCTCCGTCGCACCCACCAACTGCTCGTCGCCCGCATCACCTCCGAGCCGGTCTACGAGCTCAAGATGGCCTGGAGCCTCCACGCCTGGATCGCCGCGGAGCACGTCACCGCCTTCCGCGCACGGGTCGGCGAGATGCGTGAACCGCCCCTCGGCCTCGAGGCCTCGCCCCACGCCGGACTCGACTGGGCCTTCGACGAACTGCTCCGCGCTCCCACGGCGGAGCTGCTCCTCGGCCTGTACGAAGTCGTCCTGCCGGCGTTGGACGCCGCACTCGACCGCCACGCCCGCGACACCCACCCGCTCGCGGACCAGCCCACCCGACGCCTGATCCGCTTCGCGCGGTTGGAACTGACCGATCTCCTCGACTACGGACGCAAGGCCATCGCCGCTCTGGTGCCCCCCGACGGACGCCTCGCCGCACGCCCCCTGCTCGACGGCCTCCACGCCGCCCTGGCCGCCGCCGGCGGAATCGACGGAACGGCCAAGGCTTCCGGGCCGCTCCCGGCGCCGGTCCGCGGGACGACGCCTTGGAAATTCGACGGCATTCCCCAGAGGGACGGCCGCTTCGCCGACCCCTACAACATGGGCGTGAACGCCGAGGTGTTCCTCTACGACCCGCAGCAGCCACCCTCGGCCAAGGTGCTCATGATGTACTACAAGCGCCTCCGCGAGATCGACGTGCCCGAGATGATGGCCTCAATCCTCGCCGAGACGCCCGGCAAGCCGTGGTCGTACCAGCGCGACATGACCCGCCAGCTCTGGGACGAGGCCCGCCACGCGATGATGGGCGAGGTCGGCTTCCGCGACGCCGGCGTCAACTGGCCGGCGTCGGTCCGGGTGAACTTCACCTGGTCGCTCGGGCTCAACACCCAGCTCACGCCGAAGGAACGCCACGCCGTGCTCTACTTCATCGAGCAGGGCCTCATGCCGAAGACCGGCAAGCGTCACGAATGGGAGACCGCCATCGCCGCGGCGAACCCGTTGGCGGCCACCTTCCAGGACTTCGACTGGGCCGACGAGGTGCTCCACGCCCGCGTCGGACGCGACTGGTACGTCTCCGACATGCCGAGCCCGCACGAGGCCGTGGCCTACGGCGACGCCTGCTGGAGCCGCGTGCTCATGGGATGGGAGGAATGGCGGAACCAGGGACACACCCAGCACGCCAACTGGTGGCCCGGGGCGTACCGCCAACACTGCGCCGCGAAAGGAATCGAACCCGACCCGAAGGCCCTCGCCTTCGACACCAGCTACCAGTCCATCCGCGCCGACCTCAGAGACCTCACCGGTTCGGCATGAGGCCGACCCTCTTCCAACGCGTCATGAACCTGTTCGGCGGATCGGTCTTCCTGGGGATGGGGCTCTTCCTTCTCGGGCTGCTGGGTTCCTCCTTTGTCGAGGCGCTGCACCTGCGCCTGCAGCCCGGCATTCCCTTCCAGGTCGCCGGGACCGAGATCGTGTTCGCCGACCTGGGTCGCAGCGGGTTCGACCTGGTGATTCGATTCCGGGAACCCGGCCGGAGCGAACTGGGACGCGCCGAACTCCACGCCACGGACTACCGCGATCTGGTGGTGGCCCAACGCTCCCTGGCGCCGGGTGCCACGGTGATCGGGCGCCGCCTGCCTGCCGATTATCCGGCCCGTTTGGACCTCGTGGAACCCGGCTTCAACACGCTCTTCGCGTTGCCTGTGTTGGCGTTTCCGTTGGCCTTCGCCGCGGCCGGCGGCTGGATAATCTGGGGCTCGTGGACCGGGAGAATTCCGCCGGAAGCGCGAAGGAAGGAGACCTCGCCCTACGTCACGCTCGGCGCCGGAGTCCTGTTCACGGCGATGGGAACCGTCGTCGTTGCGCTCCTGGTCGTGATCCCGGTGGTCCACCAGGTCCGTTCCCGCGATTGGGTCTCCACCCCGGCCGTGGTGGAGATGTCCCGATCCGTGGTCAGCCGCGGCAGCAAGGGAGGGCGCTCACGGCGTCCTGAGGTCCTCTACCGCTACGATTATGGAGGCCTTTCCCGCCGGGCGTCCCGCATCCGCTTCTCCGGGGGAGGTTCCAGATCCGATACCGGGTCCTTCCTCGCACGGCATCCGGCTGGGGCGAAGGTCACCTGTTGGGTGAACCCGCGGGATCCCGACGAGGCAGTCCTGGAGCGGGGTTCCTCGTGGATCCAGGCGATCGGGCTCCTGTTCCTGCTGTTCCCGGTGGCCGGTGCCTATCTGTTGCGCGCCGGTTGGCGGGCGTTGCGCCCATCGCGGCGACATCCGCTCGGCCGCGGCCGGCTCGGCCCATTCGGACTGCGTCGCCTCTGAATCCCATCCTGCGAACGACATGACCCCGCCATTGCCGCCCCATTCCGAGCCCGCCCGCGTGGTCCGTCTCGCCACCGGTCCGGTCGAAGCTCTCCCCGACCCGGCGCATCCGGACAGGACCTGGTCGACCGCCTTCCGCAAGCACGCCCACACCGGACCGGTCTGGCTCGGCTACCAGGGATTCCAGGGCGACGAGCAGGCCGACCGGAAGAACCATGGCGGCGTGGACAAGGCGGTGTGCGTGTATGCCGCCACGCACTATCCCGGCTGGCGCGAGGAGTTGGGACTCCCGGACTTCTCCCCGGGTGCCTTCGGCGAGAACCTCACCGTGGAAGGCCTCGACGAGATGAACGTCTGCGTGGGCGACGTCTTCGAGCTGGGTGGCGCGCAGGTGCAGGTCTCCCAACCGCGGCAGCCCTGCTGGAAGCTCGCCCGCAACGCCGGCATCCAGGACCTCGCGGCCCGCGTCGAAAGGACCGGCCGGACCGGGTTCTACTTCCGTGTGCTCCGACACGGATCGGTGTCGGTCGGCGATGTCCTGACACGGCTCGACCGCCCCCATCCGGAGTGGCCGATCGCCCGGTGCAACCGCGTGCAGTACCACGACCGCGAAGACCGCGAAGCCGCCCGCGCACTCGCCGGCTGTCCGGCACTCTCCGGGAGCTGGAAGGACCGCCTCTGGTCCCGCGCAGC
>JAIXUV010000083.1 GCA_027483345.1 Verrucomicrobiales bacterium | reverse complement strand
CATCCGCACGACGCCGTGGTGGATGGAGACGGGAGCCTGTACGTGGCCCAATTCGCCTCCGGCCGGACCTATCCGGTGAAACTGGAACGCGTCTGATCGGCGCGATGCGGGCGAGGGGGGATCTCACGCAAATGCGCAAAGGCGCCAACGGGAGCCGGAACAGAGGGTGAACTGGCGGCACAGGTCGGGTTCGGAGTGTCGATCGTCGCACCCGTTGCACCCTTGGTTGTGAACTCCTCTCCGCGTCTCCGCGCCTCTGCGTGAGGAGAATCGTCGGGACTTCATACCCCGGCCGGGATCGGCTCGATGCGGGCGAGGGGGGATCTCACGCAAATGCGCAAAGGCGCCAACGGGAGCCGGAACAGAGGGTGAACGGGCGGCACAGGTCGGGTGCGGAGTGATGTTCATCGCACCCGTTGCACCCTTGGTTGTGAACTCCTCTCCGCCTCTCTGCGTCTCTGCGGGAGGAGAATCGGCGGAATTCCATACCCCAGCCGGGATCGGCGCGATGCGGGCGAGGGGGGATCTCACGCAAATGTGCAAAGGCGCCAATGGGAGCCGGAACAGAGGGTGAACCGGCGGCACAGGTCGGGTGTCCGGATGGGCAACGGCAGCAGCCGCGGTTCCCGTTGGTTTCCTTCGCGGCTTGGCGCCTTTGCGTGAGTCTCCCTGCAGACTCCCGTCCGGCAGACATTCTTAACCTCGATGATACCCGGGGTGCCTTGAAGGATCGGAGGCGCGGGGCAGAGGATGGAAAGATGGTACCGAGAAGCTGTCGTCCGATCCGTTCGCGTCAGGGATTCACCCTCATCGAGCTGCTGGTGGTCATCGCGATCATCGCGATCTTGGCCGGCATGCTCCTGCCGGCGTTGGGCAAGGCGAAGAGCAAGGCGCAGGGCATCCTGTGCATGAACAACGGCAAGCAGCTCATGCTGGGTTGGGTGCTCTATTCAGGCGACAACCGTGATGAGATCTGCCCTTCCTCGGGATTGGGCGGTCTCGTTTCGACGCACAGCCCGTCCAAGATCTACCCGATGAACCAATGGTGCATGGGGACGATGCACGAGGGTCCGAGCTGGACGAACACGATCCTGATCATGGATTCGCTGCTCTACCGCTATGTGAATTCACTGGCGGTTTACAAGTGTCCGTCGGACCGGGCGACCACCCGCAGTCCCTTCGGAACCGGCGGTGGAATCCCGAAGGTCCGCAGCCTCGCGATGAGCTGCTTCATGAATCCGCTGCCGACGCAGGAGCGCTCCAGCGGACGTTCGTATCGGAAGCAGAGCGACTTCCTGTTGGGAGCGGCGATGACCTGGGTCACGATCGACGAGAACCCCGCTTCCATCAACGACGGGTGGTTCGTGCACGAATCACGCACCGGGTTCGTCGACTACCCGGCCTCCTACCACAACAGCGCCGGCGGCCTCTCCTTCGCGGACGGCCACTCCGAGATCAAGCGCTGGAGGTCGCCGACGATCATGACCTACGGACAGCCGCGTCCGCGCAGCGACTTCCGTCTCGATTCGTTGGACGCCACCTGGCTCCACGAACGCACGACGACGTATTTTTGATTGGGTTTCGGGCGTCGGGCGTGGCGGAAGCAGAGAGCAGGGAGCGAAGAGCCGGCATGGAGAACAAATGTCTTCCTCTGTGTCCTCCGTGTCTCGTTGGCTCATCCAGCTAAGTTTTCAGCAAGAAACGGCGTCGGGCTTCAGGGACGCAACTTGCTGACCTTCCGTAGCAATGCGCATCCTCCGCGCCCTCCGCGGCCCCGCGTGAACCCCTGCCCCTTCTCCTCCGCAGGGTGATGGGCAAGGACCGCCTGGAATCCGGGATGTCTTGGAATTCGCGGTGTCCGAACATTTTTTGAAACCCGGAAGCAACTCCCGCGAAGGGAATGGCGGGATGCCTTGGGATCCATGCCAGTCCAGAACAGTGAAGCCGCCGGACGCCGCGGTGCGCTCGGTGGCGTGCCGGATCGGCTGCGGCCTGGTTGGGCTGATGCTCGGCGTCTCCCTTCAGGCCCAGAATTCGCCGGGAATCGAGTTCGTCGTCGGGACGACGGCGAATCTCGCCCTTGAGCCCGCCGGACTCGCCACCTACGCCGCGATCCTGCCGCCCGCCGGCGTCTCGGCGGGCATCCGCTATCAGCTGGATGTCGCGTGGAACACCGATGAGACCACCTTGGCCGGGGTTACCCACGACAGCCTCACCGTCTCGCTCCAGTCGTTGGACGGTTCCCGTTTCCTGACCGTGCTCGGGATCGACGCCCTCGGAATGCAGGTCTTCTCCGGCAGCGGCGTCGACGTGCTCCTGGATCCGGCGAGCCGGCCGCAGGACCTGTCGTTCCGCGTTTTCTTCACCCCGCCGCCGGGATTCCTGGTGGACGGCTCGTGGGCTGTGTTCGACCTGGCCGACACCGGTCCGCTTGGCGGCAGCGCCGCGGTCGTCTCCGTGTCCCTCGTGCCGGAGCCGGGTACCTGGGCCCTGACGCTCGCCGGAGCCGTGGCGCTGGCGGGCCTGCACCTCCAACGGAGGAACCGATGAAGCTTCCCTTCCCTCGCACCCTTTGCTGGATCGTCGCCCTGCTCGGCCTTGTGGGCGTGAAGGCGCAGGAGGCGCTGCGGTTGGAGGTCGCCGGTACCACCGCGGAATGGTTCGACCGTTCCACCGATTTCCCGGTCTACCTGAGCGGACTGCGCACCAACCGCGCCGAGGGCGGCTGGCGTGTCGAACTCGCCGTCTCCAACCGGATCGGCAGCGAGATTCCGACACCGTGGATCGTGGTCCTGGAACCGTCGGAGAATGTGGTCGGGGTGGAGCGTACCACCCGTTCCGGCGCCTTCCGTGTCCTGGGCCCGTTCGACCGGGCGCCGCAGGCGGAGTCGCTGCGGTTGGCGGTGAACCGCGGGGTTCCGACGCTCAGGGCCCGGTTGTTCGCGGGCGTGGCGGGTGTGACCCACTGGACCGGACGCGTGGTCGACGAGGACGGCCTCCCGCTCGACGCGGCGGAGGTGCAGGCGATCGGGTCCGAGGTGGCTTCGTCGACGCCCGTGCGGCGTGGCGGCTGGTTTTCGGTTCCGGTGGAAACCCGGACCCGGGGCTGGCGGATCTCGGCACCGGGACGCCATGCGTCGTTCCGGGCGCGTTCGGCGGTGATGCCCGACGTTCCGGACGCGGTGGTGCTGGCGTCCTCGAACCACGTCGCGTCGCCGGCGGCATTCGAACTGCCGTCGCCGTTGCCCGCGGGGTGGACCCCGTTGGTGGCCGGCCGATTCCCGGCCGGGCGCTTTGAGCTGGGTTCCCCGACGAACGGGCCGGTTCCGGAGGGGACCGCCGTGGTGGCCTGGGACGAGGATCGGTTGGCGTGGCGCCTCCTCGACGCGACCGACCGCGAGGCGGTGTACCGCGGGGAACTCGCGGCGGCGGCGGTGGTGGCCAGAATCCGTCCCGACGTCGGACTGGCCGGAACCGGTGGTGCGGTGGGGACGTTCCTGGACGGCCCGGTGGCCGGGGTGGGGACCGGAACCGTGACGGCGACGGGAAGGCTCGAGCCGCCGAACCGCATCGCGAGCACCAACCGGTCCGAGGTGTTGACCCGCGGTTTCGTCGAGTTCCGGTCCACTTCCGGTCCGCTACCGAGCGGCACCGCCTTCCGATGCGAGGTCCGGGAGAGCTACGAACTCCGCGACGGCACCCGCCGCGTGTTGCCCGCCTACACGACCTTGATCCGTGCGTATCGCGTGGCCGGTGCGGACGGGGCGGTGTTGCGTGGTGAATTCCCGTTGCGGCCGACCCAGCTTCTTTCGAGCGAACGGCTCGCCGAGGCTCGGGTGGAGGTCGATGTGCTCGACCGGATCGACGACCGGCTGAGGACGATTGCAGCGGGCGGGACGGTGCTGCAGTCGGGCCCGGTCCGGCTGGGCATCCCAGCCGGGTTGTTCCCGGCGGGCGGGCAGGCTCGCCTGACCGAGCCGGAAGCGGCCGCGTTCAACTCGGCCGTTCCCGAAGGCGCGGCCTGGGTCGCCGCCTTCGATCTGGACCTGCCGACGGGGTCGTCCGCGGGAGGCGTTGTGTCGACGGAACTCGTGGGCCAGACGCCGGGAGCGCGACGGGTGCTGGCGCGGGCGGTCTTCGACGCGGATGAAGCGGGCTTCCAGCCGCTGCGGCGTCTGCGGTCCGGAACGGACGGCGTGGCGGTGTCCGAGGAACCGGCCACGGGCGGCCTGCGCGGTTTGGAAGGCGGCGGCCGTCACGTGGTGTTCGGACTCGGCATTGCCGAACCGCAGGTCGTGGTGCGTGGAACGGCGCGGAACGCCGCCGGTGCGACCGTGCCGGGCCTCGTGGTGCGGAGCGGACCCTGGACCGCGCTGTCCGATGCCGACGGCCGTTACGAACTGCTGGCGCCGGCGGCAACGGCGACGGCTTCCGTGACGGTGACCGACCGTTCAACCGGCGACGTCGCGCAGGTGCCGGTGCCTTCCACCGCGGAAGGAGCCGTCGCGACGGTGGACGTGGACCTCTCGCCGCGCGGTCCGTTCGTGGTCGCCTCGAGTCCGGTGGCGGGGGCGACCGCCGTGGCGCGGGTGAGTCCGATGGTGTTGACCTTCAGCCGACCCTTGAACCCGGGCACCGTGGTGGTGCCGGGGGCGGTGGTGTTGGCGGGCACGAATGGCGTGGTGTTGCCGGCGGCCGTCTCGATCAATCCGGCCGGCGACACGGTCACTCTGCT
>JAIXUV010000071.1 GCA_027483345.1 Verrucomicrobiales bacterium | reverse complement strand
TTTCTCGATGTATTCGGAGAGCTTGGTGACGACGCCCTTGGAACTGTCGGTGAAGAGCGTCTTCAGCTCCGAGAGGTTGTTGAGGATCGCGTCGTCCAGGACTTCGGAGTCGTCGACCGAGAGCGAGTTGTTGTCGCCGTTGCTGTCGATGCCGATCTTCGACAGCGAGGTGAGGCTCCCGGAGAGGCCGGTGGTCTGGTTGAAGAGGATGGAGCGCAGCTTGGTGGCGATTTCGCTGGCCTCGCCGTCGGCCGCCAGGGTGCCTGCGGTCACCTTGCCGGCGGAGTCGGTAGAGCTGGCCGTCTGCGAATCGATCGTGGACTGGGCCCGGTTGTAGTCGTCGATCAGGCTGTTGATCGCGCTGCGGATGCGGGAGGTGTCCGACGAGACGGTGACCGTCGCGGTGGAGCCCTCCGCGAGGGCGTTGACCGTGATGCCGGTGAGCCCCGAGGAGTCCGCGGTGATGATGTTGGAGCGACTGACGAGGGTCGCACCGCCGTTGACTGTGTACTGCAGGTCCTTTCCGCGTTCGAGCGTGGAGGACGGAGAGGTGAGGCGCGTGGCGGCGAGGAAGTTGCCGGTGACATCCTCCAGGGCGACGCCGACATCCCCGGTGGTCTTGTTGGTGAGCGAGAAGCGGTCGTTGACCGCGTCGTAGGAGGCGGTCACCCCAGCCGAGGACGCGTTGATGCGGTCGATGACGTTCTGGACGGAGTCCGTGGTCGCGTTGAAGGAGACCTCGACGCCGTTGATCTTGAAGCGGCCGGCGCCCGAGCCGCCGTCGCTGACGGCGGTGGCGAAGTTCGCGGTGGCGAGTGTGCTTCCGAGCTTCACGCCTCCGAGGGACGACGCGCTGTTCACGGTCCCGGTGCCGTTGTTGTACAGACGCGCGACGCCGAGGAAGTTCGATGTGTCCGTGGCGCTGCCGAGGACGATCTCGCCCGAGGTCGCGGTCAGGCCGATGCGGTCGGTCCCGGGATCGTAGCTGGCGGTGACCTGGCCACCGGTGGCGGCGTCGATCTTGTCGAAGACGGCCTTGAGGGTGTCGGTGGTGGCGATGGTGATCCGCTTGCCGTTGACGGTGAAGTCGCCCGCGGTGACGGCGGTCGAGAAGCCGGCGGAGGAAAGCGTGACGCCGGAGACGTCGGAGGTGGTGGCAAGCGCGGCGCCGGAATCGGAGGCGCCCAGCTTGCGGGCGGCCGTGGCCAGCTGGCTGATGTTGAAGGCGTAGGTGCCGATCGCGGCCCCGGAACCGACCGTCGCCGAAAGCACCGTGGAATCGCTGCTGGACGCGGTGCGGCTGTCGAAGAACGTGGGATCCTTGAGGGTATCCACACGGTTCTTGAGCACGCTCAACTGGGTCTTGATGGACCCGAAGGCGTTGTTGCGGTTCTCGATCTTGTTCTGCTCGATCCGCAGGCGGGACTGCGGGGCGCGTTCGACCTGGGCCAACTGGTCGACCAGCGTCTTCCAGTCCATTCCTGAGGCCAAGCCCGAGAGCGAGAGATCCATGACATCGGTTGCATCGGCAGGGTTCTCCGCGGACTTGAGCGGGAACCGTCGGATGGCGGTGTGGTTGCCGGCGGACCGGGATGTCCGGAATGCCTTGGCGATGGGTGGACAGGGTCTCCAGACTTGGGGCCGTCATGCCAACGGTCACCGGAACCATCTCGACTCGACGGGCGAGCCCCCGCCATCGGATGGAGCCCGGCGGGTTCCCGGTGATCCTCCTCCTGCTTGGACTGCTCCTCTGGGTGCCGACCGTCTGCGGCCACAACGCCAGTTCGGCCTATCTGGAGCTCCACCACACCAACGCGACCCTCAGGATCCGGTTCGAGGTGGCGATCCGGGACATCGACGACCTGCTCAACCTGGATGCGAACGCAGACGGATTCGTGGTCTGGGAGGAAATCCGGTCCCGCGAGTCGGAGTTCCTCCGGGAAGTGGACCGGACGGTGAAGTTCTCCGCTGGGTCGGACCCGTTGGCCGTGGTCGACGAAGGGTCGTCGGCCGTGCGGCGTGCCGAGGGCGGCTACGTGCGCTTCGACCGGAGGATCGACGGGGTCTCAGGGAACCGACTCCGGTTGGAGTACGGGCTGTTCGCGGTCCGCGACCCGCTGCATCGGGCGTTGGTGAAGTTCGAGGACGAATCCGGAATGCAGACTGCGGTCGTCGGTCCTTCCGGATCCGTGGCTGAGTTCGCGATGGCGGAGGAGGGAAGAGCGTCGGGAGCGATGGGCTTTTTCCGCGAAGGGGTGCATCACATCCGCACCGGGTACGACCATCTGGCGTTCCTGTTCGCGCTGCTGTTGCCTGCGGTTCTGAGGCGGTCCGAGTCGGGCTGGAAACCTGTGGAGGATGCCCGGGAAGCGGTGGTCCCAGTGGTGCGCATCGTGAGCGCGTTCACGCTGGCCCACTCGATGACCTTGGGTCTCGCCGCGGCGGGATGGGTGCGGCTTCCGGAGCGCTGGGTGGAATCGGCGATCGCCGGCAGCATCCTGGTCGCCGTGGCGGCCAACGCATTCGGAGAGTCTGAAGCCGCAGGCAAAGGTTGGGTGTCCCGGATCCGTGCGGTCTGGCTGGGACAACCTGCGACCGTTGCCCTCCTGTTCGGCTGGATCCATGGATTCGGATTCGCCGGGGCCCTGGGGGAATTGGGTTTGAAGCAGGGTGATCTCGTGGTTCCCCTGCTGTGCTTCAACCTGGGCGTCGAATCGGGGCAGTTGGCCTGTGTGGCCGTGTTCCTGCCGGTCGCCTACCAAATGCGCAACCATGCGTTCTACCGGCGGTTTCTCCTGCCGGTTGGGTCATTTCTGATTGCGCTGACGGCCTGCGGTTGGCTGGTCGACCGCGTGTTCGACCTCGGGTGGATGCCCTTCTGACGAAGGGGGCCCGGCTCAGCGGAGGAACAGGCGCAGGGCCGCCAGGATGCCCAAGGGCAGGCAGATCACCGAGGTCAGGATGCCGGCGACGGCCAGCTTCTCCGTCCGCGGATCGCGTCCGGAGCGCCGGTTCCGGACCACGGCGACCGATCCCAGCAGAAGGCCCAACAGGGGACCGACTCCGAAGCTGAACGGCCCGGTCAGGCCGGTGACGATTGCCGCGACCGCGAGGCCGCGGCCTTGCGCCGGAAGCGGGCTGGATGGAGTCGGATCCGGCATCAGCGGAGGCTGGGAACCCAACCGCTGAAGCACTCCCGCTCGCTGGAAGTGAGGTCGGTGGGCTTGACCATGGAGCCGTAGCGCCGTGCCGCCTCGCGTTGGCCGTTCGCGGAGAGGAGCGCGGCGTAGAGCGCCTTCCAACGGGGTTCGAGGAGCGACCAATCCACGCTCGAACGCTCGAGGGTCGCCAATCCGTCCGATTCCTTGCCGGAACGCAGTTGGCCGAAACCGACAAGGAACTGGATCCGATCGGACGTCTTCAGCTCTTCAGGAAAGCGATCGAGCTCGGCCATGACCTGCTCCGGCTTCTCGCCGAGGACCAATTGGAGGTAGGCAGCCTCGGTCCGTATCCCGAAATCGTTGGGCACGACCTCAAGGAACTTCTTGTGGGCGTCCAGGGAAAGACGGGTGTCCCGCGACCGCTGGGCGGTCCTCAGGAATCCGGCCGCGGCTTCTAGCCGGTTCGGGACCATGGGAATCAACCGCTGCCATGAGGACGCAGCGATCCGCCAGAATCCGGCACCGGTCGTGGTGTCCGCCAGACGTCGCAGCAGGAAGCGGTTGGTGGCCAGGTTCTGGGCCTCCATCCATTGGGTCTCGGCGTCCTGATTCTTGCCGGTCTGCAGGGACAGCGTCCCCCGGTACAAGGCGCGGTCGAATGGATTCAAGGCCGCATCCGGGTTCTCGACCACTTCCCGGATCTTCTGGAAATCCCCAGACTGAGAATAGGCCTGAAGAAGAACCGGCAAGAGCGTGCCCGATTTCAAGGTCTCCTCCAGGGGAAGCATCCGGATCAGCGCCTCCTGCTGCCCACGGTCCAGGAGCCAGATGGACGCCGCGGCGAAGGCGGCGGATTCCTTGCTGGCCCGTGCGGAGCCGATCACACGGGGGATCCATTCGGTCACGGAATTGGTGTCCGCTCGACGGGCGAACTCGGCGGCGGCGAGAACGTGGTCCAGTCCGGGTGAGGGACGATTGGTCAGGATGCGTGCAAGCTCGAAGCAGTTTGACGCCTCCAGATCTCCCAAGGTGGCGAGCAGTTGCCACGCGTTGGTCTGCAGGGATCCTTCGGTCCGGGCCAACTGCATCAGCATCTGCCGGCCCTGAAAACGGTTGGACACGGAGGTCGCATCCGACGCCAGGAGTCCACCGGCCGCGAGTTGGCCTGGTTTGGAGCCCGGATCCACCCGGAGCAGTTCCGCCGCGGCTTCCCGGGCCTTGGCCGGGTTGCCCATCCGCTGGAAAAGGTCGATTGAGAGCCCGAGGACTTCCGTGTTCGTCGGGTTGGCGCGGTAAAGCTTCTCCAAATCCGAACCGGCGACATCGAAACGTCCGTGTCCGAGGGCCGTACGCGCGCGGTTGATCTGGTCGTGCGGGGTGAAATCGCCCTTCTGCTCCAGACGCCCCCAGTAGTTGAGGGAGTCGGCGCTGCCCAGCACCGCCAGCGTCTCGGCAGCCATGCGGAGCACCTCGTTTTCGTCCGGCGCAAGCACCACCGCAGAGCGCAGACGCGAGGTTCCGTTGGTGAAATCGAGCTTTCCGAAGGCTTCCTTGGCTCCGGCGATCAGCTTCTTCGCGCGGTAGACCTTGGCGGCCTTGTAGCCGTAGGGCGCGCCGATGCCGGCGGCGACCAACAGTGCGACGGCGATCGAAACCCACAGCCAGACACGACGGTCTGGCATCGCGGTTGGGTCGTCGATGAGGGGCTCTTCGGATTCAGGTTCCGGATTCTCGTCGGGATTCATTCAGGAAGGCTGGCGTAAACAAAAAGACCGTCCGACATGCGAGTCGGACGGTCCGTTCATCGGAAGAACTCGGCTCAGGCCTGAGCCTTGCGGCGGCGATACAAGGTCGCACCGACAGCGCCCGCCATGAAGATGCCGGCGGCCACGGTGTGGGCCTCGGGAACGGCCACCTGGGTCAGGGAGACATTGTCGAGGACGACATTGCCGACCGCGTTCGCTCCCGATCCGGCGAACGACGACCAGTAGAAGCTGGGGTTGGAGTAGTTCTGGGTCGGGATCCAGTCTAAGGTGTACTGCACCCAAGGAATCACCGACTCGGCGCCATCCGACCAAGCCGCGTTGGCCGGGAGGGTGACCGTCTGGAGGACATTGGGTCCGCCGCCGCCCTGAACCTCGAAACCAATCAGAGGGAGGCTCGATCCGGAAGTGGCGGTCGAACCGGCGTTGGCCGCGAAGAACGAGAAGCGATAGGTGTAACCCTGCGTGAAATTGAGGGTGCTGCCCGTGTAGAGGATGCAGGCATTGCCGGCACCGGAAGTCACCGTGGTGCTCAGGTACGCGTAACGATCACCGGATTGCGCACGACGGATGTCGTCGATGTCCTGCATCCAGCGCTCGGTGTTTCCGTTGTTGCCGGAAGAGAACGACCATCCGGTAACCGACCAACCCGTGGTCGCGGTGCCGGCACCGGTGTTGGCCTGGCTGTGAGCCTGCTGGCCTGCGAAGGTGATCGGCGTCGTACCGGATCCCGAAGTGGGATAGGTACCCTGCTCGTAGCTGGTATTGGTGAACAGCTGTTGAGCGACCGCGCTCGTGGACAAAGCCATCGCGATGGCTCCGAAGTACAACACTCCTTTGTTGAACGAATTCATTTTCTTTAGATCTACAACGGGCCGCTCCCCAGCACAGCCCAGTGGCGTACTGGATACCAGAAGATGAGACAGCATCAAGCAGGAAATGATGGAAATCAGGTAAAGACCCTAGGGACTGCTTTTTCCGGAGGGCGGGTTGTTCTGTTCGAGCACCTTCAGGAGTGTTCTGGATTCAGTGTCGTCCGGTGCCAATTCCAACGCCTTCCTCAAGTGAGGAATCGCTTCCGTAGCCCGACCCGATTGGTGAAGGGCCGATCCCAAGGCGGCATGGGCCAATGCATCGTCGGGATCCATTTCCAGGGCCTTCCGCAGTGAACCGGTCGCCGAGGCCGGGTCTCCGGACTCCAGTTCCACCAGTCCCAGATTGCCCCAGGCACGCGCGTTTCCGGGGTGGAGGCGGACAGCGTCCTGGAATTCGCGTTTGGCGGGTCCGGGTGCGTCGAGGATGCGGTAGGCAAGGCCCAGTTGATAGTGGGCTTCGTCGGAGTCCGGAGCCAGTTCGACCGCTCGGACCAGCAGGCGTGCGGCGTTGGTGGCCTGCTGACGCGAAAGGAACGCCTTGCCGAGGTTGAGGTAGGCCACAGGGTCCTTCGGGTCCATGCGGAGCCGTTCCCGGTTGTAGGCGACCACGTCCCGGGCCGTTTGACGCAAGATGGCCTCACCGAGACGGCGCGCGGAGTCGTCGGTTCGGGGCAGGACCTGAAGCCACAGTTCCGCCATCTCATCCGTGGTGTTGGGTCCGAACCGGGTTTCTCTGGGCGGATCGAAGGGGTTTCTCGGGTTGGAGGCGCTGTTGTCGAAGTGGACCCGCATCTCGACGCGGGTTCCTTGAGGCAGGAACACCGGCTTCTCGTAGAGATAGGAACCCTGCCAGTTGAAGTCCCAGTCCGGGATCCGAATCAGTTGCCGGCGGCTCCCGTCCGGAAGTTCCGCGGTGGCCTCGATGCGCCGGGCGAGGTAGTGCGCATGCGGCAGCAGACCGAGGAGGTCGCAGTCGCCGGCGACAACGAAGCGGTCGGTGGCAAAGACATGGGTCGAGCCTGGGGGGATGACGAAGCCGTAGTTGACCAGGCCCAGCTTGAGCGGAGCCCGGGATTGGGGTTCCTCGGAGAACCAAAGCGCCACCTCGGCCTGCAGTGGCTCGGGCTTTCCGGAGGGTTGAAGATGCGCCTGCAAGACCAGATCGGCTCCGGCGGGCAGCAACCACGCCATTCCCTTCGGGTTCCTGGTCGGAGGGGCTCCCGGCTGCCAGCTGGCGAAATGGCCGTTGGGCGGCTGGATTCCGGACGGGGAGTCCATGCCGGGGAACCCAACTTCGGCGTCCGTTGCATCGTGTCGCCGCGCTTCACCCTTCCGATCGAACTTCAGGAACGCATGGTGCACGGTCCTGGAATCCGCCCGGAATTCCCACGCGGCGATCCGGACATCCCGGGTCAGTCCGGTTGGCAGCACGAAGTGCCGATAGACGTCGCGTCCAGTGGCCGGAACCGTGTAGGGCAGGGGCATCCTCACCACGAGATCCGGCGTGCCCCAGGTCCATCCGCCGGGAACCTCCGGTGGAAGTGGAACGGTCCCGGTTTCCCCCTGCTGCCAGCCCTCCTCACGCCACTTCAGGAGCGTCTGGACTTCCTCGGCTGAGAGGCGGCGTTCGCCTTGGAAGCGGTCTTCCTGCGCGGCCGGCAGCCAAGGCGGCATCCTTCCCGCGCGGACCACCTCCTCGATCTCCCCGAACCGCTTCCGGACATCCTCCGCCGAAACCAACGGGAACGGCGCCGCGCCGCCGGGCCGATGACAGGAGACGCAATGCCGGGCGATCAGCGGGGCGACCTGGTCGTGGAATGTGACCGGGCTGGCGGCGCTCCGGAGGACGCCGGCCGACAGGAGGCTCCAGGTCAGGAGCAGGGTCAGAAGTTGGAAAAGGCGACGGGGCAACGCCGCGAAACTAGCGGGACGCCGGGCGCGGGGAAGTCCGGATGCGGCACCCGATCGCCTTGGTCTCGACGGCGCGTGGATGACCTTCGGCAAGGAACTGGACGAGGGTCTCGGCGAACTCCATCCGACGCGGGGCGGGGCGTCGGACACCCAGGCCCGCGAACTGGTCGTGGAGGCGTCCGCGGTAGATCAGGCGTCCGTCCGGCGTCACGGCCAACACCTGGGGTGTGACGGTCAGGCCGAACCGACGCGTCCATCCGCCCTCGGGATCACGCCAGACGGCGGGCCCGGTTCCATACGCGTCCCGATGTTCCGCGACGGCCGCGTCGGTCTCATCCAAGTTCGGATACAGTTCGTGGAACGACACGCCCTCGGCGGCGTGCCGGCGTGCCAATTCCCTGTAGTCCGGGAGCAACTGGTTGGAGATCGGACAGTCGACCGAAAGGGTCATCAGCACGACCGCCCGCGTTCCTGGCTTCAGCGGCAGCGGACGGCGAACGCCGTCGAGTCCGGACAACGGTGGCAGCGTGCTCACCGTGTCGCCCGTCGGGGACGCCAGCGGCCTGCACGCGGTCAATGCCAAGGCCGTGGTGGCGGCCAGGAAATCCCTGCGCGTGAGGCCCCCGGGAAGTCCCCTCATGTGAGGCGACCGGCTAGGCCGGAAGGAAGAGAGTGAAGGCGGTGCCGCGTCCGGGTTGGGTGCGCAGGTGGGCCGCGCCACCCGACTCGATGATCGCCTGGCGGACGACGGTGAGGCCGAGGCCCGTCCCATGTTGCTCGTCCTTGGTGGTGACGATCCCGTGGAAGAGCTTCGGAAGGACGTCGGGTGAAATGCCGGGCCCGTTGTCCCGGACAGCCACGGCGACCAGCGGGGCGCGGTTCAGGAAGGTTTCCCGTCCGAGGAACATCCCCGGGGAACGCAGGTTGAGGCTGTCGAGGTCCACCGGTTCCAACAGCGCCCAGGCGTCGACCTCCACGCGATGCGGCTCCTCGGTCGACTGCAGCGCGTTGACGCCGAGGTTGACCAGGATCCGGAGCAGTTCCGGGGGGCCGATCCGGACCTTCAGTCCCTCTGCGACCGGACGAACGATGAGGTGGTTGCCGCGGTGGGACGGGTGTGCGCGGAGGATCTGGGTCAGGTCGTCGAACACCTTGCCGAGGTCGGCGCCCTGGTTGCGGTTGCCCCGCAGGTAGCGCACCGAGCGATGGGAGAGCTCGCCGCAGTAGGTCGCCTGCCTCCAGAGCTGTTCGGTCCGCTCACGCCAGTTGTTGAGGTGTTCCGGGGAGACGTGGATCGAGATCGCGATCTCGTCCCGGAGCAGTTCGCTCATTCCGGCGAGGTAGGTCAGCGGGCCGTTGAGATCGTGGAGGATGCCCGCGTACATGTTGCGCTCCAGCGTCGCGGACTCTGCGGCGGCCAGCGAGCGACGGCTCTGATCGGCCAACTGCTGGTCCTGGCGGCGACGCTCCTCCCTTCGGCAGGTCTCGGCGACGGTCGCCCTCAGTTCAGCCACCTTGAACGGCTTGGTGACCAGCGCCGTGATGCCGAGTCGGATCGCCTGGGTGGCGATGTCCAGGTTGCCGTAGCCGGTCAACAGGATCGCCGGGACGTTGGAATCCAGCGCCCTCAACTGAGTGAGGAACTCGATGCCGTCCATGCCCGGCATCCGGTAGTCGGTGAGCACGGCGGAGAACAGGTC
>JAIXUV010000378.1 GCA_027483345.1 Verrucomicrobiales bacterium | reverse complement strand
GGCTTGGCCGCCTGCATTGCGTTGGCGCCGGCAGCCATTGCGCAAGGCGTTGCCGACCCTCTTTCGCCTCGGTTGAGCATCGAAGAGATCGCTCCTCCCACCGTTGAGGCCGTCGGCTCAGATCTTCGACTCCTAGCCAATACCTCCTCAGCCGTTGGGCTGGTTGGTGATCAGGTCAGCGCTTCCATTGCTTCCTTCGGGGTGAACGGATTCGTCGTCTGGCAAGACAACGCCATCGATGGAAACGGTCTTGGAATCGGAGCCCGTTTCCTGAACCTCCAGACAGGAATTTCCAGCCCGCAGATCGTTCGGGTGAATCAGGATTCACTCTTCAACCAGGAGAATCCCAAGGTGGCTGCCCTGTCCAACGGTGGAGCCGTCGTTGTCTGGCAGTCCGGAAAGGTTGGAAATCAATCCATCCGCGCCCGGTTACTCAGCCGCACCGGAGCTGTTTCCGGAAATGAAATCCATATCGCCCAAGCCGATGGGTCTTCCGGGTTCTACAATCCTGCAGTCGCCCGCTCGGGTTCCGGGTTTGTGGTAGCCTGGGAAGCTGCGGGACCGGATGGGGTCTCCCGCAAGGTCCACTTCCAACGCTTCGCGTCAAACGGCGCCGCAGACGGGAATGTGCGCATTCTGGGAACTTCGGGTCGAGTGGATCGACGTCCGATCCTCGCCTCCCACGCCGATGGGTCGGTTGTTGTGGCTTGGGTAGCTGAAATGGCCCAAGCAGACGTCCTTGGACTCGGCGGCGCCGGAACGCGCTCCGAGGTGAATTCAGATATCTTCGCGCAGATCATCCAGCCCGGCGGCCAGGTCGGGCAGTTGATTTGGATCAACGGTGCTTCCCGCCCGTGCGACGCACCTGCCATCGCAGCCTTGTCCTCCGGTCGGACTTTGATCGGCTGGAGTGAGTTTTCCACCGAGGGAACGACCGGTTGGGACATCCGAACCGCTGTTCTCGACGCCAGCGGAACGCTCCCCGCCTCGCCGTCCACCCTGAATACCTATCGCTCCTACGAACAGCTGGGGCTACAATTCGGGGTCAGTGGCAACGACACTCTGGCAGTCTGGAACAGCCGGGGTGCCGACGGTTCCGGACTCGGAGCCTCCGCAAGGGCCTTGGACCAGCTCGGAAGCCCCCGCGGCGATGAGTTCGTCGCCAACTCCCAGCGAACTGCCGACCAAACCGAGCCCTCGGTAACTGCAACTCCCCAAGGGTTTCGGGTCATCTGGAGCTCCCTGGGAAGTCTCACCACTGGCATCGATCTGAAGGCCCGTGACGTGAAGAAACTTACGGGCACGTCGGTCCGCAGCATCAAGCTGTCCTGGAACTCGGTTCCCGGCGAACCGTACCTCCTCGAGTCGTCCACCAATTTGGAAATTTGGACGACCCTCCAGTCGGTCACCGCGGCCAGTTCGAGCCAGCAATCGATCTCGCTGGATGCCGCCTCTCCCACCACCTTCTACCGAGTCAAACTCGCCCGCTGAATATGCGACTTTCCAGATTCCTGACCTGCCTTCCAGTCGTGGTGGCGCTGCTGGTGACAAGGGTCTCCGCCTTTTCGCTGCTGGGTCCGTATTCGGCGTGGCAGACCTCAGACATCGGCTATGACCTCCCTCCAATCACAGGGGAGGAGAACGGTGGACCCCGACTCCGTGGGGACGAATACCGGATCTCGACGCCCATCGTGACCTTCGGCTTTGACGGCGCCTTCGTCGAGTTCTTCGGTGCGCCAGGCATGCAGGCCGTCACTGACGCCTTCGACGTCTTCAACAACCTGACCAACTACTCGGCCATGAGCGAAAGCCTGTCCGAATATCCGCTCAAGGCCGACGGCGTGAATCCTTTGGCGCAGGCCTTGAACCTCATCGACTTGAAGTCGCAGTTGATGTCGACTGTCTTGGAGAGCTTGGGGCTGACCACGCCGGATCGTTGGGTTTGGTCCATCCGGGCTCGCTTCGTTCCTCCGAGCGGAATTCCCCAGTATTCGGTGGCGAATTTCAATTTCGATCCGGCTACGGGACTCCCGAGCCGTTACGTCAACGGAACCCTTTATTCCTATGTCATCCGTGAAGTGTTCGACGCAGGAGGGGCCGTGGTCGGCTACGATGCCCGCGAGATTCCCATCGATTCTGCGAATCCCAACATAGCGGTTGCCTCCATGATTCGGGACGACGGCGAGGAAGTCCTCGATAGCCGAATGCTGCGGGCAACCTCCAGATTCGGTCGCTATTTCACGGGGCTGACCCGAGACGACATTGGTGGGCTGCGCTACATTTACCGCACCGAGAACTTCAACTACGAAACCGCTCCTGCAGGATCGGTTCGCGGTTCGGGCGTCGTCAGCACCGTCGGCAGTGGCTCTTCACTGGATTCGCCTTGGACCATCGCCGGTGGAACCGCTGCGATTGGCACGAACGCCGTGACCACAGGAACTGCTCGGCAGCTGGTGAATCTTGGTGTTCGAGCCGGTGTGGACCATGTTCAATTCACCCGGGTTGATCTGGACCCCATCCTGCGAGTTTCGCCCTTGCCCGTCGTGGTTTCCTACCCGGAACTGGTCATTTCGAATGGCGTCATCATCAGTCAGATCGTCGTTCGGACCAACACGACCCCCGATTTCCAAATCAGTGCAGGTGACCTCGGCGTCATCGACGAGGTTCCTGTCCCGGCTGAAGTGACGAACCTCAGCTTCGTCAACAATGGCATCAATCTGACCGCCAATGCGGAGGGTCCGGGAAACATCGAGCCCCAGTTCGTATTCCGTCTCAGCAAAATCGGCCTGCATAATCTGAACTCCGGCAACTCCGACGAACAGGATGCGTTTCGCGGATACATTTGGTCCACCTTCGACGGCTCCACGAACCTGCCGACGGTCTTCCCGGTCGGAACCCGCATTTCGGATCTGGAAGCTGTCATCGATTTCCTGACGCGGAACTAGAACTGTCACCCATGAAACAGTCCCTTTCATCTCTTTGGAAGCTGTCCGCTGCCGGGATCTCGGCTGCCGTGTTCGCGTCGGTGTCCATCTTGGCCCAGAGTGCGTTCTACAATGGCGGGAACTTCCAGGTGGACCGTCCGCTGGATGCCACCTCCTTCCACAACGCCGGCACCTTCTCGGTATCGACCTTCGACCTCTTCAATACTAGGAACACGTTGTCCTACACGAACGAGGGAACGATCGACGTGACCCTCGGGATGGAGTTCCTCACGGAGAACTCCAGCGGGATCCGGACTCCGGCCACCTCGATCTTCAACGCACAAACCGGCTCGATCAACGCGAACGGTTTTGCCAACTTCGATTTCGGATTTCCCGAGGGGCAGGGATACTCGTTCGGCGACGGCGGCTACCTGAATTTCTCGGCGGCCAACATCATCAACCGCGGCGTATTCTCCGTGGCTTATTGGGGTGATCTCGCCGTCTCGGGTTCCAACGTCGATTTGCGCCGTTCTTCTCTGCTGACGCTGCAGAAGACCGACATCGAACAGACTCAGGTCGCCTACATCGATCCGCCCCAGATGCACGTGGCCTACAATCCCCCCGGAGTTCGAGGATTGAACTGGGGCTTCTATTCGGTTCGTACCGATTTGACCCGCTTTGCGACTCCGCTGGAGGTGACCGAGGACTTCGCCACTCCCGCTGGGACCGTCTCGGTGGTGAAGACCAACGCGGAATTGAATCTCCGCTACATCTCCTCCACCACGGTGCCTCCCACTGATCCGTCTCAGGATCCAACGGGTTGGATTGGTCGCGTCCTTTCCACCGCAACCCTGAATCCCAACGTCGGGGCCTTGACCTACATCCAGACGAACCTGCTCTCCCCGACCAACAACGAGATCAGTGCGGTGTTCATCATCAACCGCAACCCGGAGGTGCTGGCGTCGGCGACAGTCGGCCTCGGACAGCCGTTGGAGGCCCGCTTTGGATACATGGTCACCAACAACACCGACAGCTCGGTGGACTTCCGTGTGGTTTCGATCACCGAGGATTGGAGTCAGACCTATCCCACGAACGCGCCATATGCCCGCGAATACAACTACGCGAGCTCGATGATGCCGCGTTATGTGACGATCGGGATCCAGCCCGGACTCCGGATTCCGGTAACCCGCGAAGACCGGGCCTTCCTCGGAGATCCGTTCGATGTCCGAAACCCGATTTCTCGCACCAACCTGCTGACCTTGCTCGGCGACGACAACACCGGAGCCAACGCTGCGTTCACTCCGCTGCTGTTCACGGATGGCTATTTTGACATCCTCCAGGGTACCATTCCCTACACGAACTCGGTGATGACCAACGACTACATGTCGTATGAGTTCAGCCTGACGTCATTGCCTTCTCAGATCCCCAGTCCCGGCAATAGCAGCCTCCTGAGCCTGTTCGGTGGCGGGTTCTTCCCTGGCAGCCTTGGAAGTCTCACGTTCCTTCCG
Source organism: Verrucomicrobiales bacterium (assembly GCA_027483345.1). GTDB lineage: Bacteria > Verrucomicrobiota > Verrucomicrobiia > Limisphaerales > UBA9464 > SXXZ01. The sequence goes on along the minus strand of JAIXUV010000378.1, from coordinate 5,132 downwards.
GAGATCGCCTTCATCACCAACATGGCTGGCCGTGTGCGCTTGGATGCGGCCAATCTCGATCTTCGCGACACCCGCATTCGCGCCTCCGGCGTGGCGCGGATCCGTGCCGATCATGTCGTTTCCTCCCGCAATACCAGCATCGCGGCACCCTTCGCCCACTACGACCTGGGTTCAACCAATGGAACACTTGTCTATCAGGGTCTGAATCCGATCGGTCAACCGAACCTCAACGGTACGGTTCGGATGATGGTCATGGCTTGGACGAACTCAGCAGAGTTTCTTGACCCCAACTCGACGGACACAAACTCAACGACGCCTTTGCGCGGCGAAACCTTCTTCCGTGTGATGGTGATCGACGCCAACTTCCAGCCACTCGAGACGACCGGTGAACTGGTCTATCTGAAGCTTCGGGCGACCAACCTGACCACGGTTGATCCCATCGACTTCTCGATTCCGGATTCGACTGCGGTCAACACTTTCTTCCCAGGGATTGACCCCGCTGCGATTGTTCCCCCCTTCGCTGAGCAGGTGGCACCGATCACCGAGAACTGGAGCAACGAGTCCTCGTTCACCGTTTCCGGTTCCGCCGGTGTGACTCCTCGCAGTTTCCCGAGGCTCTCCAATCTCTTCAACTCCGGCCTGATCTTCGGCCAGGTGTTCGCCTTCGAACCCAGAAACGGGGGAACACTGAATGGCTTGGTCAACCAAGGGACCATTTTCTCCAGCGGTTTCCTCGGTGTGCATGCCACCCAGTTGACCAACGCCGGTCCCATTCGGGCACTGAACGTGATGAATCTGTCCGCCAATCGGATGACCCTGGCAGGCGCCACGGTGAACGTCCGATCTGGAGGGACCTTGACCATCCAAGCCGGTGATCTGAACGTCACCTCAGGCGGTGTCATCACCAGCCCTGGTTTGGTGGTATTGGACGCGACGAATTCCTTCAATGCGAATGGGTTCACCGCAGGGCCCCCGTTGCTCACCATTTCCGGCCTTGGCGTTCGGCTTGAGCGCAACGCGCCTGTGAACAACCTCCAAGGGGTGAACGTGGACCTAGCCGCTGGCCGCTTCGGTCTGGCTTCCCTCGAGTGGCCCTCTGAGGACCGCGGCCCCGGTGAAGCCGGGTTCGCCAACAACTCCTCCCTTGGAGCCTTGACCTTGGACGTCGATGAGTTTGGCCAGATCCTGCTCTCTCCGTCTTCCAGCGCGACTGCCGCCCTTTATGTGCGCCGCCTCGAGTTGGGTCCCGGCTTCGCCTACTTCATCGACGTCACCAATAACATCGTGGACTTCGACGGCCTCGAGACCGCTCTCGATATCGACCCGAACTTCCGCCTCTACTACAACGTGGTCACCGTCGATGGCATCGAGTTGAACGCCACGGTGCTCGACGGCGCCTTCAATGGCCGTCTGCGGCGCGTCGCCAACCCCACGGTTACCGGAGGCAGCGTGGTGACCACGGTTGGCGGTGGATTCAGCGTGCAGGCTCCTTGGTCGTTCCGCTACAGCGCTTCAATCGACTCCGATGGTGATGGCGTGGTCAACGCCGCGGATGCGACTCCGTTCGCGGGAGTCAACATCGCCACCAAGGTGGTCAGCCTCAACAACCAGCCCTACTTCGAGATCGGTTGGAATGCCGCGCCGGGCACGAGCTACTCCATCATGGCGAATGAACCCGCTGCAGGGACCGCTTGGACTCGGATTGGTTCCATCTCCAATTCGAACACCTCCAGCAAGGTGCTCAAGTTCTACGATCCGATGTCCCAAGGCACCGGTGCCAAGACCTACCGGGTCGTCTATACGCCCTGAACGGGGTGATCCAAGGCGCCGGAGGGCTGACCTCCGGCGCCTTTTTCATTTCATGAAATCGGTTGGAATCACGGGCGGGATCGGTGCAGGCAAATCGGCTTCTTCCGACCTTCTGTACCGTCTCGGAATTCCGGTTCTCGATACCGATCAAGTCGCCCGCGATGTCGTCGCTCGGGGTACAACGGGCCTGGATGCGGTCGTCCGATCGTTCGGGTCAGGATTTTTGGCCTCGGATGGCGGCCTCAACCGCGCGGCGATGGCTGCTCGCGTCTTCTCGGATCCTGCGGCTCGGCTCGAATTGGAGCGGATCCTCCATCCACGCATTCAAGAGCGATGGCAGGCTTGGCTTGATCTGCGGCGTTCGGGTGGATCACCCGTCGCCTTCGTCGTGATTCCACTGCTCTTCGAGAAGGACTACGCGGCCCACTTCGATCACGTGGTATCGATCGGTTGCTCAGCGACCGCCCAGAGGATCCGCCTTGTCATCCGGGGATGGAGTGGTGATCAGATCAAGGCCCGCCTCGAAGCCCAGATGCCGATGGAGGAGAAGATGAAGCGATCCGATGCGGTGATCTGGAACGAAGGCGACCTCCTCTGCCTGGATGATCAGTGGAGGCTGTTGCTCGACCAGTGGGGTTGTCTTCAGGGCTGAATACCCAAACCCTCGGAGCGGCGGGGCTCGTCCTACTTGCTTCCCGGCTTGATGGCGGGCGTCGCCGCCAGATCTGCGGGCAGGTTGTCTGGAGCAAAGGTTTCGACGTTCAACCGGATCAACTCGAACAGCGGGGCGCCCAGATCCAAGGTGCCATCCGAGCGGTTCACCAACATGGCGACGCCGGTCACCACGGCTCCCAAGCCCTTGACGATCTCGATCGTCTCCAAGGCGCGTCCGCCCTTGGTGACGACGTCCTCGACCACCAGGCAACGTTCACCGGGACGCAGCGTGAATCCACGACGGAGCACCAGACGCCCTTCTTCTTTCTCCGCGAAGATGAAGCGGCAACCCAGTTGGCGGGCGACCTCTTGGCCGATCACAAGTCCACCCATGGCCGGTGCCACGACCGTCTCGACCCCCAGCTCCGCCACACGGGCAGCCAATGCGGCGCCGAACTTCTCCACGATCGGCATCCGTTGCAGGGCGAGTGCGCATTGGAAGAACTGCCGGCTGTGCAGGCCGCTTCGGAGCAGGAAGTGGCCTTCCAGCAATGCACCGGTCTGACGGAACAATCCAAGGGCCTCTTCCGAAGTCATGGCGGCACGCTAAACCGGGTCACCCCTGGGGAGGAAGCGTTTCGACTACCGCCATCTCCGTCCGAAAAACCAATGCGAACACCATCGTCGGCTCAAACCCGACCGTTGGAAGGACACAGGGCGGCCAACTCGCAGTGGGCGCAGTCTGGTTTCCGGGCGGGACAACGGCGTCGTCCGTGCCAGATCAGCTGATGGCTGAACTCGGTCCACCGGAGCTGCGGCACCAGCTCCATCAACGCCCGCTCGACGTGGACCGGATCCGTCTCCCGGGTCAGCCCCAGTCTCGTTGAGAGTCGTCCCACATGGGTGTCCACCACCACGCCCACGTTGATGCCGAAGGCGTTTCCGAGGACGACGTTGGCGGTCTTTCGCCCGACTCCGGCGAGGGCCGTGAGATCCTCCATCCGCCGTGGCACCTCGCCGCCGTGAAGCTCCAACAACGCGCGGCAGCAGGCCTGAATGTTCTTCGCCTTGTTCCGGTAGAGGCCGATCCGACGGACGTCGGACTCCAGGACCAAGGGATCCGCAGACGCGTAGTCGGCAGCACTCCGGTACTTCCGGAACAGGTCCGTGGTGACGATGTTGACCTGCTTGTCGGTGCACTGTGCCGACAGGATCGTGGCCACCAGGAGCTCCAACGGCGTCGTGAAGGTCAGCTCGCAGTAGGCGTTGGGATAGGTGGTTTGGAGGACCTCCAGGATCCTCTGGGTCCGCTCCTGGCGGGCGGCTTTGCTTTCCCGTGGCACCCCGGAAGTCTTGATGCGAACCGGTCGGATGCAACGCATCTCGTTCCGCGTCGGACACGTGCATTCCGTGCGCCGCGAACTTCGGATTTGGGGTTCGTGCCAAATGCCCCCACCTTGGAACTGTCGGATTGTCCCGACATCGTCATGCCTGCATCTGGTCATCCTTCCGCGTTGGGCCCCGTCACCCGTGGCCCCTCCCGCCCTCGCAGATCCGCCGCCGCCGCCACTGCCCCGGCGGAGGACGTGGCCCCGAAACCCGGTGTGATGCAGACGGCGACCCCCTCCGAGGAGTTCGCCTTCGATCTCCTCCCGCGCCAGATCGCGCGTCATCTCGACCGGTTCGTCATCGGACAGGCCGAAGCGAAGAAGGTCCTCAGCGTCGCCTTGTGCGACCATTTCCAACATGTGCGCCGATGCCTCGACGGAGAGGAGGCGCCCTTCTACCAGAAGCAGAACGTGCTGCTGCTGGGTCCGACCGGTGTCGGCAAGACCCACCTCATCCGTTCCGCCGCGGAACTGATCGGCGTGCCCTTCGTGAAGGCCGACGCCACCAAGTTCAGCGAGACCGGTTACGTCGGCGGCGATGTCGACGACCTCGTCCGCGACCTCGTCCGCCGGGCTGGCGGCAGCGTCAAGAAGGCCTCCCATGGCATCATCTACCTCGACGAGGTGGACAAGCTGGCGACCCGCGGGGAAGGCGGGGGGCGCGACGTCTCCGGCCGAGGGGTGCAGACGAACCTGCTGAAGCTGATGGAGGACGGTGACGTTCCGCTGGTCTCGCCGAACGACATGACCGGCCAGATCCAGAACGCGATGAGCGCGATGCGTGGTGGTGGATCGGCCCAGCCGGAGACCATCAACACCCGTCACATCCTCTTCATCGTGAGCGGCGCCTTCGCCGGGATGGAGAAGCAGATCCGGCATCGGCTTGCTGAAGCCGCCGGCGCCGAAGGCGGGACTCCGGCGCGGGCGAAGGTGCAGCGCCTGGAGGCCGACGAGTTGTACGCACGGGCAATGACCGCCGACTTCATCCAATATGGCCTCGAGCCGGAGTTCGTCGGACGCCTTCCGGTCCGCGTGGCCTGCCATGGCTTGGACACCGGGCATCTGTTTGAGGTGCTGCGCCGGAGCGAAAGCAGCCTGATCCGGCAATACGAGCGGGCGTTCGCCGCGTATGGCATCACCGCGGAGTTCACCGACGACGGCTTGAGGCGACTTGCCGAGCTGGCCACCGGCGAGAACACCGGTGCACGCGGCCTGATGACCGTCTGCGAACGCGTCTTCCGCGACCTGAAGTTCGCCTTGCCGTCGAGCCGGGTCCGGTCC
>JAIXUV010000117.1 GCA_027483345.1 Verrucomicrobiales bacterium | reverse complement strand
GGGACCACGGGATCCGGATTCACCTCCACCACCCGGGTGTCGATCTGGAGCACGCCTCCCTTGGGCATCGCGTCGCGCGCGTTCACCAGCAGGTTCATGAAGACCTGGTCCATCAGCGAGCGGTCCACATGGATCATGGGAAGGCCCTCCGAACGGGTCCTGCGGATCTCGATGGCCGGGCCGATGAGGCGTCGGCACACGGACACGAGGTCGTCCACGGCTTCGTCGAGGTTGAACTCCTCCGGCTTGAGCGTTCCCTTCCTACCCAGGTTCAGCAGACGGCGAGTCAGGCTGGTCGCGCGGTCGACCATCTGCGAGATGCCCTCCACGAAGGCCTCGAAGTCCTGTCCCGGGAGCGGTCCGAGCTGCGCCAGCTCCACCTGCAGGCGCATCGCCGCGAGGACGTTGTTGAAGTCGTGCGCGACGCCTCCCGCCAGTTGTCCCAGCAGCTCCATCTTCTGGGCCTGGCGGAGCTCCGCCTCGATCGCCATGCGCTCCGTGACGTCGAGCCAGACGGAGGCGAGAAGCGTCCTGCCCTGCAGGAGGACCGGGCGGGTTCGCACCCGCACCTCGCGGATCGACCCGTCCTTCGCCCGGTGGCGCGTGGCCAGGTCGAGCATCTCGGTGGTCCGGGTTTCCATCAGCAGGCTCTCCAGCTCCTCCCTCTGGAAGCGGCAGTCGATGTCGAACACGGAGAGCCTGGCGAATTCCTCCGCGGAGTAGCCGAGGCTGAAGTGGGCCTTCCGGTTGAACTCCACGAACCGTCCCGTCTCGGGATCCAGAACGCCGATGCTCTCCGACGCCTGGTCGGCAAGCGCGGTGAAGACCCGTTGTCGTTCCAGCATCGATTCCCGCTCGGAGATGTCGGACATGGCGCCGATGACCCGTGACGGGCGTCCCTCGTGGTCGTTGAGGATGTAGCACCGCGACATCATCAGCGACCAGCGGTCGCCGTCGGCCCGGAAACGGTAGGTGCCCGACCAGGCGCTCCCACCGGCCTCGAGCACCTCCGAGATCTCGGCCGCCACGCGATTGCGGTCCTCGGGATGGATGCGGTCCAGCCAGGTGGCCACGACCGGTTCCAACGGTTGCGTGTCGCCGCACAGCGTGCCGAAGGTGCCGCTCCAGTTGAGGGAGTCCGAGGTGAGGTCCCACTCCCAGAAACTGTCCCCGGAGAGCTCCACGACAAGCCTCAGCAGGGATTCGCTGCGCACTCGCCTCTCGACGGAGACCAGCATGTGCCGACGGCTTTCGGCGTCCCGCAGTTCCCGTTGGAGCGCGGGGATCAGGCGGGAGAGGTTGCCCTTGAGGACGAAGTCGCTCGCCCCCTCCCGCATCAGGTCCGCGGCGCGGTCCTCGCCCACGGCCCCGGACACGATGAGCACCGGCAGGTCGAGTCCGGAGTCCTCCACGGCGGCCAGCACGTCCGAGGCGGTGAAGCCGGGGAGGGAATGGTCCGACAGCACGGCGGAATAGCGGCGCGTCCGGAGCAGTTCCCGTATCTCCTTCAGGTTCTGGGACACATCGTGCGTGAAACCGCATCCAGAACGCCCGAGGGCGCGCCCGAGGAGGCCGGCGTCGCTGGGGTCGTCCTCGACGATGAGCAGGTGGGCTTGCTGGGTCATGCGAGTCGTGCGCGCGGCGATGCGTTGGTCCGGATCCAGTAGTTGGCGAGCGTGGCGTAGAGGGAGCGGAGCGTGCGGACGTCCACGGGCTTCGTGACGTAGCTGTTGCAGCCGCGTTCGTAGGAGCGGAGGACGTCCTCCTCCTCGGCCGAGGAGCTGACCATGACCACCGGCACATGGCGGAGGGGAGGGTGCCGCCGGATGCGGGCGAGCAGCTCGAGTCCGTCGAGTCCGGGGAGGTTGATGTCGATCAGGATGAGGCCCGGAGCCGACGTCGTGTCGGATGGGCGGTTCCGGGAGGGAAGCAGCAGTTCCTCGGCGCGCAGGCCGTCCTCGGCGACGACCACCCGTGTGCCGGGGCCTCCCCATTGCTCGATCGCACGGCGGGCGGCGTCGGCGTCGGACTCGTTGTCCTCGACGACCACGATGGTTCCGGGATCAGGTCGCATGGGTCTTCCTTTCGACGGCGCGGTAGGCGGGCAGGCGGAACTCCACCGTGGTGCCGAGACCGGGTGCCGACTCCACCCCGACCGTTCCGCCGTGACGGCGGGCGATGCGTTGGACGGTGGCGAGGCCGATTCCGGTACCGGGGAACTCCGAGGCCCGGTGGAAGCGCTGGAACGGGATGAAGAGACGGTGGCGGTTGGACGGGTCGAATCCGGCGCCGTTGTCGCGGACGACGAAGCCGTACGCCTCCCCGGGTGGGATGGGCAGCACGTCGATGCGGGCCTCGGCGGTGGCCGAGGTGAACTTCCAGGCGTTCTCCAGCAGGTTGATCAGGGCGATCTCCACCAGCACCGGATCTCCGCGGACGGACACGCCCTGGGCGACCCGGACCTGCACGTGGCGGTTCGGGGACTCTTCCGCGAGGCGTTGGAGGAGCTTCCCGGCGAGCGCGGAGACGTCGACCGCGGCGGTCCGGATCTCGGAGACGCCGATGCGGGAGAGGGTGAGGAGGCCCTCGATGAGCGTGCCCATCCGCTCGGCTTCGGAGCGGATTCGTGACAGGTGCTTGCGGCCGGCCGGGTCGAGTTGGTCGCCGCAGTCCTCCTCGAGGGCGAGGATCCATCCGCCAACCCCGCGGAGCGGCGCCTTGAGGTCGTGGGAGACCGCATAGGAGAAGGCCTGGAGTTCCTGGGTGCGTTCCTCGAGCTCGAGGGTGCGGCTCCGAACTGTCTGTTCGAGCCGTTCGCCCGCCTGCTGGAGGCTGCGGAGGGTTTCGCCGCGTTCCGCCGCGAGGGTCGACAACCACAGGTTCGAGGTTCCGGTGAGGAGGTTGAAGAGGCAGCAGGCGTTGAAGGAGTCGATGGGGTCGGTTGTGGCGAACGGGCCGCGACCGAGGTTGGTCGCGAGGGAGACGGCGATCCCGGTGCAGGCGCCACCCAGGGCGACGGCGCAGGCTCCCATCTCGAAGGCGGCCCACATGATCAGGACGTAGGGGACCAGGATCAGGAGAGTCCGCGTGGCCAGGTGGATCGAGTCCAACTTGGTGAGGAGCGTCGAAGCCACCGCGATGGAGATGCCGGCGATGAATCCGAAACGGGAACGTCTTCCATGCGATTGCCAGCAGGATGCCGCGCCCTTCCGCCACAGTAGGACCGGAAGCAGCAGGAGCACGGCGCCGGCGTTTCCGGCCCACCAATTCCACCAGTTGGTCAGGGTCTCCTCGGGGCGCATCACGCCGAACTCCAGTTGGACGCTGATGCCGACGAACGCGCTGATGTTGGTGACGAGGGCGAGGGTGAGGACCAGCCGCGGAATCACGGAGCTCGCGACGGCCTGGAGGGGAAGCCCGAAGTATTCCCTCAGCAGGATTCCGCCGATCGCCGCCTCGAGCGTGTTCGCGGCGATCGAGACCAACGTCAGGAAAGGTGAAGCCCCTTCGCCGAGTCGAAGGAGCAGGGCGCCGACGCCGACGCCGAACGCGGCCCTGGGGCCATAGAGGATGACGGCCCCGAGTCCGACTGCGGAAGGGAGCCAGATCGTGGGCCACTGTCCGCGCTCCTTCGACAGCTCGAGTCCCATGCCTCCGAGGATCGCATACAACAGCGCCACGACGACCGTCCGTTGAAGCCATATCCAAGGACCGTCGCTTCCTTCGGAGCCCCCATTTCCTCCATGCGTGGACAGGCGTTCTCCTGTCGGGAATCCCGGTACGCCTGAGTGTCCTGTTTGGGAGGGAGGGCTGATGCGGGCGCCGCGCCAGCAGGACGAATGCCTGAGGGCTTTCACCGCGGCGGTTCGGGAAATTCCTTCGGGTAAGCGCCTAAAGGGGATGGATTGCGTGAAGCCCGACGACCGGCGATGCGCTGTGGTCGGGTAAAATCGACAAACCGATTGAGTAGGTTCTACCCGATCTTGCGTTCCCGAGGGCAACCCTGTGCGAACCTTTCATGGGTGGGGTCCTTGTTTTTCCGTGCTGGTTGGGCTGGGAACACGGGTTTGGGCGGGCTGGTTTGATCCTTGCTCAGGGTAAGGTGAAAGCCTTCACACCAAAGAATGTCGACCATGTCCCCGAGAGCCCGAGTCCTGATCGCCGACGACGACGCCCCCATCCGGAGCCTGATCGAGTACCATGTACGGCAGGCCGGATTCGAGACGGTGGCGGTGGCCGACGGCGGACAGGCGATCGCGGCCGCGTCGGGCGACCTCGCCTTGGCGCTGGTGGACCTGCGCATGCCGGTGGCCGACGGCATGCAGGTGCTGGCCCATTTCCGGGAGAAGCACCCGGACGTCCCGGTGGTGATGGTGTCCGCGCACGCCGAGATTCGGGAGGCGCTGGCGGCGGTGCGGGCCGGTGCGTTCGAGTATGTGCGGAAGCCGTTCGAGATCGACGAACTGTTGGCGGTGATCACCGCCGCGGACCGCCATGCGGCCTCGCTCCGCGACAACCGCCGCCTGCGCGAGTCGCATTCCGCCGGCGTGTCCACGGTGCTGTCGCTCGCCGGCACCTCGCCGGCCGTCCAACGCCTGAGGGAATCCATCCAGCGGGTGGCCCCGTTGCGGACGAACGTGCTGATCACCGGCGAAAGCGGCGTCGGCAAGGGGCTCGTGGCGCGGTTGCTCCACGCCTCCTCGCCCTGGTCGAGGTTCCCGATGATCTCGGTCAGCTGTCCGGCGATCCCCCGCGAACTCGTCGAGTCGGAGTTGTTCGGCCACGAGAAGGGTGCGTTCCCGTCGGCCCAGAACCGCCGCATCGGCCGCATCGAGTTGGCCGAGGGCGGAACTCTCTTCCTCGACGAGGTCGGCGACCTCCCGCTGTCCATGCAGCCGCGTCTGCTCGAGGTGCTCCAGGAACGGAGGTTCCAACGGGTCGGCGGCGCCGAGTCGATCCAGTCCAACACCCGGGTCGTCGCGTCGACCCACCTCAACCTCCGGGAGAAGGTCGCCGCGCACGAGTTCCGCGAGGACCTCTACTACCGTCTCAACGTCATCCCGATCCACGTCCCGCCGCTGCGGGAGCGTTTGGAGGATCTTCCGCGGCTCTGCGAGGTGATCCTCGGCCGGATCGCCGCGGAGCGCATGATCCCGGTCTTCCAGGTGTCGGACGTCGTCCTCGCCGCGCTGCGGACTTATTCGTGGCCGGGCAACATCCGGGAGCTCGAGAACGTCCTCGAACGGGCCGCCGCCTACTGCGACGGCGGGCGTATCCAGCTTCGGGACCTGCCCCAGGAGATCCTCCGGCCGACGCCGGCGCCGGCGATGGCCGAGTCGGCCCCGGCGCGCCCGGCGGTGGGCGGCATGCCCCTCGAGGAGCTGGAGCGCCTCGCGATCCTTCAGACGCTCCAGCTGTGCCGTGGCAACAAGGCCGCCACGGCCCGCATGCTCGGGGTCACCGAGAAGACCATCTACAACAAGATGTCGCGCTACGGCATCCGACGTCCCCAGGAAACAGGCTCCGCTCCGGTGCCGTCGCTGGATCCGGCGGATCCGGTGGATCCCTCCGTGGTCGCGGCGTGAGCGGACCGCGATCCTCGCACTTCACGAAGTTCCGCCAGTCCGACTCCGCCGCATGGCAAACCGCCCGTCCCCGTTGGGATTCGATGAGATCCGCGATGCGGTCCGCCGCGCCCCCCCGTTGCCGTCCCTGGGCCATCTCCGGGAGACCCTCCGCATCCTGACCGAGGCCGAGGAGGTCTCGGTTTCGCGGCTCGCGGACCAGGTCCGGCTGGATCCGGCCTTGACCGTGCGCCTGCTCCGGCACGTGCGTTCCGCGGGTTTCGGGCAAGGCGGCGCGCTCCGTCTGGAGGACGCCATCCTGATGGTGGGGGCGCGGACGCTCCGGGAACTGGCGTTGCTCTCGCCGGTGGTCGCGGACATGCGGCGTCTGGCGGGACCGGAGACCCCCGGCATCGCCGGCTTCTGGCTTCACAGCTCGTCGGTCGCGGTCCTCACCCGCTTCCTGCTGGGTGCCAGCCGCGGCTCCGACGACGACCTCGACTACATCGCCGGGCTGGTCCACGACATCGGCTGGCTGGTGATCCGGAGCGTCTTCCCGGCCCACCTCGCGGTCCTCGAGGTGCTGTTGACCCGGGGATCGCCGATGCCCGCGGAACACCTGGAGCAATCGGTCCTCGGGGCCACCCATTCCATGGTCGGCGCCTGGTACCTTGCCGGGCAGGAGGCGGACGAGCTGCTGGTCCGGAGCGCGCTGCTGCACGGCATGCCGGAGTGCAGCGGGAGGCACGCGAAGGCTCTGGCGGCGGTCCAGGTCGCCGACCAGTTCGCGGCCCAACAGGGAGGCGGGTTCTTCGCGGACCCGCCGGCGAACGCCATCGGCGCCTGGCGGGAGGCGTCAGGTTGGCGGCTGCTCTTCCCCGAGGGCCGCGAGATCGAGTGCGAGATCGCAAAGGACCGTCTGGAGAAGAACGCCCCGCGGCTGCTGGGCCTAGCCGGCGTGATTTCATGAAGCGCCTCCCCGGAATGCAAACCGTCCCGGCGTGGATGCCGGGGCCGGGTCGGGCGCGTTTTCCGGGCGTGACAGTGCCCCACTCATGTGGCTCATTCCGGCGCCGATGAACCGCTCTTCCTTCCTGCTCGCCTGCGTGCTTTCGCTCGGCCTCGCCTGTCGGGGCGATGACAAGCCCGCCGCCACCACCGCCGCCCCAAGCCCGTCGCCGGCCCCGGCCGCGGAGTTCGCGGATCCCTCCAAGCTCAAGGAGACCGCCCCGGAAACCTTCAAGGCGAAGTTCGAGACCACCAAGGGCGCGTTCGTGATCGAGGTGGTCCGCGCCGACGCCCCGCTCGGCGCCGACCGGTTCTACAACCTGGTGAAGTCGGGCTACTTCAAGGACGTGGCCTTCTTCCGCGTCATCCAGGGCTTCATGGCCCAGTTCGGCATCCACGGCGACCCGAAGGTCTCCGCCGCGTGGCGCATGGCCCGCATCCAGGACGACCCGGTGAAGTCCGGCAACAAGCGCGGTGCGATCAGCTTCGCCATGGCCGGTCCCAACACCCGAACCACCCAGTTCTTCGTCAACCTCGTCGACAACAGCCGCCTCGACTCGATGGGCTTCTCATCGTTCGGCAAGGTCGTCGAGGGCATGGACGTCGTGGACAAGATCAACAGCGAGTACGGCGAGGGCGCTCCCCGCGGTGGCGGCCCGGCCCAGGGTCGCATACAGGAGGAGGGCAACACCTACCTCAAGAAGGACTTCCCGAAGCTCGACTACATCCTGTCCGCCTCGGTCCTGAAGTGACCCGCCATCGTACCGATTCCAGGTTTCCTTTCCGCATCCCCATCCCCATCCCGATTCCATGAGCACCCCCAATCCCGCCGAAAAGGTGGCCGTGATCAAGACCACCGCCGGAGAAATGGTCGTCGAGTTCTGGCCCGACGTGGCCCCGAAGACCGTCGAGAACTTCCAGAAGCTCGCCGCGAAGGGCTTCTATGACGGCACGGCCTTCCACCGGATCATCAAGGGCTTCATGGTCCAGGGCGGCGATCCGCTCACCAAGGATCCCGCGATGCAGGCCCGTTGGGGGACCGGTGGACCGGGCTACCAGGTCAAGGCCGAGTTCAACGAACGTTCCCACGTCCGCGGCGTCCTCTCGATGGCGCGCTCGCAGCATCCGGATTCCGCCGGCAGCCAGTTCTTCATCTGCCACGGCAACCCGTCCTTCCTCGACCGCCAGTACACGGCGTTCGGCAAGCTCATCCGCGGCGACGACGTGCTCGAGAAGCTGGCCACCTGCCGCACCGGCGGCCAGGACCGTCCGGTCGAACGGCAGGGCATCGAGAGCGTGACGCTCGTCGAGCGTTCCTCTATCGCCTGACGCGACGCGGTCTCGCGTCCCGGCACCCATGGAAACCGACCTCGCCCCGCTCGCCCAGGCCCTGATCGCCCTGGGCTGCCCCGCCGCGGGTGCGATGGACATGGCGGGTCATCTGGACCGCCGCGCCCGACAGCTTTCGGAGGCGACCGGAAAGTCCCACGACGAGGCGATGGTCCACCTGTTGCGCATGATGGCTTCGGGCTGGGCCGCGCAGGCCGCCGGCGTGGGATTTCCGCCGCCTCCGGCCGAGCCCTTGTCCGGGGCCCCATGAACGACGGGCCGGACATCGTCCCGTGGCCGGACACCGGCGGCGGTCCCGTCGGCGACTTCCGGATCTTCAGCCTGCGGACCGCACGCCGCCGCAGTCCGCGCACCGGCGCCGAGCACGACTTCTACGTCATCGACTGCTCCGACTGGGTGAACGTCGTGGCGACCACGGCCGACGGGCGGTTGGTTCTGGTGGAGCAGTTCCGGCACGGGTCCGCCTCGGTGGAGTGGGAAGTGCCCGGAGGGATCATGGATCCCGACGATCCGGACCCCGTCGCGGCGGGCCTTCGGGAATTGAGGGAGGAAACCGGCTTCACCGGCTCGGATGCCGTGCTGATCGGCTCGGTGCTCCCGAACTCGGCCATCCAAAGCAACCGCTGTCGGACGGTCCTGGTCCGCGACTGCCTCCGCACCCATGAGCCCGAGCTCGATCCGGGTGAGGACATCCGGGTCCGCACGGTTCCGCTCGAATCGGTCCCGGAGCTGATCCAATCCGGCCGGATCCGGCACTCGCTCGCCGTCGCCGCGCTCTTCCACTTCGATCTCTGGCGGCGCGGGCAGGTCGGCTGAGTTGGAACGGTACTCGAGGGATCGGCACGCAAAGCCGCAAAGGCGCGAAGCAAAGGCGGCATAGAGCGGGAAGCGGGGAGCGAGGAGCAGGGAGCACCGACCAACCGAAGCCAGGCCTCCCCGACCACTGGCAACTGACAACGGACCACTGACAACGGCCCCCATCGGCTCATCACTCGCCAACCGGACCTCCCAAGTCCACAGTGCCCCCCTTCATGGAGTCCATCGCCGGCTTGGATCACGCCGTCTTCCGCCTCGTCAACGAGGGGTGGGTCAGTCCGTTCCTGGATTGGCTGATGCCCTTCCTGAGCGGCAACGCGTTCTTCCGCCCCGCACTCGCCCTGCTCGCCGCGGGCCTGATCTGGAAGGGAGGACGCCGAGGACGGTGTTTCCTGCTGGTGATGGTGCTCACCCTCGCCTTGGGCGAATGGGGAACCGGGAGGCTGAAGAAGGCGTTCAACCGTCCGCGCCCCTTTGTCACCCATCCGGAGACCCGCACGCTGGTCGGGAAGGGGCTCAACGCCTCGATGCCCAGCGGGCATTCCGCGATCTGGGCGGCCGCGGCGGTCGTGGCCGCGGGGTACTACCGGCGCAGTCCGCGTTTCCTCGTCCCACTCGCGGCCGGCGTCGGGCTCTCCCGCATGTACGTTGGCGTGCACTACCCGTCGGACGTCCTGGCCGGATGGTCCTGGGGCGCCTTCTACGGCTGGGCCCTGCCGAGGTTCTTCGACGGCATCTGGGCCTTCGTCGGCGCCACCTGGTTCCCGGCGTGGCGGAGACGTCTGCCGTCCTTGTTGCCGGCGCCGGGGCCGGATCCGTTTCCCGACTCCACCGCGACCGCTTCGGCCGACGAGATGGAGTCCCACTGGCGGCGTCTCACGTGGCTGCTTTCCGGCGCGCTCCTGGCGGCCCGGCTCGGGTACCTCGCCGCGGGGATCATCGACCTGAGCGAGGACGAGGCCTACCAGTGGCTCTGGTCCAAGCACCCGGCGCTCTCCTACTACAGCAAGCCGCCGTTCATCGCGTACGCCCAGTGGATTGGCACGGCGCTCTTCGGGGACACCGAGCTCGGGGTGCGGTTCTTCTCACCGGTCCTGTCCTGCCTTGGGGCGGTCTTGATGGCGCGGTTCTGCGCCGCGTTCGCCGGTTGGCGTGCGGCCTTCCTGCTGGTCGCCGCGGCGAACACCGTGCCGTTGCTCGCGGTGGGCTCGGTCCTGATGACCATCGACCCGTTGACCGTCGCCTTCTGGAGTCTGGCGATGGTCTCCGGATGGCGGGCCTTCCGGTCGGAGTCGACCACCCCGTGGATCGGGCTCGGTGTCGGGCTCGCCGGCACCTTCCTCAGCAAATACTTCTCGCCCTTCCTGCTCGCCTCGTTTGCGGTCTACCTCGTCGCGTCGCGCAACGCCCGCATCCCGTGGCGCCGCCCGGGTCCCTGGATCGCCCTCGGATTCCAGCTCCTCGCGCTGGTCCCGGTGTACCTCTGGAACTCGCGCAACCACTGGATCACCTTCACCCACCTGCGCGAACGCGGCGGTCTGGACAGGTCGTGGAGCTTCCACCCCAACTTCATCTCCGACTTCCTCCTCGCCGAGTTCGGGCTCTGGAATCCGTTCTACTTCGTGGCGATCGTCTGGGCGGTGGTGGCCTTCCTGCGCCGCTGGCGCAGCCACACCATCCCGGAGCCGCGGCGCGAGGCGATGCTGTACTGCCTGGCGCTCGGATTGCCGGTCTTCCTGTTCTACCTCGGCTACACGGTCCGCGCCCGCGTCCAGCCCAACTGGATCGCCACCTCGATCCTGCCGCTCATGACCTTCGCCGTGCTCTGGTGGGAGCACCGGCATTCCCTCGGCGACCGCGTCGCCCGACGTCTCCTCGCCGGCGGCGTCGCGCTCGGGCTGCCGCTGTGCGTCCTCCTCCATGAGACGCGTCTGATCACCCGCGTCACCGGCTACACCCCGCCGGTGAAGTACGACCTGATCCATCGCGTGCGGGGCTACCGCGAGGCCGCCGCGCTGGTCGAGGCCCGGCGGGATGAACTGCTGAAGGAGGGCCGGCCCGTGATGGTCGTCGCCGACCACTACGGATGGGCCGGCATCCTGAACTTCTACATGCCCTCCTCCCGGAACCGCGGTTCCGCCGATCCCGTGGCGACCGTCGCGGAGTCGGTGAATCCCTCGAACCAGATCTGGTTCTGGCCGGAGTTCAAGTACCGGCACCGCGCCGGCATCACCGTGCTCTTCGTCGGCGAGCCCGACCGCGGCGCCTTCGATCCCGAGGTCTTCGGACGCGGCTTCGAGTCCCACGAATCGTTGGGCATCCTCGACGTCCCCCACCGCGGACGCGTGTTCCATCGGCTCCGGCTCCATGTCTTCCGCAATCAACGCTGAGGGCGGTCCGACGACGGCGTTCGACATCCCGGACTACGACGTCGACGCCACGTTGGGCTGCGGACAGGCATTCCGATGGGAGCCCGTCCAAGGCGCCTGGGAAGGGGTGGTGTCCGGGCGATGGGTCCGCGTCGAGTCGACGCCCGCCGGGATCCGGGCGTCCTGCCTGGGTGATCCCGACGGCTGGGGCTGGCTTCGGCACCACCTGGCCCTGGACGAGGACCTGTCGGCGATCCTGGGGACCTTCCCGTCGGATCCCCCGATGCGGGCCGCGGTGGACGCCTGCCGCGGATTGCGCCTGCTCCGCCAGGAACCGTGGGAGTGCCTCGCCAGCTTCATCTGCTCCTCCACGAAGCAGATCGTCCAGATCCGGCAGATCGTGCGGGAACTCGCCGGTGCGTTCGGGGAACCGGTCGTGGCGCCCGCCGACCGTGGACCCGTCCATGCGTTTCCTGGACCGGCGACGCTGGCGTCGGCGGGGGAGGCCGCGTTGCGGGCGTGCCGCCTGGGATTCCGGGCGCCGTACCTCCTGGATGCGGCGGAACGGGTGGTCGACGGACGGTTGGATCTCGAGGCGGTCGGGCGGATGCCGACCGTGGAAGCCCGGGAGGCGTTGATGTCGGTGGACGGCGTGGGCCCGAAGGTCGCCGACTGCGTGCTCCTCTTCGCCTACGGACGGCAGGATGCGTTCCCCATCGACGTCTGGGTGCGGCGCGCGTTGGCGGAACTCTATTTCCCGAAGGCCAGACGGCTCACGCCAGAGAGGCTCGCGCGGTTCAGCGCCGGGCACTTCGGTCCGTACGGCGGCTACGCCCAGCAGTATCTCTTCCACCACATCCGCCTGCGTGCAGGCCGGGTCGGGCCGACGCCCGCGGCACGGGTCACGCCGACTGTCGGGTCGGTAGGCGGACGGTGAACGTGGAACCCTCGCCCGGCCGGGAGTCCACGTGGATCTGCCCGCCGTGGCGTTGGACGATCTCCTTCACGATCGACAGACCCAGACCGGTTCCCGGGGCGTGCTGTCCCGAGGACGGGGCGCGGTAGAAACGCTGGAAGAGGTTCGGCAGGTCCTCGGCCCGGATGCCGATGCCGGTGTCCCGTACGGCGACGACCGTCTCCCCTTCGGCGGCGTGGACCCCGATGCCCACACGGCCGCCATCCGGCGTGAACTTGATCGCGTTGGTGAGGAGGTTGACGAGCACGGAGCGGATCTGTTCCCGGTCGGCGAGGACCTCGACCGGAAGGCTGGGTCCGTCCCAGTCGATCGCGACGGATCGGGAGGCGGAGATCGGGGAGAGTTCGGCCACGATCTCCCCGGCGAGCGCGGTGAGGTCGAAGGCGGCGAGTTCCATCTTCTGGCCGGCCTCCAGCCGCGAGAACTGGAGGATCTTCTCCACCATGCCGGCGAGGCGCTTGAGCTGGCTCCGCACCACGCCCAGGAACTCCGTTCTCACCTCGACCGGCATCTCCGGATCGCCCAGCACCGTGTCGAGGAACCCCTTCATCGACGTGATCGGCGTGCGCAGTTCGTGGGAGACCGCGGAGACGAAGTCGCGTTTGAGCTCCTCGACCTCGAACTCCTTGGAGACGTCCCGGAACACCAGGATGAGCCCGGCGTCGTCCACGCTGCCACGGATCGGCGCGATCGAGGCGACCACGCGCAACTGCCGGCCGTCGACGGTGTCCAGCCACCGCCATTCCTTCCGGCTGGAGCCGGTCTCCCAGGCCACGCCCGACCCGAGCACCTGGGCCACCGGATCGACATCGACCGACGGATCGGACAGGCGGAGGCGGAACACCTCGCCGAGCGGAAGGCCGAGGACCTCGGATTCGGCGGTCCCGAGGATCCGAAGGGCCGCCGAGTTGAGCAGGGTGATCGCGCCCGACGAATCGGTGGTGATGACGCCGTCGACGATGTTGGCAAGGGTGAGGGAGAGCCGCGAGGTCTCCAGGCGAAGGGCGCGTTCCGCGGTGATGCGGTCGGTGATGTCGCGGTAGTGCCAGAGATGCCCCTGGTAGGATCCTTCGCTGAAGATCGGGACGTAGTCGCGCTCGAGGATGTGTCCGCTCCGCAGGGTGAGGATCTCGCCGGTGAGGGTGCGCCGGTTTTCCAAGGCGAGCCGGATCCCGGTGACGAAGGCCTCGGGCTCGGCGAACAGATGCTTGGACTGCTCCGCCGAGTTCGAGCAGTCGAGTCCGACCAGTTCCGCCGGATCCGCCGGGATCCCGAACAGGGTGCAGAAGGCCTGGTTGACGATGAGGATCCGGCGTTCGGGGTCTTCCACCAGGACGCCGCCGCGGAGGTTCCCGATCAGCGCGGAGAGCCGTGCGCTGAGGCGCCGGGACTCGGCCCGCTGCTGGGACAGCTTCTGCATGATCGCCTTCATGTCGTCGAAGGCCATCTGCTGCGCCTGGAGGATCTGGAGGACGTCGGCGACCGTGTCGTGGGCGGCGAAGTCGCCGACCTCCAGGCCGTTCCTCTGCAGGTCGGAAGGCTGGGTGAACCACGGCGAGCCGAGGAAGATCCAGCCCGAGCCGTCGGCCAGCGGGAGGAGCTGGCCGCGGAGCCAATCCTTGGAGGCGACGGTGCGGAAGATCACCGGTTGGCCGTGCAGGGAGGGGATCCGTCCGGGTTCCAACGGAAGGGAAGGGCGGTAGAGCAGCAGGGTGTCGGCGAGGGGCTGTCCGACCCGGAAGCTCGGCAGCATCCGTCCGAGGGAGCGGCCGACCGCAAGTACCTGCAGATCGCGGTCGAAGGCGAAGTGGAAGGGGAAGACGTCTCCAACCTGCGCGGCATCCAATCCAATGTCCGGCGGAGGGGTCATGCGGCGGCGCCGTCCGACCAGGTGATCCGGAACGTCTCGTGGTCCGAACCCGCGCCGCGGCTGCCGATGTGGTCGACCTGAACGGCCACCTGGAAACGCTTTCCAAGGCCGCGGAGGATCCCCAGCAGGAACGGCTCGAGGCCGAGGCGGTTCGAATGGTAGTGGAGGACCAGCGAGTTGGGGGTGCGGTCCGAGGTCTCGAACCGCGGTGGCTGGAGATTGGGGAAGATCATCGCGATCCGCGTGTGGAAGTGGGGCAGGTTCTCCAGGAAGTCCGGGAGCGTGCGGCCAGCGCTGTCGAGCATCGCGCCGTAGCCCGCCGGGGCGACCTCCAGGACCCAGTACTCGCCGAAGGCCTCCAGGATCGCCGCGGCGGGCAGTCCCAGCTCGGCGCTGGCGGCGGCGACCAGCCCGTAGGTCATCGAATCCGGATAGGATTCGTTGCTGGCGAAGAACTCCACGTCCACCCCGGCCCGGGCCTTGATGCGTTCCCAAGCCGGCTCGCCGAATCGCGAGCACACCAGCTTCTCCACCGCGCGGTTCACCAGTCCGTACATGCCGACAGCGAAGCACGGCGCAACAGGCCAAGTCGAGAAACAGGAAGC
>JAIXUV010000287.1 GCA_027483345.1 Verrucomicrobiales bacterium | reverse complement strand
GCCGGCCAGGTTTTGTCGCCGCCGAAGCTGCCAGGTGTCGACCAAGGTTGCTCCGGCATCGGCTTGCCGGCGAGGTCGGGATTCTCCCAGAAGACACCTTCCTCGCCTTTGAACCCGAATTGCATGACGCGGCCGACCTCGGGGACGACCACCGCTTGGACCACGCCGTTGTCGAGGGTCCAGGCCCCGGGCCAACCGCGGTAGGCGCCGGCGGCGACCTCGGCGGCGCGGATTCCCGATTGGGCGGCCCCGAGGAGGATCAGTCCGGCGACGAAACGTCGAAGGCGGTGCATCGGACGGATGATGTCCTTTGCACCGCCTCGATCAACCGGGAAGCCGGGGTCTTGGAGATGGTGAAGCCGGATCCGCTGGCCGGTGGTGAACGCTCCGGCCTCAGATCCGGCTCTCCGATGGCGTCTTCGCGTATTTGAGTGAGATCCGCTTTCGCCCGGATTCGGCGGATCAGCCTCCGGTTTCGTCCACGACAAGGAATCGGGTTCCGCCGCGGCTCCACACCTTGAGCAGGGTGGTCTTGTCCGCGGGATTCTCCGTCAGCCGCACGGCCTGTTCGGCGTCCTGGATGCGTTCCTTGTTGATCTCGAGGATCACGTCGCCGGGTCGCAGGCCGGCTTCGTAGGCGGCGGAGTCCGGTTCCACCTCCGTGACGAGGGCGCCCTCGATGGAGGACGGGACCCCGAACTGGCGGCGTTGGGCGGCGGAGATGTCGGTCACCCCGACGCCGTTCAGGGTTCCGGTGTCCTTGTCAGAACCACGGCCGGTCCCGTCCTTGGCGACCTCGTCCGAGGCCAGTTCCCGGATGGTCACCTTGAAGGTCTTGGAATCGCCGTCCCGGACCACCTTCACCGGGACCGAGGAACCGGGCTTGGTGCGTCCGACGGCGAGGCGGAGCTGGCGGCTGTCCCGGACGAGCTTGCCGTCGAACTCCACGACCACGTCGCCGCTCTGGATTCCGGCCTTGGCGGCGGGGCTCTTCGGGCTCACCTCGCCCACGATCGCACCGCGCGACTCGCCGAGCTCGAGACGCTTGGCCATCGCCGGGGTGACGTCCTGGATCCGGACGCCCAGCTGTCCACGGGCCACCTTGCCATCCTTGATGAGCGAATCCATGACGTCGCGGGCGAGGTTGGTGGGGATGGCGAAGCCGATGCCCTGGTTCCCGCCGGTGCGGCTGAGGATCGCGGTGTTGATGCCGAGCAGGCGTCCCTGGGTGTCGACGAGGGCGCCGCCGGAGTTGCCCGGATTGATGGCCGCGTCGGTCTGGATGAAGTCCTCGTAGTCGAGGCCGAGCGACGCACGGCCCTTGGCGCTGATGATGCCGGTGGTGACGGTCTCGCCAAGGCCGAAGGGATTGCCGACGGCGAGGACGAGGTCGCCGACCTCGGCCTGGTCGCTGTTGGCGAAGTCGAGGTGGGGCAGGGAGGAGGCCTTGATCTTCAGCACCGCGAGGTCGGTCTGCGGATCCCGGCCGACGATCTTCGCGGTGTGCTCGGTGCCGTCGTTGAGCTGGACCTTCACCGAGTCGGCACCGTCGACGACGTGGTTGTTGGTGAGGATGTAGCCGTCCTCGGTCACGACGACACCCGAGCCGATGCCCTGTTGGCGGGGACTGCGCCGGGCGCCCGGGAAAGAGTCTCCGAAGAAGCGTCGGAGCATGGGGTCCACGGCTTCGGGCGGCATCTCCTGGGCTTTGGAAGAGCTGTAGACCTTCACCACGGCCGGAAGGACCTGCTTCACCACCGGGGCGAAGCTCTGACCAAACCGGCCGGCGGCTGCGCGGTTGGAATCGGCGGTGTCCTGGTTCCGGGTACCGACGGTTCGGGTGGAGGCCGGGGTGGTGTTGGAGACGTTGTCGGTGCGTGCCTTCAGAGCGGGGATGGCGCCGAGGAAGAGTCCGGCGGTGGCGACACCGAGGAAGGGCCAGCGGGCCCACGAATTGGATTGGGAATTCTTGTAGGAGGTCATGGTCATCGTCCGATCCCCGCGGGAACCATTCCCGGTTCGGGGAAGCGGGCGGACCGTCGTCGTGCCTCCTGTCGGCATCCTTTCTCCGACATTACAGATTTGTAAGGTGGGGCGGGTCGCCCCGGTGCGACCTCAGTCGCGGGGTTCGGGCAGCCAGAGGGAAACGATGGCCGCCGGCAGGAACAGGACCGCGGCGTAGAGCAGGGCCTGCCGGACGTCGCCGACCTTGGTGAAGAGGCCGAAGAAGACCGTCCCGGCCGCGGCGACGAGGCGTCCGAAGTTGTAGCAGAATCCCGCGCCGGTCGTCCGGAGCAGCGTGGGGAACAGGGGAGGAAGACACATCGTGAACAGGCCGAAGACCCCTTGGCAGACGCCGATCACAAGGAATCCGGCGAGGACCGCGTCGTGGGACATGGGGCGGAGGAAGGTGGCTCCCATGGCGATGCCGTAGAGGACGCAGAAGAGGACCACCGTACGGCGATATCCATGTCGGCGGGCCACCCAGGCCGCGAGGTAGTTTCCGAGGATCGACCCGACCATGAGTACGACCAGCGCCACCACGGCGGCGCGGTTCTGGGCGGCTGCGGGCAGATCGCGGACCTCCGGCAGGTCGCGGATGTATTTCTGCTGCCAGAACATGAAGGTCCAGTGGGCGGTCAGGGAGACGCCGCAGATCGCGAGCACGATCCAGGTCGTGGAAGCGACCGGGTTCCGGAACAGGTCGGACAGACCCGGGGCAGGGCCGGAGTCCTTGCGCGCGGCATGCCATTCCTCGGTCTCGGGAACGGCGCGGCGGATCCAGAGGACGATCAGCGCGGGGAGCACGCCGACGAGGAAGATGTAGCGGGGTTCCGACTGTTCGAAGAGGAAGCCGAAGAAGCAGGCGAGCAGGACCCCCATGTTGACGGCGGTCTGGAGTGTCGCGGCGATCCAAGGGCGCCAGCTTCGGGGCCAGGTTTCGGAGAGCAGGGATGCTCCGACCGCCCATTCTCCGCCGATTCCCAAGGCCGAGAGGAATCGGAAGACGAGGAGGTGCCACCATTCCGTCGAGACCGCCGAGAGACCGGTGAAGCCCGCGTAGCAGAGGATCGTGAGGCAAAGGGCGCGGCTGCGTCCGAGCAGGTCGCCAACCCGGCCGAAGAACGCCCCGCCGAGGGCCCATCCGATCAGGAACGCCGCATTGATCAGGGCGCCCTTCTCTCCGACCGCCTTGTCGGTCCGAGGGAGGCTCAGCAGCTGGGCCACGAAGGGGGTCGCGACCAGCGTGTAGATGTGCATGTCCAGGCCGTCGAACATCCATCCCAGCCATGCTGCCAGACCGGACTTCTTCTGCTGCGACGACAGGTCGGCAAGGCGGACGGCTTCGGATTGCGGGGGCATGGCGGGAGGCCAGTCAACCGGACGCCCCGGTCACCCACAAGCGGCATCCCCGTCGCAGTGAGGTCTGGCGGCGGGAACGACGACAGGGCAGGGTTTCCGCGAATGACTTCGACCGCGGTTGCCATCCTCTGGATCTACATCGTCCTCCTCTTGGCAGGAGGGCTCGTCGGCTTCCTCAAGGCGGGTTCCAAGGCCTCGCTGATCGCCTCGGGGATCTCGGCCGTGCCGCTGATCCTCGTGGCCTTGGCCATCCTGCCTCCGCTCGTGGCGCACATCGGCCTGGGCCTGCTCGTTGTGGTGTTCATCAAGCGCTACATGAAGACCCGCAAGTTCATGCCTTCCGGGATGCTGGTGGCGCTCTCTGCGGTGACGGATGTGGCGTTGCTGTACCTGCACTTCGCCTCGAGAACCGCCTGATCCCGCCGTGCCGAACACAGGACTTCCGATCTGGCGTCTCCACGCCGACATCGTCGCCTCGCTGACCACCGGCAACCGTCTGGTGCTGGTGGCGGCAACGGGTTCCGGGAAGACGACGCAGGTTCCGCAGATGCTCGTCGACGCCGGTCTGCTGGCCGGGGGCAAGCGGCTGGTGGTCCTGCAACCCCGTCGCGTCGCCGCCCGCTCGGTGGCCGCCCGCGTCGCCTGGGAAAGGGACGGCCGCCTGGGCGACGAGGTCGGCTACCAGGTCCGTTTCGAGGACCACATCGGCGACTCGACGCGCATGGCCTTCGTCACCGAGGGCATCCTGCTGCGATGGCTTCAGTCGGATCCGGAGCTGTCGGACATCGGCATCCTGGTCTTCGACGAGTTCCATGAGCGCAACCTCCTCAGCGACGTCGCGCTCGCTTTGGCCAAACGACTGCAGCAGGAGCGGCGGCCGGACCTGAAGCTCGTGGTGATGTCGGCGACCTTGGAGGCCGAACCCGTTGCGCGGTACCTCGGGACCGCCTCCGGTGTGGACGATGCCGAGGTGCAGCCGGTGCCGATCCTGACGTCCGAAGGGAGGACCTTTCCGGTTGAGCTGCGGTGGTTGGAGTACGGCGACAACCGGCCGGTGCACGAGCAGGCAGCCAACAAGGTGGAAGCGATCATCGAGGCCGGCTGGGAGGGGGACATCCTGGTGTTCATGCCCGGCAAGGCGGAGATCCTTTCGACGTTGAACGCGATCCGGGCCGCGCGGATCGACGAGCGGATCAGCCTGGTTCCATTGCACGGCGAACTGCCGCCGGGAGACCAGGACCTCGCGTTCCAGCCCAGCGAGCATCGGAAGGTGGTGGTCTCGACCAATGTCGCGGAGACGTCCGTGACCATCGAGGGCATCCGGCATGTTGTGGACGCGGGGCTCGCGCGGGTGGCGCGTTACGACGCCGAGCGGGGAATCCAGACGTTGGCGGTGGAGGAGATCAGCCGGGCTTCGGCGGAACAGCGGACCGGACGGGCGGGGCGGACGGCGCCGGGGACGTGCTGGCGCCTCTGGACCGAGAGCGGCCACTTGAACCGGGAGGCCCGGAACACGCCGGAGATCCGACGTGCCGATCTGGCCGAGGTCGTCCTGCTGCTGCATTCGCTCGGAGTGCGGGAGGCGGTGCGGTTTGACTGGCTGGACCGCCCGGACCCGGCGGCGGTCCGCCGTGCGGAATCCCTGCTCAAGGTCCTGGGTGCGATCGTCGCCTCCGAAGGCGAAGGCGGCGGCTCCGACCTCACGGAGGTCGGTCGCCGGATGCTCCGACTGCCGATGCATCCCCGGTTCGCGCGGATGCTGGTGGAGGCTTCACGGCATGGGTGTGTTCCGGCGGCCTGCCTTTGCGCCGCGTTGGTGAACGGCCGGGATCTGCTGATGCGTGTGGGACGGGACGAGGCCCACCTGGCGGAGGCACGGGAGCTCTTCGAGGGCAGCACCCAGAGCGACTTCCACACCCTGATGCGTGCGCATCAGTTCGCCCGCAACAACGGCTTCTCCGTGGATTCCTGCCGTCGTCATGGGATCCACGCGCAGACCGCGCGGCAGGTCGAGGACACCTTCCGCCAGTTCCTTTCCGTTGCGGAACGGGAGCGTTTGGTGGAGCGCGGGGACACATCGCCGCCGCCGGAAGGCGAGGGCCTTCTGCGTTCCCTCTGCGCGGGCTTCATCGACCAGCTGTGTGTGCGGAAGGACGCGGGTTCCCTCGACTGCCTGCTGACCGAGGGAAGGACAGGGACGCTGATGCGCGAGTCGGTGGTGCAGAAGGCGGAGCTTTTCGTGGCGGGAAGCATCCGGGAGGTTTCCGGCCGTTCCGGAGGCGTGTTGACCCTGATCGGAATGGCAACGGCGATCCGCCGCGAATGGTTGCAGGAGTTGTTTCCCCAGCACCTGAACACGGTCGTGGAGCATGTGTATGACAGGTTGCACAAGCGTGTGGCGGCGGTGCAGCGGGTCCGTTTCCTGGACCTGGTGATCGGGACGGACCACCTCCGGGAGGTGGATCCTGCGCGGTCCGGGGCCTGCCTTGCCGAAGCCTTTGGCCGGGGTGCTTTCGAACTGCCGCAGCTCGATCACGAGCTCAAGCAGTTCATCGCCCGGGTCAACCTCCTTGCCCGCAGCCTTCCGGAACTGGAGTTCCCGCCCTTCGACGGGCCGGCGTTGGTCCGCGTTCTGGGTCGGGCCTTCGGGGGGCTCACGCTGGCCAAGGAAGCTCAGACGGCGCCGCTAAGGGCGGCCTTCCGCGCCCACCTGCAGCCAGCGCAACTGGAATGGCTCGAGGAGATGTTGCCGGTTCACCTGCCATGGACCGAGGGGAGGCGCCTGAAGCTCACGTATTCCGAGCCGGATCCGGATGCCGACGAGGAAGGGCCGTCCGGGCCGGAGGCCCAGGTGAAGCTCCAGGAGTGCTTCGGGTTGAAGGAGCATCCGAAGCTGGCCGAAGGCCGTGTCCCGGTCCGGTTGGCACTGCAGGCGCCCGACGGGAAGAGGTTGGAGGTGACCTCGAACTTCCCGAAATGGAAGGAATCCACCTATCCGCGGTTGCGGGCACAGATCAAGACGAAGTACCCGGGCTTCCTCTGGCCCTGAACCGTTGGATTCAAACCCGCCTCCGGACCTTGTGGACGGCGGCCTGGTCGGTGGGCTTGATGACGATTTCGTCGATGTTCACGTGTGCCGGGCGCGAGGCCACCCAGACGAGCGTCTCGGCGATGTCCTCGGGAGTGAGGGGTTGCATGCCGCGGTACACTGCGTCGGCACGGACCTGATCGCCTTTGAACCGGACGAGGGAGAACTCGCTGAGGGCCATGCCCGGGTCCAGGGAGGAAACCCGGATGCCGGTGCCGTTGAGTTCCAACCGGAGCGCCTGGGTGATGCTCCGTTCCGCGGCCTTCACCCCGCAGTAGGCCGCACCCCCTTCATAGGCGGTGTGGCCAGCGATGGAGCCGATGTTGATGAGACTGGCTCCGTCGTCTCGGGGCATGAGGGGTACGATCGCGCGGGTGACCCGGAGCAGGCCGAGGAAATTGGCTTGAACCATGGCTTCCCAATCCGCGTCCTTTCCGTCCACCACCGGTTCGAGTCCATGGGCACCGCCCGCGTTGTTGACCAGGATGTCGACGTTGCTTGTCCGGTTGCGGACGGCGGCGGCGAATTCCCCAACGGACTTGGAGGATCCGACGTCGAGAGGCAAGGCATGGGCTTCCCCACCCACATCGCGACAGGACTGGGCCACCCGCTCCAGGCGATCGAGCCGTCGTGCGCCGATGATGAGACGGGCGCCGGCCCGGGCAAAGGCCACAGCCGCGGCGGCACCGAATCCGCTCGAGGCGCCGGTGATGAGCACCCAACGGTGCCGGAGATCCATGACCGGATCCTAACGTTGGAACCCTGGAACGGAAGCCAACGAATTCCTGAAACCTCCCTGCCTTTGGTTGCGTCCGCGTCGGCTCCAGAAACGTCTTCCACAGAGCACCTTGAGACCTCCGACAATGAGTCCTTCAAGACACCGGAGATGAGCGAGTCGACCACCGATCTCGAGATCGTCCGTGCCGTCCTGAAGGGGGACACCTCCCGGTTCGAGGAGATCGTGACCCGATACCAGGCTCGGCTTTTCGGGATGGCCCGGCGCTATTCGCGGCGTGAGGACGAAGTGGCGGATGTGGTCCAGGAGATCTTCCTGAAGGCCTATGCCCGACTGGATTCGTGGCGCGGGGACGCGCCGTTCGAACACTGGTTGATGCGGTTGGCCACCAACACCTGCTATGACTTCCTCCGGGGGCACCAGCGGAACCGTGAGGATTCGTTCACGGACCTGACGCGGGAGGAGTCCGATTGGCTGGAGCGGAACGTGGCGGGGACCCAGCGGGATTCCGCCTCCGCCGATGCGGCGAAGGCGTTGGTGGCGAAGGTCCTCGAGCGGTTGAGCCCGGCCAACCGGATGGTGATCACCCTGCTGGAGTTGGAGGATCGGCCGGTCCGCGAGATCGCGGCCTTGACCGGATGGTCTGAGTCCCTGGTCAAGGTGAGGGCGTTTAGGGCGAGGGCGGAGATGCGTCGCATCCTCGGTCAGATGCAAACCGACTCGTACCTGTAACCCCGGTCGGTGTACCTCCGTCGTCCCCAGCGTTGAAACCGGCTCCGGATCGAATCATTTCCCTGCTGCTCGAGGCTGCCCGCTCGACTCCGCCGGATGTTTCCGTGCCGTTGGGTTTCGAACGGCGTGTGATGCGGGTGGTTCAGTGGGTTCGGCCCGAGGATTCCCTCCAGATTTGGCTCCGAGGATTCCGTACCGCGGTCTTCGCCAGTGTCGCCGTTGCGATGACCTCATGCCTTCTGGTCGTGGATGGATCCTGGTTCTCGAAATCAGAAACCCAGGGATCCGAAGCCGACGGAGGTGCGGAGTGGGGCGTTTCGAGTTCGATCGAAGAGGAAGACCCTCTCGACCAGATCGAGTCGGGCTGACAAATTTTTCGCAGCGTGAACGGCTCCGACGCCAGCTTCCCAAAAATCCTCACTGCCGCGTTGGTCATCTTCGGAGCTGGCGTGCTTACCGGGGGCGTCACCGTCGGAGTCGCCAGTCGGGCTTCCAAGGGCGGCCGGCCGGCCTTGGCCAAGTGGGCTGAGCCCCCCCCCGCCCCGGCCACTGGCCCTTTGGTCGACCGGGTTCTTCCCAATATCCGGCCGCCCGGCGCCGCTCGGCTGGATCAATCGGAACGCATTGCACGGGAATTGGATCTGACGCCTGATCAGGCGGCCGAAGTCAAACGGATCTTGGCGGCTTCACGGGCGCGCCTGGTGAAGGTTTGGAGACCGCTCCTCCCCGAAGCTCAAGCGGAGGTGGATGACTTCCAGAAGCAGCTCAGGTCGATCCTCACTCCGGAGCAACGCGACAAGCTGGATCGATTGCAGCCGCCCCGCGGGAAGATTCGGCCGTCTAACTGATCCGCACGGTGGTGGAAGGAGCCTTACTTCATGCCCTGAGGCCGCAGGCGATTGGGGGGGGCGGGTTTCGCGATGAGTTGGTTGGAGTCGGGCCGATGGTCCCGATTTCGTTTCCGGTTCTGGCTCACTGCCGGCGTTTTTGCGTGAGCCCCGTCTTCGATTTCCCTGCAGCCGACGTGTCACCGACGTCCCGTTTTCAGGAACGGACGGGGAGGGTTCCGGGACGTTGACACTGCTCTGCCGGGTAGCGGACTGTCTCCGTCTCCTATGTCCGAGCCGAAAGAAAACGTGCTGATGGAGAAGATCGTCAGCCTCTGCAAGCGTCGGGGATTCGTGTTCCAGTCGTCCGAGATCTACGGCGGCATCAACGGTTTCTGGGACTACGGTCCGCTCGGCGCCGAGCTGAAGCGGAACGTGAAGGAAGCCTGGTGGTCCACGATGACCCGTCTTCGTGACGACGTCGTTGGGCTGGAGGCCACGATCATCATGGCCCCGCAGATCTGGAAGGCCTCGGGTCACGTGGACACCTTCAGCGACCCGATGTGCGACTGCCTGTTGACGCGCAAGCGCTTCCGGGCCGACCAGATCGATCCACAGAGCGGCGTGGTTTACCACTTCGCCGGTGCGCGGGATGCGGCTGCAGGCAAGGAATGCCCGGATGCGTTCTCCGTTCTGTTGCCTCCCGGAAAGCCTCCGGAAAGCGCCCGAAAGACGGCGGTCCAGTTCTATCAGACTCGGGGGCTCGAAACCGTGGAATTGCTCGGCGAGCGGACGGAGAAGGTGGAGAACACCACCCGTTACAACCCGGAGAACGGCGCCCAGCTCACCGAACCCCGCCCGTTCAACCTGATGCTCCAGACCTACGTGGGGCCGATCCAGTCGGAGGACAACGTCGCCTACCTGCGTCCCGAGACGGCCCAGGCCATCTTCGCCCAGTTCAAGAACGTCCACGAGACCTCGCGCCAAAAGGTGCCGTTCGGCGTCGCGCAGATCGGCAAGGCGTTCCGCAACGAGGTCACTCCGCGGAACTTCACCTTCCGTTCCCGTGAGTTCGAGCAGATGGAACTGGAGTTCTTCATCAAGCCCGACGAGGCGGTCGAGGCGATCTGTGGTTCCGTGGCGACTGTTCCGGAGTCCGGACATCCTGGTGAACCCCAGCCGAACTGGGGCTGGCAGGCGTGGCACCGGTATTGGGTCGAGGAGCGCGTGCGCTTCTACGAGGGGATCGGTCTGTCCCGCGATACGCTGGGATTCCACCACCAGACCCCGGAGGAACTCGCCCACTACGCCCGTGCCTGCACCGACATCCTTTACAAGTTCCCGTTCAGCAAGAAGGACGAGAATGGCTTGGTGAAGGGCGACGAGCTCGAGGGCATCGCCGCGCGCAGCGACTTCGACCTCAGCCAGCACGAGCGTCATTCGGGGAAGTCCATGGGTGTCTTCGACGAGGAGTTGCGGACCGCGTGGACCAAACTCGCCCCGGAACGCCAGTCCGAGCTCTCCAATCGCTATTTCCAGGCGCGTCTCAAGTACCTGGTCAAATCCGGTGTGTCGCAGGAGAAGGCCGAGAGGGAAGCCAAGGAGGATGCCGAGGGCCTCGCCAAGGGCCAATACATCCCTCACGTCATCGAGCCTTCGGCCGGGGTGGACCGTCTGATCCTCGCACTCATCGCCAACGCCTACACCGAGGTCACCTCGACCGATGAGAAGGGCAAGAGCGAGACGCGGGTCGTGATGAAGTTCCACCCGCGGGTGGCGCCTGTGAAGGTCGGCGTCTTCCCGCTGCTCAAGAACAAGCCCGAGCTTGTCGCCAAGGCCCGCGAGGTCTTCCAGGGGCTCCGTGGACAGTTCCTCGCGTTCTACGACGATGCCGGGGCCATCGGCCGCCGCTACGCCCGGCAGGACGAGGCGGGGACGCCATTCTGCGTCACCGTGGACTTCGACACGTTGGGCGAGAAGCCCGAGTTCCTCGACACCGTCACCGTCCGTCGCCGTGACGACGGCAGCCAGGAGCGGATCCCGATTCGGGACCTCCCCGCGTGGCTGCGGGCCAACATGGGCTGACTCGGCTGGGACGCCTGAGGCGGGAAACCTTCCCGGCAGTCGGCCGGGAAGGGGCCTCCGGCATCATCGGCGCCGGACCGCCTGAGATTTCCCGAACGCCGTCGCCTTGTCCCGGAGTCGGCCCTTGTCCGGTCGTGGCCGGAGTCATTGACCCGACCGCCAGACCGCGTGGGCTCCCTCGAAACCGGTACGCCCCACCAAGTGGACGCGGACCTCGGCGGGGAAGCGCCCCCGGGTTCCCTTGGCGATCAGGAATTCGCGGGCGACCCCGGGGAGGATCTGCGTCTTCCAGCCCGTATCGTCGAGGCTTTGGACCACCACCGATGCGGGCGGGTCGTCGGGAGTGCCGGCGATGCGCGCACGAAGCATCCCGGACATTTCCCGGCTCACTGTCAGGCTTGGCGCAGCTGGAGTCGTCCCGCCGAGCCAAGGGCAGGCCGGAATCAGGGCTTTGCGGGCGAAGGGACCACGCAGGAGTTCCCGGGCCAAGGCGCCGCGGTCGTCCTTCAGCGACGAGGCGTTCCAGAAGAGGATTCCATCGGACTTCGGGTGGTCGCCGATGCGCTTCACCTGCCAGAGGATCTCGCCGGCGGTTCGGGTCTTGCCGATGTCCGCGGAATTGAGCCCGGGCCAAAGGTGGCGGCCGGCGGTGTTCTCCGTGGCCCACCAGTCGAGCAGTCGCGAGAATCGCTGACCTTCCTGACGCTCCGGCCAATAGAGCTGGGGTGCCATGTAGTCTGCGAGGCCCTCACGCAACCACTTCCGGACGTCGGCGAACAGCAGTTCATGCTGGTCCAGGCCCTTGATCCCGGGAGGGCTTCCGGGACGCCAGATGCCGAAGGGGCTCACCCCGAACTTCACCCAGGGTTTCTCGTTGTGGATCGCGGCGCCGAGGTCGCGGACGAGGATGTTGACGTTCTCCCGGCGCCAGTCGGAGAGATCGAGGTTGCCGCCATCGCGACGGTAGCGGTTCCAACTCGCACCATCGGGAAAGGGAGCGAGACCAGACGTTCCGCTCCCGCCGCCTTCGGTGCGTTCCGGGTAGGGGTAGAAGTAGTCGTCGATGTGGATGCCGTCGACGTCGTAGCGTCGGACGACATCCCGTACCACCTTGAGAGTGTGCTCGCGGCTCGCCGGGTTGCCGGGGTCCAGCCAGAGGTAGCGGCCGTATTTGACCGTGAGATCGGGGCGGGTGCGGCTGACGTGCTCCGGCGAGACCGGGCTGAGGGCCTGGTGGTAGCGGGCCCGGTAGGGGTTGAACCACGCATGGAGCTCCAAGCCGCGCTCGTGCGCCTCCTGGATGGCGAAGGCCAGCGGGTCCCAGGCGGGCTGGGGAGGTGTGCCCATCCGGCCGGTGAGATACTCGCTCCACGGCTCCAGCTTCGAGGCGTAGAGGGCGTCGCACCCGGTCCTCACCTGGAAGACCACCGCATTCAGGTTCAGGCGCCTCGCGAGGTCGAGCAGCGAGGTCAGTTCCTC
>JAIXUV010000234.1 GCA_027483345.1 Verrucomicrobiales bacterium | reverse complement strand
GAGCCGACGGCCTCAACGGTGGGAGGAGCGATCTCTTCGATGCTCAACCGAGGCGAAAGAGGGTCGGCAACGCCTTGCGCAATGGCTGCCGGCGCCAACGCAATGCAGGCGGCCAAGCCCGTGGCCAAGCGTCGCACAGATTCTCTGGTTGCAGGATTCATGCAGGTCTTCCGGAAAGTCGGACAACCATTGGAGTGATTACAGAAGTAATCACTCCAAGGTCTTCCGTAAAGTTTATTTCACCGAAGCGGTCTGCGCGGGAATGCTGTTCGGGTCGTAGGGGAGGCTCTCCGACGAGTGGACACGCTTTCCAGCCGGATCGATGATCGTGGCGGTCACGAAGATCATCAGGTTCTTCTTCACGCTGCGGCTGTTTTCGCTGCGGAAGAGACGACCGAGGACCGGGAGGTCACCCAGCACCGGCACCTTGTCCCGGGACTTGAAGTTGTCTTCGGCGATCAGGCCGCCCAGCACGACGGTCTGTCCGTCCCAGACGATGGCCGAGGTGGTCACCATCCGCACGCGGAGGCGCGGGAGGGGCAGAACCGCAGTACGGCTGATCGGGGCGCTGCCCGAAGTCAGACCGAGGATCTGCGGAACGAACGGACCCGGATCATCATATCCAACGAACTCGGTGATCGTCGGAAGGATGGTCATCTGGATCGAGACATCGTCCGAGGAGACGTACGGGATCACATCGAGCACCGGACCGAACGGCTGGGCGACAGAACCCGGGATGATGAGGTTGATCGCGGCCTGGTTGACGTTGTTTCCAACACCACCACCGGCAGCGGCACCGCCACCACCACCGCCCTGACCGCCGCCGCCGCCCTGATTGTTGAGACCGGAGACGATGGTACGGACGTCGGAGACTTCGACGTGGGCCTGACGACCGCTGAGGGTCGTGACCTTGGGAGCGGAGAGGAGGTCGACTCCGTCACGCTGCTCGAGCGCACGGATGACCACCCGGAACTGGGGATCCGTAAGGATGCCGGTGAGGGAGAAGACTTCGGGGATGGACGAACCGTCTGCGGTGAGGTTCCGGAGACCGGAGGTCACGCGCTGATCGTTCGCCGAAGCGCCGATGGTGTTGGCCGTACTGGTTCCCGGGAACACGCCGCCGGGGAGGATCTGGGCACCGCTGTTAAGATCGATGGAACCGGGGTTCGCGGCGCTGGGGGCACCTACGTAGCTCGGAGCGCTTCCGCCGCTGAGGCCAAGGCGGCCACCACCGAGCAGGGTGTTTCCGAGCAACCAATCGAAGCCGAGGGCCTTGCCGTCGGTTTGGTTGATCTCGGCGAACCGTGCTTCGATTTCGACCTGAGGCGGGGCGACGTTGAGGATCTGGATCGCCTTCTCGATGACATCGAGGTCGGACAGAGTCGCACGGACAAAGAGGATACCGGTGCGGTCGTTGAAGAACAGGGCCTTCTGATCCTGTTCGATCTGTTGGCCCTGACCGCCGAACTGGCCACCGAGGCCGCCGCCGCCGAAGCCACCACCACCGCCGAGGCCGCCGCCGCCGAAACCGCCGGCGCCACCCAAGCCACCGCCACCCGGCGCGAAGGTCTGCGGGAAATTGAGACCGCAAGCCTGGAAGAACTGCCGGACGAGCACCTGGACATTCGCCGTGAGGTTCGTGCGGGTCACACCGTTGATTCCGGAGCCGCCCTGGCCACCGGCACCACCACCGGCGCCTCCACCACCGCCGCCGCCGCCGATACCACCGGCCACAGCGCCACTGACCTCGACACGAGGAATGGTGAACACGCCGCCCTGGCCGCCGGCACCACCGCCGGCGCCACCGCCGCCACCGCCCTGACCGCCACCCTGACCGCCGCCGACCACGGCGGGGCTGATCCCGGTGACGCTTTCGAGACCTTCGAGGAAGGTGTTCGGATTCACGCGCCACCAGCGGGTGTGGAGCTGGACGGGCTCAGGAAGGCGCTGGGTGAACATGACACCCCACTCTTCAACCGAGAACTTCAGGGGCCGTTCGGCCACCTTGGCCACGACTTCCAACACATCGGCGAGGCGCATCTCGCGAAGCGGGGGGTTGATGGCGATGCGAATCGCATTCAAATCCACCGGTTCCGCCGCCGGGGCAGCAGCCGTCGGCTGTCCGGTGAGAGGATCGATGCCTCCGCCCAGTGCCTGAGGAGGAGCGTTGTCGATGGTCGAGTTGACGACGAAATTGATGCCCTTCTTGTCCGGGTCGCGGAGTTTGGCCTGCTCGTCGAGGTACTTGACGACCTCGCTGAGCGGAAGACCGTCGAACTTCACTTCGTTGATGACGATGGTGTCGAGCTTGTGGTGGATCAGCTGGCGTCCGGAACCAGTGTAGATCCGGTTGGTCTTCGCGAAGGGATTTCCAACAGGAAGGTTGGACTTGGGCTGGTCCCAGTACTGCTCGACCTCGAGCAGCTTGTCCTTGTCGGTCAGCAACTTCTCCGTGCGGGCCCGGGTGTACTTGGACTCGCGGATGATGTTGAGGTAGCTGTAGGCCGCCGCGTTGTCGGGGTCGAGCTTGACCGCTTCCTTGAGCTTGGCTTCGGCCCGGTCGAGATGACCCATCTCGTAGGCGAGCTTGCCATCCTGAACGGCAACGGCGGCGCTGAGCTTGTTGGTGCGGTCCTGGCCGACGAAGGTCAGGGCTTCCTCGGAAGGAACTCGTCCAACGAGACCAGCGAGGCGCTGGTCATTCTCCCGCTTGAAGTTCTTGGCCTTGACGTTGTTGGGGTCGACCTTGAGAACCCGCTTCACCTGGAGATCCGCCTCCTTGAAGTCCCCCTGCTTGGCGGCGCCGTAAGCCAAGGACATCCGGGTGACGGTAAGTCCCTCGACGGTGGTTGCACGTTCCTTTTCGACGTTGCCACCCAGCTCCTCGGTCAGGTTCCAAGCGTCTTCATAGGCCTTGGCAGCGGTAAACAGGTCGCCTTGCTGCGTTGCCACGGCTGCACTGTCCAAAAGCTTGCGCAGGACAATGGCCTTCTCCTCGCGTCGGACCGCGATCTCGGCCGCGTCCTGTGCATGGACCGTGTACGAGACTGCATGCAGTGCGGTGACGACCGCGACGAGGCTCAGTAACGATGAGACTTTCGTCATGGGGTTCTTCTCTGGGTTTGCGGGGACGGACATGGGGGGCAAGGCTCTATTGGGCTGAG
>JAIXUV010000013.1 GCA_027483345.1 Verrucomicrobiales bacterium | reverse complement strand
TTCCAGAACGCGTCGAAGTGGTCCTCTTCAATAGGGCCCTTCGGTGGCTCTACAATGGGCGTTCGTTTCGGGGCACCCCGTGGTAAGGGTCGCCCCTGTGGAATCGAGCCACGGGCCTCGTAGCCCTCCTGGATAGCCTTCACCAGGTAGCCGGGCAGGTTCCGCACGCCTTTGCCCTTCCGGGACACCGAGGCGAGCTGTCGGCGGATCCGTTCCACGGGGAACGTCGCCACCAGTCGGACCGCCACCGACCGACTCACCCCAAAGGCCACCAACTCCTCCACCAACGGGTTCCGCTCCTCGATGGCTTGAGCTCCCTTGCGGAACTGGACGGCCCACTCCCCTCGCCTCTCCGACCGGAAACGCTCGTCGTCCGTGGCGAGGTACCCCCTGGCCTCCAGCTCGGCGATGGGGCGCTTCACCAGCCGCTTGAGCCCGCCGTTGTGGTAGGACCGCGCCACGCCCAGGTGCTCAAAGGCCAAGGTGGTCAGCCGGAACTCCAGCTGGTCGCGGTGGTGAAAGCGTTTGTCGAGAAAGCGGTACAGCCTCTTGGCCAAGTCGCTCTCCAGGCTCCGATAGAACTCGAAGTCCAACCGCTTCAGGTACCCGGAGGCGAAGCTCTGGAAAACCGTTTCGTTCCAGACGAAGGACGACATTGCCTTGCCGGATCGCCGGTCGAGCAGCTTGACCTCGTCGAGCAGGTGGAAGCCCTGGTCGACCCAGCACTGGTCGGCTGCCGACCACCAAGCCTTCTCGTATTGCAAGGTCACTCCCAGCCACCGGAAGAGCGATTCCTTCACCCTCGTGTACGACTTCGAGTCGTCCGGCCAACCCAGCAATCGGATCAGCTCGTACCGGGTGAATGGCACCGTGCGGCTGGCGAAGCGCTGTTGGCTGGTGAGCTGGACCAATCCCAGGATGACCTCGTCGTCGGCGGGTGTGGGCAAGCCGTACCGCACCGACGGCGAGATGGTCAGCTTGCGGGTCACCTCCCGACCCAGGCTCCGGTCGAAGACCGTGTCGGAGAACACCAGGCAGGTCTGCCCACCGTCCCGCGCTCCGAGCTGCGCCAAGGGGAACTCCGCGAAATTCAGTTCATCCCGATACCCGTCCGCCTTCCCGTCTTCTTCCACGTCCGATCTCCCAAAAAGAGCAGCAACAGCCGCTGTTGTTTTTATACATAAGTTTTAAGAACAAGAGTTACGCACGGAATTCCCCAAGGATTCCGAGGGTTTACCCCACCGATCCGTGCACCAAATCCCGGTATTGGCCCCCAGTTCGGTGCACCAACTCCCGGTATTCGGCCTCCGTTCCGTGCACGAAATCCCGGTATTCAAGTGCCCTTTCGTGCACCAAATCCCGGTATCCTTATCCCGATGCACGAATGCCTCGTCCTCCGATCCTTTCCCACGGCCTTGAGCGGGACACAAGGGGGCCAGTCCCAACCGAGGCGCCGAGAACGTCACCTGCCGTTGTGCCGTGAGGCCGTTCTCGGCTTCACGGCATCTGCCGTGGTCGGCACCTGCCGCGAATGGCCTTGGCCAAGGGGCTGAAATCACCGGCGATTCCGGAGTCCATTCCCGGCAGGTCGGCAGGAGCCGTTCACGGCAGCTCGGCGGAACTCAGAGGCCCCAGCGTGTTGCCCAGAATCCAAACGCCGTTCCTGCCAGCCAAACAGAATGGCGAAAGATCGGTGGTTCCCCAGTGCACCCCTTGTCGTTCTCGGCAGGACGCGATATCGGAAGGTAGGAGGAACTTCACATGGACAGACAGACGACGGTGATCGCGGTGGGCAATCAGAAGGGGGGCGTGGGCAAGACCACCAACACGGTGCACTTGGCACGGGCATTGGTGGAGAGGGGACACCGGGTCCTCATCATCGACCTCGACATGAACCACGGCGCCACCCGGCACTTCGGCATCGTGCCCGAGGCCTTCCTGGGTTCGTACGAAATGCTGCTCGGGGAGGAGCCGGCGGAGTCCTTGGTCCTAGGACATGGGGACGAAGACGTGTCGTTGCCGGAAGGGCTCTTCCTGATCCCAGCGGCTCGGAAGCTCGAGGGCATCGACCAGGCGCTGGCCAGCAAGAGCAAGTTCCTCTCTCCGGGCGAAGTGCTGAAGGAGCCCTTGAACGCCTTGCGCGGGAAGTTCGACGTCATCTTCCTCGACACGGCTCCCAACGCGACGACGCCCACCATCGCGAGCTACCTGGCCGCAGATCAGTTCCTGCTCTCGGCCATGCCGGACCCGTTTGCCATCGCCGGACTCAATGACGCGCTGGCGGACATCGGCGATGCTCAGAGGCGCGGCAATCCCCAACTGCGCCTGCTGGGTGTGGTGCTCTCCGGGGTCGACAAGCGGACCGCGTTGGCGCAGTCGCTGACCGACTTCGTGGAGCAGTCCTTCGCCCTCGAGGGCGTCTCGTTGAAGTTCCGCACCACCATCGGGCGCTCCACGGTCATCCCACAGACGCAGAAGGCGGGGAGGACGCTCTTCGAGACCCATCCAGACCACAAGGTGACCCACGAATACCGGGCGCTGGCCGAGGAGCTCGAGCAACGCCTCGGACTCCACGAGCCCGTTCTGGCGGAGGTGGCCCATGGCTAAGCGCGCCCCCTTTGATGAACAACCCTTTCGACCGCTCAACGCCTCGACCCTCCAGTCCGTCCTGCGTCATATGCCGAGCGCTCCGGAATCGGCGCCCGTGACAGCACCGGCCCTGGTTCCGGTTAGGGAACGGCCACCCAGCACCGCCTTGGCGGCCCGCTCATGCAGCCCGTTGGATCAAGAAAAGCGAATCCTCTTCACCCGCGAGGAGACCCGGGCGCTCGACCGCTTGGTCGGCACCCTGGCCGAACGGCTGCAGACCCCGGTGAAGGCCAGCCATCTCTTCCGTGCGTTGACGGCCTTGGTGCTGCCGGTGGAACGGCAGATCGAGCGCTGCGCCGCCGAACGCGGCGCACTGCTTCGCCCCCCGAATGGCGACCTGCCGGCGCTCCAGGCGTTCGAGCGCGAACTGGCAGTTCTGCTAGGGAAAGCTCTCAATGCTGCGCTTGTGAATAATCGACTGCTTCCTTAACACGTGGAGACATCGAGACAGTTACCGGAGAACAATAGGGCTATTGCCTAACTTTAGATTACCGCCCTACGAGGATAAAGCAGCCTGCCAAGAACACAAATAGCACCAAAAACCAACCCGTAGGTCTCTGGCTCAGGAACCGCACTGACCGTTACAGAATCAATTCGCGTCGAGGTTTCGGAGAATTCTCTGCTGTAGAAGCCAACTCTACCTCCGGTTTGAAAACTACTGGTTGCCGAAAGGCGCTCAACATTGTCAATACTCAGGCTCACCAAGCTACCGTCATCTCGAATTCTGAAAGAATACATTTGCCCAGTAGTCAATGAGAATGAGTCGACGGCGAGAATAGCTCCATCGGAGGCCGCCGTTGATCGTTGAATAGAAATCTGATCCCCATCGTTGGAAAAAGAAACGAGCAAACCCGTTCTTTCGCCTACAGCTGCTCCACTTAGGTCGGACCGGATGACGATGTTGAAGTGCTCCGAACCGCTTTGCATTGCAAATGAACCTGAAACCTCATAGGGCGAAGCGAAGCTCGAAAGACTGCCCAGCACCCCACGGCCTGACGTTGTAACTACACCATCAGCCTGAGTAACAGATGAACCACCATTTGGAAGAAAAACTGTCCATTTGGAGGAGTCCACAACGCCTCCCGAGAAATCGTCAGAGAGGAACACCTGAGCTTGAAGTGAAGAAATGGCGCAAACTGTTGCAAATAGAACTGTAGTTTTCATTTCGGGTCAGTTTTAGCAAGCCCTCACGAACTTTGTTGTCGCGAGCTTTTTGTTGGTAACTGCGGTGGTTCCCCGAAATGGAAAGGCGCTTCAACCGACTAGTCAAGAGAGCGAATCTGGAACTTTTAGGCAGATTGGCGCGCTCGTTGAGAACCCGGTTCTACCCAACCAAACCGCTCACGGTCTCCCCCTTTCGCCGGCTCCAGATCGTGAGGCATAATGTCCTTTATGAGTCCCGAGAGGGGACCTGAAGGCGGAGGGCGGAATGCGGGAATTGCAGCGGGTCGGAAGACTGGAAATCGAGGCGTTGGAATTGGGATTGCCGGAGCTAATCCGGGACGCCGGCACTGCGGCAAGCCGCCGATTCCTGGAATTCTTCACCGCCGTCATCCGCAACCCAAACACCCGCGAGGCCTACGCGCGCGCCGCCGTCCGGTTCTGCAATTGGTGTCAGGCTCGGCAGCTCCACCTCTCCCAGGTTCAAGCCATCGTCGTCGCGGCGTACATCGAGGAGCTGGGCCGTTCGCTCTCGAAGCCCAGCGTGAAGCAGCACCTCGCCGCCTTGCGCATGCTCTTCGACCATCTGGTCCTGGGCCAGATCCTGCCCATGAACCCGGCCTCCTCGGTCCGTGGGCCAAAGCATGTCGTCAAACGCGGCAAGACCCCGGTGCTCGCGCCCGAGGACGCCCGCGCCCTTCTGGAAAGCATCGACACCACCACCGTGCTCGGACTCCGGGACCGTTCGTTGATCGGAGTGATGGTCTACTCCTTCGCCCGCATCGGCGCCGTCACCCGGATGAACGTCGAGGACTACTACCAGAACGGAAAACGCTGGTGGCTGCGTCTCCACGAGAAAGGCGGACGCTTCCACGAAGTCCCCGTGCACCACAAAGCCGAAGAGTATCTCGACGCCTACATCCGTGCCGCGAACCTGACCGGTTCACCCAAGACTCCCCTGTTCCGCACCTTGCCCGGTCGAAGCGGACGCCTGACCGATCAGCGCCTGAACCGCCGCGAAGCCCTCAAAATCATCAAGCGCCGCGCCAAAGCCGCCGGCCTCTCCACCAGGATCGGCAACCACACCTTCCGAGCCACCGGCATCACCACCTACCTCCTCAACGGCGGTTCCCTTGAAAACGCTCAAGCCATCGCCGGCCACGAATCCCCCCGAACCACCAAGCTCTACGACCGGACCCGCGACGAGATCACCCTCGAGGAGGTGGAGAGGATTCGCTTTTAGAAGCGAATGCTCAGTATCATTGCCGTAGTCTATCAGTTAAATCAGCACAAATCAGCCAATAAGATACAACCATTTCTGGGAACATTAGCCCACGGCATAAACCTTGCCACGCCAAGCAGAAATCCAAATGCCACCAACACATTACAAGGAAAGTGGTCAAAAATGACAAGACCATTAACAGCACCAAGTGTTAGAACTCTAGGCTGGGCTGGCGAAAGAAATAGAAAGCAGATTGGAGAGCCTCTGCTGTAACCGTCACAGCATACAAGTCTCGTTCTCTTATCTCACAAAATTCAGCCTATTGGCCTTCCTTCAGTCCGCCACATCTCTAACCACCTCTCTGGCAAACAGTTAGCATTCACGCCAAATTTGGTTTGACACTTCTGATTGAATTCGGGCCAACTGTTTGTGGCTTCCTATTGACCCACGCCATCGAACCTTAAAAGCCCGAGGAGATCAAACCGTTCATCAAGGATTTACGAAAGACTGCAACTCACCCAAGTCCCCACCTTTTCACGTTTACTTTCTATGGTAAAGAATCACTTTCTTATTATAAGGACCATAACCGTTGCGTTAATTGGATTCATTTCAATAACCTACCGCTCGTTTTCTCAAACATTACCACTAAA
Source organism: Verrucomicrobiales bacterium (assembly GCA_027483345.1). Lineage (GTDB taxonomy): Bacteria > Verrucomicrobiota > Verrucomicrobiia > Limisphaerales > UBA9464 > SXXZ01. Next base: position 8,009 of record JAIXUV010000013.1, on the reverse strand, counting down.
CACAACCCCTCTAGTTGTTATAGCCGAAGACGCCCATTTACGACTAATGGCGAATATCACTCTAGGAAGCGGTTACAACCCCAACGCGTTAGAATATAAGGATTCCTTTGTTGGAACAGCCATCACCACAACTGAAACAGAATATCACCCCTACCAAGTAGTAAGATTAAGAAACATTGGATCACTTAGCGATAACAGCAAATCCTCAGACAAAACGATAAACATAAGTGCCTCGGCCCGCTATGGATTCTTAAAGGGAAGTTTTGCAATGGACAAAAGATCAACAGTTTCGGAGACCGAATCGAAACTGATGTGGTCCATTCGATTATTTCAAATTGCGGAAGTAAGAAGATTAGGAAACAACCCAACTTTCCGCTCAATCGAACTAAAGAATCTCTACACAATAAGTCCAAGTTCCTTTCAAAAGGCGTTTGGCGAAAGCTTTGTGAGTGAACTATACTACGGCCATTGTCTAAATGTAAATATCCAATTCCATTCAAGATTGATCACCGAAGTGTCTGAATTGAATCGCATCGCGGAACTTGCGTTCAAAAATGTTTCCAGCGGATTTAACATCAAAGCCAATATGAATGAGGTTGACAAATCTTTAGCAAACTCAACTTCATTTTCAATTTCAATAGATATGCTAGGGGGCGAAGGCAGTAAAAGCCTACCTTTGGCTCTACAGAATCTGTCTGGGGGGTCTCTGGAAAAGCTTAATGAGATTGTCAGAATGTGCCAAACAACAATGACAACTCTTGGCACCTCTAACGCAATTCCACTTGCATTCGCGACAAAGTCTTACATCACACTTGCTCCAACTGATCAGAACTCAAAAGTGTCTATACTAGCCAATAGACTTAACACCCATCTCGACGATTGTTATATGTTTAGGATGGATTTAGTCAACACCATACAGACTATAGACGATATTATTTCAAGCGCGCCCGACAACGATAACAGAGTTGATCATTACCAAAATGTCAGCCGAGATCTTGCGCAGATTAAATCGACTATTGATAAAGATTGCAGGGATCTACTCTACATGTCCTCTAATCTCCTCGAGAACGATATCAGCTCTAAAGATTTGTCAAAAGACTTTATTGATAGGTTAAGCCTAGAACGCTACCTTTCGGCAACGAATATGGCCAAGGAATTGCAGGACGACTACAAATTCGTCTTCGGCAATAGAGTTCTCTTTAAGGGAATTGTTTCAGAATCAGAATTGAAGCCATTTAAGGTAAACCCAATGAAGCGACTAAAGGGACAAATGCCCAAAAAGCTCTGGATATCCTGGATTGAGATAGATCACGCTAGCTTCACTCCATTTCCCGACGGGTCATTCAGAGGTAGCGCAAGTTGGTACTCCGAAGTTATCTCCGGCAACAAAACATATCCGATTGTAACAGAAGGAAAACCGTTCGTTTTGTCCTATTTCGGTGACGGCAGCGCACCTCAAAACCCACCCTACCCGATTGGGAGATATCCCGTGCGGATCGATGGCGAGATTTGTTCCGTTTTGCTACGTGGATGCGGGTCTAATGACACCTACACTCTGAAGACGATACCAAAAACAGCGGGCACAATGATGACCAAAGATAGCCCAATCTATTCCCGCGTAGTAACAGGAAAGGAGATCGTGGATATGTTAGACAAAACAGAGCATCCAGAGCGCGGCATCTTTATTAACACAGAAATGAATGAACTTAAACCGGATCATAACGGCGATTGGGGGAAGCGTAGCCAAGCAAGCCTTGGAATGGTTTATTGGATTGTTCCAAAGTAACGCTAACCCACCTCCCTCCTTTCCGGATTGCGACCCTAATACCTGCCATACTTCGAGTCATACAGAAGTGGGTACAGGTCACAATCAAATTGAGCCACATTCATTTCACCCATTCTATTTCAGTCGCCGGATCCAGCGACGTCGCACTGCATTTTGAGAGGTTGGGGTAGGACCAATTTTTGGTGTGTTGACACAAGAGAGAGACTTACACAGGCTTCCGAATTTCAAATAGGTTAAGATTCTAAGAAATCTATTTTTATGAAAATGTCACCAGAACAGCACAAAAGGTTTTTGGAATTCATTCAATCTAGGTGGAAGCCTCCGTTTGAGTGCCGATGCTGCGGATCCAACAACTGGGATGTCGAGCTCGAAATATATCAAATTATGAAGTTTTCGCAGGAAGGGCTGATTCTTGGCGGGACAAGGGTCCCACTAGCTCCCGTAACCTGCAGTAATTGCGGAAACACAATATTGATCAACGCCCTCATCGCCGGCATCGTCGAGCAACCTAAAGCCGAACAGCAGAAGGAAGGCAATCTTGATGCAAAATGATAACTTTAAGGTTGCCGCGCGCGACATAATCTCAATTACTCCCCGCGATACACGCGAAATTCAACTGCGTGTTCTTGACTGGAAGCGTCTCTATAGAAAGATAAGCAGCGTTAGAACAGCATCGTCGCATAAGGAACTATTTGCAGGAATCTCTTGGGGCATTACAGCCTCAGCACTTTTTTCATTGATTCCACTATACCAAGCAGCTCAGACAGTTGATCCATGGGTTAAACCGACCTACTGGATTATTTCAATCGCATCCTTCTTTGTCGGCCTGATCATTTGGTTCACAATGAAAGACACATCTTCTGATATAGCTGAATCGAAGAAGGATTTCCTCAATGACATGGATGAGCTTCACCGCCTCTATTTCCCAGAAGATGATTCAGTGGACAAATAGCTTCACACTAACCGGGTCCTGTTAGACTAGGAAACATTTCCGCCTCCAAAAGAGCTGACCAGCCGCTTCGGCTTCAACTAGGACTCCGCCGGCCTGTGAGTTCACCAACGATGCAGAAAAGAGCCTACCCAAGAGTGCCTCTCTCGGTATCCCCTTCTCAGGCAACGTCATCGAGTCCCAGGCCACCTCCACGTAGTTCGCTTCCACTATGTTGGCACACTTGCCCGGATTTCAACTCGGCGCGCGAAACGAAGAGCAGGCAACCCAGCCCGACCCGACGAGTCCAGGATTCTGGCTAACCTGTCGCAGCAGAAAGACCCGATCCCCAATTCGGATTCTTCTCCGGCGACCGCAGCTCCAACGCCCTTCTTCCTTCAATTCAACTCCAGCTTCAAATGCCTGAGCCATGGTCTTCAGATGCGGTTCCTCGGACTTGCGAGGATTCCAGGTCAGGAGGTAGGTGCTCATCAGGAAGTCGGCCAAGAAGCGGCCTCAAACAACGCTATCAGTGCTCGATCGGACATCTCTCTCGAGTACGTCCAAACATATCATCGCTCCTTCAAAGGCATCTTCCAATCCATGAACACCCGCCATTTGAGGTTCTTCACAGATCTTCTGCAATCGTAGATGGATCTCCATGAATCGCCGACCAATTCCTTCTCGCCGCTTCGCCGATATGCCCCGACGACGCCGGCGCTTGGGTAATCGAACTCCCCAACTGAATCGAGATCAAGCGCGGCAGGTTGGCCGGGTGTAACGTGGAACCCACATCCTTCCAAAAGCGCATTGCTGGCCGGAGGATTCTCTTCAACCGAAAAGGTTGCTCGCCGGATTCGACATCCTGTTTGGCGCAGGTGAGGGACCACGGCCTCCAAGAGAGCTCTCTTCATCAAGCCGAGTCTCCGGAAAGCAGAATCGACGTACACGTGAATGTCGACTCCCTCCACGTCCATCACCACTCCCACATAATTTCGGGAGCTTTGATTGATGAGGCAGCAAAGGGGCGAGTTACCAATAAAATATAACTTTCACACTGCAGATTAGCCCAACAGGTCAAGCTTCCGCTTCGAATGCTGAGCAAGCTCACCAATATACACTACAACTTTGTTGCAATCACGATTCAAGTCACCCAGCGTCGTACACGCCTTATCATAAGAATCCTTATCAAGATCACCTTCAACAACTCTTGCAACACCCGTTTTGACGTATTCAACCATTGCCTTTTCCGCGCCAGCCTTTTCCAGCACCGCCTTACTGAAAAGTGCCTCTAGGCTTGTTACTGATGGCCTCAGCGATTCCTTAGCAATATGTAATTGTGAACCAGAAAATTTCGATGCATTTGACAATTGCGCGTCAAATTTCCTCCACAACGCGTCAGCTTCCTTCTCTTTGCTCATTACCTCCATCAAGGCTTCTCCAACCGATGAAGCACTCAGGTCACCCCACTTCTCGATGATTTTCGCAATTCTCCACTTCTCGATGATTCTCGCAATTCTCGTTCTTTCTTCCTTCTCTTCAGTAAGACGTCTCAACCTAGCACGTTCTTTCTCCGCAGCTTCTGCGGCAGCCTTTTTCGCCGCAATCTCCTCGCTGCTTTCTAGGCAGCCGCACACCTCGCCCGTCTTTTGAATGAAGACAAAAAGAAAGCAGACAAGCAGGAAGATGATAAAACACGCCATAGCTATCGTGGTTGGATTAGTGTTTTTTTGCCGCTCTTTAAAAAAAAGATCGCCACCATTCTCGTTAATACACATCGATTTGTCGCAACCACACTTGAAGCAAAAGGTAAAATAACCCAGAACAAATCAACGGTCCCCATCGGAGCACCACTGGCAACGCGCCAAAAATAGATGCCAGATGAAATAATTGACCCGTTTAATGTTATCAGACCCTGACAGAGAGATCGAGACTTAGACTCAAGTCCACATTTTAATATAATAACCCCAATCAAGACGTTAATTGATACACAAATCCAAGTGATGTTCATCGATTTATCTTTGGCGTCAATTCCCAATCTTGAAGTCAGTTCAGGAGCATTCACAAAATTCGCACTCCGTCAAGCGCTGGCTCTGGTATAGTGGCGCAGCGAATGGCGCCAGAAGGGCTTGCAGCCGATTATGCAGACGACGGACATTCCCAGCTCTGGCAACAGGTGCAAGCTGTGAACCCAAGGTGTCGGCGAGTAGCTTTGGCCGATTTTCTTGGGATTAGGCCGCTCGAACTAACCTCAATACATCCCCGGGCAACGGTCACGTTGCCCCAGAGGGATCCGACAAAGATTCGGTCGGCTCTTTGCCGTTGATTGACGCTAACGTTCCGATGTTGGAGAGCTTTGTCCGTTATGATCGGCATATCCCCCAATTGGAAGTTTCGACGTGAGTAATCCCAGACATTTCGCGGTGCGATTCGGATCAGGAAGTGGCGGAAATCGGTGAAACCTTCTACTCCAAAGGCCCCGGCATTGGCATACAGCGAACCGAGGCTGAAGTCGGCTCGGGCGGAGCTTGCCATCGCAACCTGAGCTGAAGGTTCAGGGCGTCCACTTCAACCAAACCAAAAACCTGTAAATCTCGGGATCCTTACCTCCGATACTCGTGGTTCAACTCCGGAGCGAGGTCACAGGCCAGGGTCTTGCGGCGGGAACGGCACATGCGGGTGGCGAGGCGTTCCTCGGGCTCTGCGGGTCCGAAGATTTCTGTGCGGTGGCGTGCCCGTGAGACTTGGACGTAGGACAGCTCCCGGTCCTGCATGGGGCCGGTGAGGATGAGGATGGCGTCGGTGGAGAGCCCCTGGGCTTTGTGCGTGGTCACGGCGTAGCCGAGTCGCAGGGCTTCGTACTTCTTCAGGTCCACCACCACGGTCCTTCCCTGGTCGAGGAGCACTTCCACCGTGTCGGCATCGGCGGAGCTGATGGTGCCAAGGTCGCCGTTGAAGACGCCCAGCTTTGCGTCGTTTCGGGTGAAGAGCACCCGGTCGCTGGCATAGAAGTTCCCTCCCGGGTGGACCACGCCCTGCCCCGCCATGCCTCGGGCAGTCTGCGCGGCCAGGTTCAGGCGAGCGACCTCGTCATTGGAGCCGGCCAAGATCAACCCTCCATCCCGCTTCCAACTCTCCACCAGCGCGGGCTCCGGTTCGTCAACCTGATGCAGCAGACCGCGATCGCCGTAGGCCGCCAAGGCAGCTCGGGCTTCACCGCTGGCCATGTCGAGGACCGCACGGCGCGCCCACGGCTCCTGCTGACGTCGGATGTCTTTCAACTCCGCCGCTCCCATTCTGGCGACCAACGCGCCGAAGGGCCCTCCCGCCTCTACGGCCTGCAACTGCCCAGCATCGCCGCACAGCACCAGCCGAGCGTCTGCGGCCACGCAGTCCTGAAGGAGCGCGTGCATCTGGCGAGTCCCCACCATGCCGGCTTCGTCGACTACGACCACCGTCCGAGCGTCCAGAACCAATCGTCCCGCTTCGAAGGCGTGGAAGAGCCGGTGCAGCGTTTGGGACGGTATCTCCGATCCTTCCTGCAGTCCCGAAGCCGCCTTGCCGCTGAGAGCGGATCCCAGGACCCGTAGTCCCTCCTCCTTCCACACCTCGTGGGCGACGCCGAGCAGGTGAGACTTTCCGGTGCCCGCCATGCCGGAAACGAGGCGCAGCGCAGCGCCGTCGCCACACAGGTGAACCAACGCCGCTTGTTGCTCCGAGGACAGGGTCGGATGCCGGTCGAGTGCGGCGTCGAGACCAGGCGCTACTCCGACGTCCTTACGCCCCTGCATCACCGTTGCGTACTGCAAGAGCGACGCCTCCAGCCGCAGCATCTCTCGCGTGGTATACTGGAGTTCTCCCTGCACCTCGGAGAGGGACACCAGCTCCGGACTGGCCAGCACGGCGTTCTTCAACTTCAGGACCTCATGCGCGGAGAGTCCCCAGCCTTGGGCTTCTTCAGCCAGATGCTGAATCAGGCGGCGTTCTGGGAAGTGGCTTTCCCGGAAGGTCAGTTCGGCCAAGGCATCCCGGCTCACCCGTTGACGTTGGTGCTCCCGGTTCCGTGGAGACCATGGCGAGTGCAGCAGCAGGGCCAGCTCCCGGGTGGACCACTGATGTTCGAGGCCGACCTGTTTCCATTCGGCGAAAAGCTCACTCCGGGGCCGGGGTCGTTTCCTAGAGCGACTGGCCAACGCGGCCCGCTCGGCGGCCTTCGGGCCGGACAGACCGGACTGCTTCAACGCCGCTTCGATCTCCTGACGTCGCTTGGAGAAGGTTTCCATGAGCTTTCGGTCCACGCCGATGATCTCGAAGCAGCGCTTCTCCCGGCGCGCTCTCAGTCCGAGGCGCTGTTCCAGTTCGTGGGCCAACTGCACCCGGAACAGGGCGCCGGCAGCCAACTGGTGGCGATACAACTCCCGAGGTTCGAGCGTGCCGATCTTGTTGTCGGTACGCAGGGCCAGGTTCGGCAGGACGGTGTGGATGTGGAGCTGTGGCTGTTGGGCACGGCTGGTGGAATGGAGGAAGGCGGCAAAGACCAGCCGGACAGGATCCCGAACCACACCGTTCTCCCCCACTCGGGAAACCACCCCAACCGTCTCGAGGTAGCCGACACCCACCTCCACTGCCGCCGCGAGGGCCGCTTCGATCTCCGCCCGAACCGGCGCCTCGGCCTGGCTCCAAGCGACACTGACCGACTTCGGGGCGCTCCAGGTGAGGTCCCAACCGGCACGTCGTTTGGCCGAGTCGGCATTGCGGACCTGGCGTTCGTCTGGCGTTCGCCCGCTCAGGAGAGTGCGAAAGTCTTCCGGCTGAAGTTGGCCACGGAGTCCCAACGCAGCAGCCCCCTGCCCCAGCCAAAATCCCGGTGGTTCGGAGGCGTCGAGGTAGTAGTCGTCGGCCTGGGCCAGCTTCAGGTAGTAGTCGCCCTGAGCGGCATGGATCGGCGGCGAGATCGTCAGCATCGGCGGAGCCGCTCCCCGCCTGTGAAAATCAAACGCAGTTTAATGCGTGGGGTGTGACTCACTCTGAAGCCTTGAACCCACCGTGCTCGTTGTCCGTCCAGGGTCTGAGGTACTGGTCCGAATCGGGGCGCGGGAGGAAATCGGGGACGCGGTTCTGGCGAGGCTTCAGGTGCCGGCGCAGCCAGTCACCGGGAACGTGGTCGAGATAGGGACCGGTCAGGGGATTGAGGAAGAATCCGGTGACGCCGTCGTCGAGGTTGGCGGGTGGGAGTCCAAGGATCTCGGAGTCGAGCACCAGCTCCCGCCGTACGATCCCCATCGACGTCGAGTC
>JAIXUV010000058.1 GCA_027483345.1 Verrucomicrobiales bacterium | reverse complement strand
TGCACCGCCCAGGCGCTGCTCGCCAACATGGCGATGGCGTACGCCGCCTACCACGGCCCGCAGGGACTCAAGGCCATCGCCTCCCGGGTCCACACGCTCACCGGCATCCTCGCCGCGGCGGTCGCCAAGTCCGGGCTCCAGGTGGTGAACGCCGCCTTCTTCGACACCCTCACCGTGCGCGTGCCGGATGCGTCCGCGGTCCACCGGGCTGCCGAGGCTGCGCGCATCAACCTCCGCCGCGTCGACGCCACCCACGTGGGTGTCTCGCTCGACGAGACGACCGACGCCGAGGACCTCGCCCCGCTGGTCGCCGTGCTCCGCGCCGGGTCGGTTCCCGACTTCGACGTGGCCGCCCTCGCGCCAGCGTCACCGGTGCTGCCGGTCAGGACTTCGTCGTACCTCACGCACCCGGTCTTCAACAGCCATCACAGCGAGACCGAGATGCTGCGCTACCTGCGGAGGCTGGAGTCGAAGGACCTCTCCCTATGCCACAGCATGATCCCGCTGGGCTCGTGCACGATGAAGCTCAACGCCTCGGCGGAGATGTTCCCCGTGAGCTGGCCCGAGATCGGGCGCATCCATCCGTTCGCACCGCTTTCGCAAACCCGCGGCTACCGCCAGATGTTCGAGGAACTCGAGGACTGGCTGAAGGAGTGCACGGGATTCGCCGGGGTCTCGCTCCAGCCGAACTCCGGTTCGCAGGGCGAATACGCGGGACTCCTGATCATCCGCGCCTGGCATCTCAGCCGCGGTGAAGGTCACCGCAACATCTGCCTCATCCCCGCCAGCGCCCACGGCACCAACCCCGCCTCCGCGGTGATGGCCGGAATGAGCGTGGTGCCGGTCGCGTGCGACACGGACGGCAACATCGACGTGGCCGACCTGCGCACCAAGACCGCGCAGCATGCCGCGAATCTCGCCGCGCTGATGATCACCTACCCGAGCACCCACGGCGTGTTCGAGACGACGGTGAAGGAGATCTGCGGGCTGATCCACGAGGCCGGCGGACAGGTCTACATGGACGGAGCGAACATGAACGCCCAGGTGGGCCTCACCTCGCCGGGCACGATCGGCGCCGACGTCTGCCATCTCAACCTTCACAAGACGTTCTGCATCCCGCACGGCGGAGGCGGTCCCGGTGTTGGACCGGTCTGCGTCGCCGAGCATCTCGTCGACTTCCTGCCCGGCCACGCCGTGGTGAACCTCGGCGGGGAATCCCCCATCGGCGCCGTCAGCGCCGCGCCTTGGGGCAGTTCGTCCATCTGCGTCATCTCGTGGATGTACATCCAGATGATGGGAGCCGAGGGCCTCACCCAAGCCACCCGCGCGGCGATCCTCAATGCCAACTACATCTCCAAGCGCCTCGAGAACCACTTCCCGACGCTCTACCGCTCCAACGGGCTCGTCGCCCACGAGTGCATCCTCGACCTGCGTCCGTTCAAGACGGTCACCGCCGAGGACGTCGCCAAGCGGCTCATGGACTACGGATTCCATGCGCCGACGCTGAGCTGGCCGGTGGCCGGGACCCTGATGGTCGAGCCCACGGAGTCGGAGCCGAAGGCCGAGCTGGACCGCTTCTGCGACGCCATGGTCGCGATCCACGCCGAGATCATGGAGATCGAGTCGGGCAAGGCCGACCCGAAGAACAACCTGCTCAAGAACGCGCCGCACACCGCGGACCAGATCGCGTCCGACGCGTGGGATCGGCCGTACTCGCGCGAGCGGGCTGCGTTCCCTGTGCCGGGTCTTAAGGACTTCAAGTTCTGGCCCGCCTCGGCCCGCGTGGACAACGTCTACGGCGACCGCAACCTCGTCTGCTCCTGCGTGGGCATGGAGGCCTACTCGGCCTGAACCGTTGGGAACCCGCACCTCCGACACGATGAAGCGCACCCTCGCCCCGCTGTTCCTCGCCGCCGCTGTCCTCGGTCCGCTGCGGGCGGACGAAGGGATGTGGCTCTACAACAACGTGCCCAAGGAACGGATCCGCTCGAAGTACGGGTTCGAGGTCACGGACCCGTGGCTGGAACACCTGCGGCGTTCCTCGGTGCGCTTCAACAGCGGCGGCTCGGGCTCCTTCGTCAGCGAGGACGGCCTCGTCCTCTCCAACCACCACGTCGGTGCGGATGCGATCCAGAAGCTGTCGAGCGAGGGGCGCAACCTGCTCCGGGACGGCTTCCACGCGAAGAGGACCTCCGAGGAGCTGAAGTGCGTGGACCTCGAGCTGAACGTGCTGGAATCGATCGAGGACGTCACGGCGCGGGTCAACGTGGCGGTCGCCCCGGGCTTGGCTCCGGAGGCCTCGGCCGCGGCGCGTCGGCGGGTGATGTCCGAGATCGAGAAGGAGTCGCTGGACCGCACCGGATTCCGTTCGGACGTGGTGACGCTCTACCAGGGCGGCGCGTACCACCTCTATCGCTTCAAGAAGTACACCGACGTCCGGCTCGTCTTCGCGCCGGAGCAGCAGGCGGCCTTCTTCGGTGGCGATCCGGACAACTTCGAGTTCCCCCGCTTCAACCTCGATGTGTGCTTCTTCCGCGTCTACGAGGACGGCAAGCCTGCCCGTGTTTCCCATCATCTCGCCTGGTCCAAGCAGGGGGCCGCGGAAGGTGAGTTGACCTTCGTTTCCGGACATCCTGGCCGCACCAGCCGCGCACTCACCGTGGCCGAGCTGGAGTTCCTGCGGGACGACCAGTTTCCGCACACCTTGGGTCTGTTGAAGCGGCGCGAGGTCCTGCTCACCTCGTGGGGTGCGCGGAGCGCGGAGAACGGGCGTCGGGCCAAGGACGAGCTCCTCGGGATCCAGAACAGCCGGAAGGCGCGGGACGGCGGCCATGCCGGTCTCCACGACCCTGCGCTCATGCAGGCGAAGCGCGAGGCCGAGGCCCAGTTCCGCAAGCGCCTGAAGGCCGATCCGGCCCTCGCGTCGGCCGATGCGGCGTTCGACCGGATCGCCTCGGCCCAGGCGGCGATGGCGCCGATCTCCCGCCGTTACCGTCTGTTGGAATCCGGCCATGGCTTCAACTCGGAGCTGTTCGGCATCGCGCGGCGTCTGCTGCGTTCGTCCGAGGAACGCAGCAAGCCTTCCGGCGAGCGCCTCCGGGAATACTCCGACTCCGCCCGCGAATCGTTCGAGCAGGCCCTCTTCTCGGCCCAGCCGATCCATTCCGACCTGGAGATTCTCACGTTGGGGGATTCGCTGACCTTCCTCTGCGAGCAGCTCGGCACGTCGGATCCGCTCGTCCAGGCGGTCCTCGCCGGCCGTTCGCCCCGTGACCGTGCGGCGGACCTGGTGAAGGGCACGCGGTTGGCCGACGTGGCGGAACGTCGTCGGCTGCACGCGGGCGGGGCGTCCGCGGTCGGCGGTTCCCAGGACGCGATGATCCGGCTGGCCGGAATCGTCGACGCCGAGGCACGGGCGTTGCGGAAGCAGATGGAGGCGTTGGACGAGACCAAGAAGCAGGCCCATTCCGAGATCGCCGCGGCGCGCTTCCGGCTCGAAGGCGCCTCGCAGTACCCGGACGCGACCTTCACCCTCCGTCTTTCCTATGGCGTCGTGAAGGGCTACGAGTCGCAAGGCGTGACCGTCCCGGCGCAGACCCGCATGGCCGGGATGTTCGAGCGGTCCAGCGCCATGGAAGGACGTGTGCCCTTCGACCTGCCACCGCGCTGGCTGAAGCGCCGTTCCTCGATGCGTCTCCAGACACCGTTCAACTTCGTCTCCACCCACGACATCATCGGCGGCAATTCCGGCAGCCCGATGGTCAACCGCGCCGGCGAGTTCGTGGGGATCATCTTCGACGGCAACATCGATTCGCTGGTGCTCGACTTCGGCTACGACGAGGTGAAGGCCCGTGCGCTTTCGGTCCACAGCTCGGCGATCCTCGAGGCGCTCCGGAGCGTCTACGGTGCGAAGGAACTCGTCGCCGAGCTCGGGACCGGCCGCCGTCGGGGCTGACCGCGGACTCAGCGTGGACCGGTCGCGGTCCGTGGTCCCACGTGGCTCATGTCGATGGGCCGGAACCCAAGGGCGAACGCCGGGGAACCGGGACGCAATCCCTTCTCCGGATGCGCGCGGTCGACCAGTTGCGGGTCGGCGATGACGGAACCGGCGTCCTGTCCGCGGGCACGCCAGGCCTCCCAGGTGTCCTTGCCGAACCGGACCTCCGATTCCGGGAGTCCTGCCGGATCCCACCACACGTTGGACCGGTTCAGGAACTGGTTGGTGGAACCGCTCCAGTCCGAGCCGAGCCATTTCCGCCCGTCGCCGACCACCACGTTGCGTTCGAACACGAAGGAGCGGTGCGCCTCAGAACGGGTGCGCATCACGGAGTGGTTCACGTTGTCCACGATCAGGTTGTTCCGCACCCGGTTGTCGCGTCCGTAATGCTGGTGGAAACCCGCGTCGGTGCAGCGGTACACGACGTTGTCCTCCACCACGATCCCGGTGCTGCCTTCGTCGGTGTAGAGCGCCCATCCGCCGTAGCGATAGCTGCGGATGTCGTGGAACAGGTTGTTCCGCACGATCGTCCCCGGCTGCGGGCCCAGGGTGTAGATGCCGCCCATGTCGCTGAGCAGCCCTTGGCCGATGTCGTGGGCGTGGTTGAACTCGATGACGTTGTGGTGGCACGGAGACGGGGAGTAGCCCCAGTTCCAGCCGACCGAGATCGCGGTGTAGAAGAGGTCGTGGAGACGGTTGTGCGCGATGTGGTTCGAGGCGCTGTGGAAGACGAGGATCCCGCAGGCGGGCGGGAAGACCCTGCCCAAGGCGTGCAGGTCGTTGTCCTCGATCCGGTGGGAGTGGCAGGACTCCGCCGAGACCGGCCCGGATTCCGCGGCGTCCTCGGCCGGAAACGAGGTCGTGCCAACCCGGATGCCGCCGGCTCCGAGTTCCTGGAACCCGTTGGCGCGGACGCTCCAGTTCCTGCAGCCGACGCCGATCCCGAGGCCGTAGCCGCCGAGGTTGGAGAAGGTGGACTGCTCGACCGAGATCCGATGGGCGTACACCGCCGAGAGGGCTCCTTCGACCTCCACCGCAGCCTGAGGTGAGATGCGCCCCGAGCCGGGCATCTCGTAGTCCGACTCGGTGAACACGAGGTTGCGGAGCACGACGTCGTGGACCGGGTTGGCCGCGGTGCCTTCGATGCGGACGAGCGTGGTCAGGCGGGCGGCGGTGACGTTGGCGCGGTTCGGGTCGAAGTCGGTGGTGCCCCGGAGCCAGAAGCGGCCCTCGGCGGGATCCCATCTCCATTCACCGGGCTGGTCCAAGGCGTCGGCGGTGTTCTCGATCCAGTAGCGGGCGTCGGGTTCGTCCATCCAGTCCGGGAGCTTCGATCCGGGGAAGCGGATCACGCCGGCGGCTTCGTCGACGGCCAGGATCGGGACATGGAGATCGGTCCACTTCATCAGCGCGACCAGTTCCGCGCCGGACGATTTCCAGGAAGCCCGGGCGTCGCCGGCATGGAACGGCAACTCGACCGGGTTCGCGCCGCGCAGGCGGCCGTTGGCGCGCAGGAAGCCCGAGTCCGGGGTCCGGGCACGGCGCCAGCGGACTCCGTCCACGAAGAGCTGTCGGGTTCCACGGTTCCCCAACGCCGCCGTTTCGGGCTTGAGGCTCCAGAGTCCGGGAGGACCGGGCTGCCGCACCCAGCCCAGAAGCCGGACGCTGCCGGTGAGACGGCTGCCACCGCCGGGACGCCCTTCGATGATGGTCGGCGAACCGGGCATGCCCGAATGCTCGGGACCGATCCGAAGCGTCTCCGTCAGCGCCGTCGTGCCCGGTCCGAGGACCAGGCGGTCCGGTTGTTCCTGAAGGATCGTGGAGCGGGAAATCCGCCGTGATAGCAAAGCGACGGCCTCGCTGGCGGTTCCGGACGGGGAGTACCGGAAGGACGTCCCGAGCAACGCGGCGACGAGCAGGGAGCGGTACACGGAACGGTGGCTTGCGAAGGAACGGGCCATCCCGGTGCGACGTCGTCGGCAGGGCGGCGATTCAGCGCGGGGACAGCGTTCCCGTGGCGGTGGACTCGGTGTTGCGACGGAACTCGACCGTCGTCCTCAGGCGGCTGTCGACGGCGACGCCGGCCTTGATGGCTGGTTCGAAGCGCCACGAGCGGGTCGCTTCCAGCACGGACTCCTTCAGGATCTTCGGGAGCGGCTCGACGAACGCGACCTCGGTCACCCTTCCGTGGCGTGTCACCACGAAGTCGATGGTGGAACGGCCGCTGACCCCTTCGTCCAACGCCTCGTACGGATACTTGGGCGCCGGGGTCGCCAGGGCCTTGGGCGGACTGTCGTAGGTCTGGATGATCTGGATGTCTCCCGGTCCGGAAGCGCATCCGGCCAACCAGGCGGTGATGAGGAGCGTCGGGAAGAGGGTTTTCATGCCGCACGATTCCGCCGCCGGTTGGCTTCCGCGGGCAACAGAAGAATGGCGCTAGGAAGCCCGTCGTCCGTTGTTGGTTGTCCGTTGTCGTTCGTCGGGCGCTGTCGGGGCCGGCAAGGTCGATGGTTCTCGTGGGATCACCAACCCGACCCGGATTCCGGCTCGAATCGTGACACCGTGGTTGGCGTCCTTCATCCTGATGCCGATGTCCCACCTTCACGACGATTCTTGGTCCGCAGCGGGAATCCGTTTCCGGTCCGTGGCGCGGTCCTGGGTGTTGGCCGCCTCGGTCGGGGTGGTGAGCGTTGGTCCGGCCGCGGCCGCCGAGCCGGTGGACTTCTCGCGGGAGATCCGTCCGATCCTTTCCGGCAAGTGCTTCCATTGCCACGGTCCCGACCCGGAGTCCCGCAAGGCCGGACTGAGGCTCGACCTGCGCGAGGAGGCGGTGAAGGCCCGGAAGAACGGCCCCGCACTCGTTCCCGGGAAGTCCGCCGACAGCCCGTTGCTCCATCGGATCCTGTCGAAGGATCCGGACGATGTGATGCCCCCGCCCGAGACCGGACACACGTTGTCGCGGGAGGAGATCCGGCTCATGGAGCGCTGGATCGGGGAAGGGGCGCTGTACGCCGGCCACTGGGCCTTCACCGCGCCGGTGCGTCCGCCGCTCCCTGGGTCGGGGAAAGGGCATCCGGTGGACCGCTTCATCGAGTCGAGGTTGTCCAAGGAGGGATTGGCCCTTTCCGGGATGGCCGACCGCGCGACGCTGCTGCGTCGGTTGAGCCTGGATCTCGTTGGGCTTCCGCCCACTCCCGCGGAGATCGATGCCTTCGAAGCCGACCGTTCCGCGGCGGCGCTGGAGAAGGTCGTGGACCGGTTGCTGGCGTCACCGCATTTCGGCGAACGCTGGGCGCGCCCGTGGCTGGACGTGGCCCGTTACGCGGACAGCGCCGGGTTGGGCTCCGATCCGCTTCGGCTGAACATCTGGCCCTACCGCGACTGGCTGATCTCCGCGCTGAACCGGAACCTCCCCTTCGACGAGTTCACCCGGCAGCAGATCGCCGGGGACCTGCTTCCGGACGCGGGTGAGGAGCAGCGCATGGCGACGGCGTTCCACCGGAACACCATGACCAACACCGAGGGCGGCACCGACGACGAGGAGTGGCGTGTGGCGGCGGTGAAGGACCGGGCCAATGTCACCATGCAGGCGTGGATGGGACTGACCTTCGGCTGCGCCCAGTGCCACACGCACAAGTTCGATCCGATCACCCATCGCGAGTACTACTCGCTCTTCGCGTTCTTCAACCAGACCGCCGACAACGACCAGCCGGACGAGCGTCCGACGATGCCCTACTTCTCCGCGGCCGAACGGGCGGAACGGGAACGGATCCAGCGGCGCATCGACACCTTGCAGGAGCGTTTCCAGGCTTCGGACGACGGATACGCCGAGGAGCTCGCGGCGTGGTCGGCCGAGGCGGCGAAGCCCTCGTCTTGGATTCCGCTGACGCCGGAGTCGGCGGTGTCGACGTCCACCAACGGCTCGACCTTGCGGATCCTCGCGGACGCCTCGGTGTTGGCCGAAGGCGAGGGACCGGAACGGGACGGATACCGGATCCGGGTCCGGGGCGTTCCGGACGGGATCACCGCGTTCCGATTGGAGGCGTTGAAGGATCCCTCGTTGCCGAAGGGAGGACCGGGGCGTGCGGTTGGCGAAGGCAATTTCGTGCTGACCGACTTCCGGGTGCAGGTCCTTCCGCGGAAGGCGCGCTCGGCGACCGCGCGTTTCGTGCGGATCGAGGCGCCTGGAGAAGGGCGGATCCTGTCGTTGGCGGAGGTGCAGGTCTTCAGCGGAGGTGCCAACGTGGCCGCCTCCGGAAAGGCGCGGCAATCGAGCACCGGCTACCTCGGCGATGCCGGTCGTGCCATCGACGGCAACACGGATGGCAACTACGACGCGGCGCGTTCCACCACGCACACCGACACGGAGTCGAACCCAAGGTGGGAGCTGGATTTGGGTCGCGAGATGCCGGTCGAGGAACTCGCGGTGTGGAACCGCACCGACGGTTCCGGCGAGCGCCTCGCGAAGACCCGGGTCCTCCTCCTCGACGCCGGACGCCAGTCGGTCTGGGAAGGCGCGATCGCATCCGCGCCGATGCCGGTGTTGCGGACCGGACCTTCGGCGGCGACTGGGGTGCTGCTGCAGGAAGCCACGGCGGACCACGCCCAAGGTGGCTTTCCAGCGGCCAACGCCATCGACGGGGATCCGGGCCGGAAGTCCGGTTGGGCGGTGGGCGGCCGGCTGGGAATGTCGCACGCATTGGTGGTCCAGACGGCCAAGCCGCTCCGGGTTGCGGAGTCGGATGTCGTCGAGTTCACCCTGAACCACGCCTTCGGGGACCGGCAGACCCTCGGCCGTTTCCGCGTCTCGGCCACGACCCGGCCCGGCCCGGTCCGCGAGTTGCCGGAGTCGGTGGCGAAGGTGGTGGTGAAGCCGGTCGCCGAATGGACCGCGGAGGAACGCGCCGAGGTGGAACGGCATCATCGTCCGATGTCCCGTTCCAAGGGCGGCTTGGCGGCCGAGATCCAGGGGCTTCGCACCGCCTTGGCCGCGATCCGCGGCGTGCCGTTGCCGGTGATGCAGGAGCTGCCGTCGGACAAACACCGCGTCACCCGGTTGATGAACAAGGGCAACTTCCTCGACCCCGGTGAAGTCGTGCCGGCCGCGGTGCCGGCTTCGTTCCATCCGATGTCTCCCGCGAGTCCGACGAACCGGCTTGGGCTCGCCGCGTGGTTGACCGACCGACGGAATCCGCTGACCGCGCGGGTCGCGGTGAACCGCTACTGGTCGGCCCTGTTCGGGACCGGCCTCGTCGAGACCGAGGAGGACTTCGGGACGCAGGGGTCGCTGCCGTCGCATCCGGAACTCCTCGACTGGCTGGCGGTCGAGTTCATGGAACCTTCCAATCCCGGTGCGCGGGCCTGGGACGTCAAGCGGTTGCTGAAGACCCTGGTGACGAGCCGGACCTACCTGCAGGCGTCGACCGTTTTGGAGGCTTCGAAGATCAAGGATCCGAGGAACCGTCTGCTTTCCCATTTCCCGCGGAGGCGTCTCGACGCGGAGATGGTGCGGGACCAGGCGCTAGCCGTCTCGGGTCTGCTGAGCGGGAAGATCGGCGGGGCCAGCGTGTATCCGCCACAGCCGGACGGCCTCTGGCGGGCGGCGTTCAACGGGGAACGCAGCTACGAGGTGAGCCCGGGTGAGGACCGGTTCCGGCGCGGCCTCTACACCATCTGGCGGCGGACGGCCCCGAATCCCAGCATGTCGACCTTCGACGCCCCGAGCCGCGAGACCTGCACCTTCCGTCGTCAGCCGACCAACACGCCGCTCCAGGCCTATGTGACGCTCAACGACCCGGTATTCGTCGAAGCCGCGCAGGCGTTGGCTCGGCGCATCCTGGGAGAGGGCGGGACGTCGGACGCGGAGCGGATCCGCTTCGGCTACCGCGTGGCCACCGGGCGTCGTCCGGATGCGAAGGAAGTCGGCGAACTGGAGGCGTTGCTGGGTTCGATGCGTTCGGACTTCCACGGAAGGCCTGAAGACGCCGCCGCCTTCGCCAGCAAACCGCTGGGGCCGTTGCCGCCTGCGGTTCCGGTGTCGGAGGCCGCGGCGTGGACGGCGGTGGCCAACGTGCTGCTCAACCTCGATGCGACCCTGACCCGGGGCTGACCGGACTTGCCAAAACGGGTTCCGGCAGCGCGAAATGAATCCGTTCCCTGTTTCCATCGTCGCGAACTGGCCTGATCCACAGGTCGTCGTCTCCCAACATCATTCCGTCATGAAATCCTTCCTGACCGCCGCCACGCTTCTCGCCGCCACCGCAGCGGTGGTGGAGGCGGCTCCCAAACGGGTCCTCGTCGTCACCGCGACCAAGGGCTTCCGCCACAGCTCCATCGCCACCGCCGAGAACGTCATCGCGACGCTCGGCAAGGTCACGGGCGACTACACCGTGGTGGACTTCGTCCGCGGTGGCGCGGACGGCAAGGACGACGCCGAGGTGGCCGCCAAGCTGTCCATGGCGAACCTCAAGGACATCGACGCGGTGATTTTCGCCAACACCACCGGCGACCTCGCGATCCCGGACAAGGACGGCTTCATCCGCTGGGTGGAAGACGGACATGCGTTGATCGGCATGCATTCCTGCTCCGACACGTTCCACGGCTATCCTCCGTTCTACGGGTTGGTCGGTGGACTCTTCCTCACCCACGGCCCCCAGGTGGCGGTGGACATGTACAACCAGGATCCCAAGCACCCGGCGAACCAGCATCTCGGGGACACCTGGTCGATGTACGACGAGATCTACGAGTTCAAGGAGTTCCATCGTGACCGCGTCCACGGGCTCCTGACCCTCGACAAGCATCCGCAGAACCGCCAACCGGGGGACTATCCGGTCGCTTGGTGCAAGGACCTCAAGGGTGGTGGCCGCATGTTCTACACCTCGCTGGGGCATCGCGAGGACGTCTGGACCAGCGAAGCCTACCAGAAGCACATCCTCGGCGGAATCCGTTGGGGCCTGGGCCTGGCCAAGGGCTCGGGGCAGGTGACCGACACGGCGAACGTGCTGAGCGACGCGGAGAAGAAGGAAGGTTTCGAGCTGCTGTTCGACGGCAAGAGCCTCAAGGGATGGAAATATCGCAATCCGGACGGAATGAAGTCCTGGAGCGTCCAGAACGGCATGCTTTGCAACGTGCTCAAGGTCGATCGGGAAGGGAACTTCACCGAGCACGGAACCGACCTCCTCACCGAGCACACCTTCCGCGACTTCGTCGTGCGCTATGAATTCCAGGTGGCGCCGAAGTCCAACTCGGGCTTCTACCTGCGTGGTCGCCACGAGATCCAGGTGTTCGACGACTTCCAGTCCGGCAAGCCGGAGATGGGCGGCAACGGGGCGATCTACAGCGTGAAGCCGGCGTCGATGTTCGCGTCTCGCCGGGCCGGACAATGGCAGACCGCCGAGGCGCGGATCGTCGGCAACAAGATCTCCCTGATCCTGAACGGCGTCACCGTCCACCAGGACGTGGTCTGCGACCGTGGAACCGGGGGCCAGTTGGACGACAAGCTGGACCAGCCCGGACCGATCCTGCTCCAGGGCGACCATGGCGCGGTGGCCTTCCGCAACATCCGCATCAAGCAGCTCAACTGAGCTGGAGGCACCCGGGCGGGCCCGTCACGCGGGTCCGCAAGGAATCCAATGGCAACATCGGCTGCGGTCGGCGTTGCCATTCCTGTTCCAGACCCGGGGCCGGTGGCACCCGCCGCCGTTCACCGACCACGGTAGATGTCGGAGACGATGGCTTCCTTGGCCTTCCAGACGAGGGTCATGGTGAGGGCCATGGGAAGCAGTCCGAGGGAAACGACCAAGGGGCCGCGGCTGTGCTCAAGGACCGAAAGGAAGCCGAGCACGGGCTCAGGTACGCCGGGGATTGCGGCGCAGCCGATCCAGAAGGCGGCCACGGCGGCCAGCCCGCTGATCAGGCCGCCATTGACCCGCGTGAAGAGGCGCATGTCGGCCCGCAGCGTTTCGTCGGGCAGGAGTGCGGCCAACCGCTGGAGCACGTGGTTCAGGGTCAGCAGGAACCCGAGCGAGAAGAGCAGCAGCAGGAGGACGCTTTGGGCGAAGAAGGGGTTGTCCGGCCGACGGCTCCACCAGCCGGTGAACGGGGACAGGAAGACCATGCTGACGGCGAACAGTTCGGCGCGGAGCACGGCGCGGGTCCAGACCCGTTCCTGGGGTTGGAAGTGGGCGAGCTGGCGCAGGCCGAACCAGACCAGTCCGCAGGAGACCGTGGGCAGCCAGGCGGCGCCGGGGGTGAGGAAATCGCCGACCGCGGTCCGGGTGCAGGCCATGAGGGCGGTCGGGAGTCCCCAGAACAGCGCCGAGAGCCCGCGGACGACGCGGGCAAGGGATGGCAGGAGGTTTTCCGGACTCACGACGGGCGAAACCAGACCCCGGTGGGGAGCGGGGCGGCAAGGAAGAACCCCCGGGGCGTTCTTTCCGGCCATCGGGAAACGATCTTGAATAGGTGCCCGCGGAGGACCGTTTTGACTTTGTCCCGCGGATGAAGAGGCTGAGTGAGATTTCCAACATGATCCGGACGAGTTCGATTCCAATGTTCTTCGGGTGGGCCGTCCTCATGACGACCGGGTGGGCTGCGTCGACGGATCTCTTCGAGAACCGGATCCGGCCGGTTCTGGTGGATCGCTGCCTCGAATGCCACAGCGTGAAGGCGGAGAAGCTGCGGGGCGGACTGCTTCTGGATTCCCGGGAAGGTTGGCAGAAGGGCGGGGCGTCCGGACCGGCGATCATCCCCGGCAAGCCCGCGGAAAGCCTCCTCGTGCAAGTACTCCGGGGGAAGGCCCATGACGTGAAGCCGATGCCGCCGAAGGGAGGTCCGCTTTCGGAAACCGAGATCGCGGCGTTCGAGGAATGGATCCTGGCCGGCGCCGAGGATCCCCGGGTGGGAACCGCGTCCGTGAAGGCGGCCGATCCAACCCGGAACCACTGGGCGTTTATCCCGCCCGTGATGCCGGCCCATCCGAAGCTGAAGAAGGCGGACTGGGTCCGGACCGGAATCGACGCCTACATCCTCTCGGCCCTCGAGGGGAAGGGGCTCGTTCCGTCGCCGGAGGCGGATCGGCGGACGTTGATCCGCCGGGTGACCCTGGACTTGACCGGGGTGCCGCCGACCCCGGAGGAGATGGGGGCCTTCCTCGCGGACCGGCGTGCCGGTGCCTACGAGCGGGTGGTGGACCGGTTGCTGGGATCCGCCGCCTACGGGGAACGTTGGGCGCGGCATTGGTTGGATGTGGCGCGCTATGCGGACAGCAAGGGCTACGTTTTCGAGGAAGAACGTCGATACGCCTACAGCCACACCTACCGCGACTGGGTGGTGGCGGCGCTCAACCGCGACCTTCCCTACGACCGCTTCCTGATCGAGCAGATCGCCGGCGACCAGATGGCGACCGACGAGGATCGTACGCCGCTGGCCGCGATGGGCTTCCTCACCCTGGGCCGCCGGTTCCTGAACAATCCGCACGACATCATCGACGACCGGATCGACGTGGTGACCCGCGGGCTGATGGGTCTGACCGTGCAGTGTTCCCGGTGTCACGACCACAAGTTCGACCCGATTCCGACTGCCGACTACTACTCGCTCTACGGGATCTTCTCCAACAGCCGGGAACCGGAGGAGAAGCCGTTCATCGCCGCCAATCCGGATCCGGCGCGGTCGGCCGAGTTCGCGAAGGAGAAGGACAAGCGCCAGAAGGAGCTCTCCGACTACCGCATGGAGC
Source organism: Verrucomicrobiales bacterium (assembly GCA_027483345.1). Classification (GTDB taxonomy): domain Bacteria; phylum Verrucomicrobiota; class Verrucomicrobiia; order Limisphaerales; family UBA9464; genus SXXZ01. The sequence continues at coordinate 15,235 of JAIXUV010000058.1, read as the reverse complement.
GCACCGCGGAGGTGATGAAGAAGCTGCGCGAGCGGGTGGGAGACTACCTGTTGGCGGCGCACGATGCGGCGAGCCTCGACTGGACCAACTTGGAGGGTCTGGCCCGTCAGCGCAGCCTGGATCCCGGGCTGGTGGCGGCGTGGAAGGGGCGCCTGGAACAGTGGCGTACCCAGTCCCATCCGGTCTTCGCACCGTGGTTCGCCTTTGAGAAGCTCACTCCGGAAGAGTTCGGGCGTCGCGCTCCGGAGTTGGTGGGTTCAGTGACAGGCGGGAACCTGGACGGAAAGCCGCTCAATCCGCGGCTGGCCGCCCATTTCAAGGGATTCGCCCCGACCGGTTTCACCAACGTGGCGGCCCACTACGGCGAACTGCTGACCGGAGTGGAACGCAACTGGCGAGGGACCCTGGAGGCGGCGAAGTCGGCGGGACAACCCGAGCCGACGCAGTTGGCGGTCGCCGACGAGGAGCAGCTTCGGCTGGTGCTCTACGGTCCCGATTCGCCGGTCCAGGAGGTCCGGAACGGCATCGACCGCTTCTTCGACACCCCGGTGGCGCAGAAGCTCCGTGCGCTGCAGCGCAAGATCGACGAACTCGAGGCGACCCATCCCGGGGCTCCCTTGCGGGCGATGGCCATGTTGGATCAGGAGGCGATCTCGGAGCCGGTGGTGTTCAAGCGTGGCAACCCGGGGAATCCCGGTCCGAAGGTGCAGCGCCGTCAGCTCACCGTGGTGGCGGGCCAGGACAGTCCTGCCTTCGAGAAGGGCAGCGGTCGGCTGGAGTTCGCCCGTTCGATCGTCTCTCGCGGCAATCCCCTGACCGCGCGCGTGTTCGTGAACCGGGTCTGGCAACGCCACTTCGGCACCGCGCTCGTCCGCACTCCGAGCGACTTCGGCGTGCGCAGCGATCCGCCGACCCATCCCGAGCTGCTGGACTACCTGGCGGTGCGCTTCATGGACAACGGCTGGTCGATCAAGAACCTCCACCGCGAGCTGCTGCTCTCGGCGACCTACCGCCAGTCGAGCGATCCGCTGGCCCACGGCGCCTCCAAGGTGGAGGTCGCCCTAGCGGAGAAGGAGGATCCAGCGAACAACCTCTACTGGCGCATGAACCGCAAGCGCATCGACTTCGAGGCGATGCGGGACAGCCTGCTCGCGGTCTCCGGCACGTTGGATCGCACGGTCGGCGGTCGTCCGGTGGAGATCTACGACACCGACAAGCCGGCGAACCGTAGGACCCTCTACGGCTTCATCGACCGGCAGAACCTCCCGGGAATCCTCCGTTCCTTCGACTTTGCCAGCCCGGATGCCACTTCGCCAGGGCGGTTCCAAACCAGCGTGCCGCAGCAGGCGCTCTTCTGGCTCAACAGCCCGGTGGTGGCGGAACAGGCACGGGCCATGGTCAATCGACCCGACATCGCCTCGCGATCCGGGGCGGACCGGATCCGAAGACTTTACGACGTCGCCTACCAACGGTCTCCCGACCGCGGGGAACTGGATGCGGCGATGCGCTTCGTGGATGGCCAGGGTTCGGATGAAACGCCGGTCACTCCGGCTTCGGCGTGGCAGTATGGCCGCGGGCACTTCGATTCGGTTTCCAACCGCGTCGACGAGTTCCGGCCGTTCCGAGTGTTCCGCGACGGGCGCTGGCAGGATGCCGAGAAGTTCCCGGCGATGGCCCCCGCTGCCTACGCCTCGCTGACTCGAACGGGTGGCCATCCGGGTGTGGACGGCCGCCATGCGGCGATCCGCCGGTGGACGGCACCCTCCGACATGACGGTCCGCATTTCGGGGACGGTGTCGCACTCGGCCAAGCTGGGCGATGGCATCCACGCCCTGGTGGTCTCCAGCCGTCAGGGAAGGCTCGGGGCTTGGGAAGTCTCCGGGACCAGCGCTTCCGCCGAGATCGGCTCCGTGTCCGTGAAGCGGGGTGAGACCCTCGATTTCGTGGCGGACCCGCGGTCCGGTGACAATTCGGATTCCTTCGAATGGGCGCCCGAGGTCGTGCAAGTGGACGGCGACCGACGTGCCTGGGCGGCCAACGCCGATTTCTCGGGAGCCCGCGAGTGGCCGCGTCCGCTGGGCCCATGGCAACGGCTGGCACAGGTGCTCCTGGCCTCCAACGAGTTCAACTTCGTCGACTGAAACCGTGGCGACGATGCCCAAGCCCACCGAATCCGAGGCCATTCCCCTGCCGGCTCGACATCACTTCGATGCGGCGGTGGGCTGGATGCTTCTGGGCCTGCCCGCGGACGCGGCGCTGGAGTTGGACCGACTTCCCCAACCGGTCTGCCGCAGGGCCGAGGTGTTGGAGCTGCGCTGGGAGGTCCACAGTGCACTCGGCCAGTGGACCGAAGGATACCGGACCGCGACCCAGCAGGTGGCGTTGTATCCGGACGAGGTCTCCGGCTGGCTGCACCGGGCCTACGCGGCGCGCCGAATGGACGGTGGCGGCGTCGCGCACGCCTCGGGACTGTTGGTGCCGGCGGCGACCCGGTTTCCCACGGAGCCGCTGATCCGCTTCAACCTCGCGTGCTATGCGGCGGTGATGGGCGACCTCGAAGGCGCCTGGACCTGGTACTGCAAGGCCCTGGCGGTCGGGAATCCGATCGAGCTCCGGGCGACCGCGCTGTCGGACCCGGATCTCGAGTCCCTCTGGCCGCGGATCGCGGTCGGTTCCTGACAGGTTGGTCCCAAGCCAAACCAAGGCTAGAATCCTCCGGAATAACCGAGCACGAATCGCCGTCGATACCCGATCCATGCGCAAGCAGTACGTCATCCTCTCGGTCCTCGCCGTCCTGGCGATCGCCTCGCTGGCCGTGGCCGTCAACAGCCGCAGGGCGGCGCCGCGCAAGGCGTTGGACCTCGTCCTCGCCGACGCGGAGTTCGGGTCGCAGGTGCTGCCGGTGCTCCAGAAGAACTGCTGGGATTGCCACGGCGACGGTGCCCGGAAGGGGGACGTCAACTTCGACGGCCACACGAACATCCACACGCTGCTGGCCGATCGACGGCTGTGGGAGCGGGTACTGCACACGGTGAAGACCGGTGAGATGCCGCCGAAGAAGCGTCAGACGCAGCCCACGGCCGGCGAGCGCACGAATCTCGTGGCCTGGTTGGACCGCACGCTTTTCCCCGTGGACCCGGAGCATCCGGATCCGGGTCGGGTGACCCTGCGGCGCCTCAACCGGGTCGAGTACGACAACACCATCCGGGACCTGGTCGGGGTGGACTTCCAGCCGGCGGCCGATTTCCCACAGGACGACGTCGGCTACGGGTTCGACAACATCGGGGATGTCCTCTCGCTGCCTCCGATCCTGATCGAGCGGTACCTGAAGGCGGCGGAGGCGATCCTGGACGAGGCGCTGGTGACCGGTCCCTTGCCGACGGTCGCCCGGCGTTTCGATCCGGGACGCCTGGAGGGGCATGGAGGTTCCGAGTCGTTGGCGACCTTGGGTTCCAACGGCGAGATGAGCCTGCGCTACGAGGCGAAGGTGCCGTCGGAGTACCTGATCCGGGTCCAGGCCTACGGCGACCAGGCGGGTCCGGACAAGGTGCTGATGGCGGTCAACGCGGACGGCAAGGAACTGGAGCGGTACGAGGTACGTCGGACTCGCGGCAACTCCAAGGCCTACGAACACCGCGCGTTCCTGTCACCGGGTTCCCATCGCATCGGGGTCGCCTTCCTCAACGACTACTACAAGGAGTCGACGGTGGAGGAGACCGGTCCGAAGGGACGGAAGACTCAGAAGAAGAAGATCGAGGACCGCAACCTCCAGGTGGAATTCGTCGAGGTGGTGGGGCCGTTCACTAACACGGTGCCGGAGCTGCCGGAATCCCATCGGAGGATCTTCTTCCGTCAGCCGGGTCCCAAGACCACCAACGAGGTGGCGAAGGAGATCCTCGCCCGCTTCGCCGGCAGGGCCTTTCGTCGGCCCGCCAGCGTCGAGGAGGTGGCCCGCCTGATGACGCTCTTCCAGCAGGCGCAGGGTGGGGGCGACAACTTCGAGACCTCCGTCCGGCACGCCCTGACCGCGGTGCTCGTCTCACCCCACTTCCTGTTCCGCGGTGAACTGCAGTCCGATCCGGACAATCCCAACGCCGTCCACCGGATCAACGACCATGCCTTGGCCTCGCGGCTTTCCTATTTCCTCTGGAGCAGCATGCCGGACGAGACGCTGTTCCGTTTGGCGGAGAAGGGGAGCCTGAGGAACAACCTGGCCGGGGAGGTCCGCCGCATGTTGGCCGACCCGAAGTCGAAGGCCCTGGTGGACAATTTCGCCGGCCAATGGCTGCAGCTCCGCACCATGGAGATCATCACCCCGGACGCGAAGATGTTCCCCGAGTTCGACGAGCGTCTCCGGGCTTCTGCACGCCGTGAGACGGAGATGCTCTTCGAGCACATCCTGAAGCAGGACCGGCCGCTGACGGAGTTGATCGACGCGGACTACACCTTCGTGGACGGGCGCTTGGCCCGGCACTACGGCTTGGAGGGCGTGGCCGGGGACGACTTCGTGAAGGTGTCGCTGAAGGGGACGCCCCGGGCCGGTTTGCTGACCCATGCGAGCTTCCTGGCGCTGACGTCGAATCCCAACCGCACCTCCCCGGTGAAGCGTGGGAAATGGATCCTCGAGAACATCCTCGCGACCCCGCCGCCGCCGCCGCCGCCCGGGGTGCCGCCGCTGGAGGCCAAGGAACTGAAGGGGACGTTGCGCCAGCGGATGGACGCCCATCGCGACAACCCAATGTGCGCCTCGTGCCATGCCAAGATGGATCCCATCGGATTCGCCTTCGAGCACTTCGACGCCATCGGGAGGTACCGGGAAAAGGACGGCACGGAGCCGATCGACGCCTCGGGTGTGTTGGAGTCGGGGGAGCCGTTCGACGGGCATCGAGCCTTCGGGAACCTCATCTCGGGTTCGAAACGCGAGGACTTCATCCGCTGCGTGGTGGAGAAGATGTTCACCTACGCCCTGGGTCGGGGACTGGAATACTACGACCGTCCCGCAGTGGAGGCGGCTTGCAAGGAACTGTCCGCCAACGGCCTGAGGTTCTCCACGTTGATCGATGGGGTGGTGCGGAGCGTTCCGTTCCAGTATCGGCGGGGTGATGGGGATCCGCTGCTTGCGGGTGACACCCGTTGAATGGGAGGTCGGTTCCCTTACCTGCATTTTCGAACCTCCGGTTGCCTCCGGCACTGGGGTTGCTAAAGTCGCCGAACTTCCCGGACGTCCGTGGGTTCCACCTTGGGCGGGATGTGGTGACGAACGGGAAAAATCGCGGCAACAAACCGTTGCTGTGGGCGGTGGGTTCGGGATTACCAGATCATGTCGGGCGACAACATGCAGTTGCAGCGGTGGGAGCTGAAGTACCTCGTACCAGAGGAACTGGCGCTTGCCCTGCGTGACTTCGTTTCCAATTACCTGGAGTTGGACGAGTACGGGGTCGGCCGACCGAATCTCTCCTACACCATCCACAACCTGTATCTGGATTCGGACGATCTGCGGATCTACTGGGGTACGATCAACGGCAACAAGAACCGCTACAAGCTGCGGCTCCGTTTCTACGAAGACAGCCCCGGCTCGCCGATCTTCTTCGAGATCAAGCGTCGGATGAACGATGCGATCATGAAGCAACGGGGCGGAGTAAAGCGCCACGCGGTGGAGGCGGTCCTCGCCGGACAGATCCCGCATACCTCGGAGTTGGTGAAGGATGATGTCCGCCAGGCGGAGGCGATCCAGCGTTTCGTCGAGTTGATGAACGACACGCGCAGCGGTCCCGTGGCCCACGTGTACTACGAACGGGAGGCTTGGATCAGTCCCCATGACAATTCCGTCCGGGTGACCTTCGACCGCAACGTCCTGATCTCGCCCGAGTTCACCAGCCGATTCACCGCGGAGATGGATGCGCCGACTTCGGTGTTCGGTCCGGTGGTGATCCTGGAGCTGAAGTTCACGGGCCGATTCCCGGAGTGGTTCGCGGAGATGGTCCGGATCTTCGGCCTTCGCCAGGCTTCCGCCTCGAAGTACGCCGACGGGGTCGCCCGCAAGGGTGAGGCCTATTTCTGCCGGAACGGGCTTGCCACGGCGGTACCCGGTGATCCGGAGTTGGCCGAGGAACGGAAGCGGGAGCGGATGCAGCGGCTGAACACCCTGCTGTCCCGAGGCCACCAAACCGCCTAGACCACCATGTCAGACCTTTTGTTTCGTGGAGATTTCGGAACGGCTCCCTCCGACCTGTCGGGTCTCCTGCTGGGGCTGCTGGTCGCCTTCCTCTGTGGCCATGTCATCGCCTGGGTCTACATGGCCTGCCACTCCGGCCTCAGCTACTCCAAGTCCTTCGTCAATTCCCTGGTCGTCCTCTGCACCATCGTGGCGCTGGTGATGGCCGTGATGTTCGACAACCTGCTGATGGTCTTCGGAATGATGGCGGTCTTCGCGGTGGTCCGCTTCCGGAACATCCTGCGGGACACCCTGGACACCACCTACATCCTCGCCAGCATCACCACCGGCATGGCGGCCGGGACGCGGAAGTACAGCACGGCCATCATCGGATGCGTGATTTTCGCGCTGGTGATGCTGTATCTGCACTGGACCGCGTTCGGAAGCCGCCATCGCTACGACCTGGTCCTGAACCTCCACTGGGGAAGGCCCCTGAACGAGCTTCCGAGGTTGCTCGCCCTCCTGGAGCGCCACGGTCGGAAGAACCAGCTGGCCAGCCAGCGGGTCAGCACCGCCTCCGAGGGAGCCGACCTCTCATTCCGCGTGCTCCTCCGTGATGCGGGACGTGTCGAGGAGTTGATGACCGAGCTCAAGGCGGTGCCGGGGGTCTCGCGGGTGACGAGCCTGAAGGCCGAAGACGAATCCGAGATGTGATCATGGAACCCGACAAGAAATTGCCGCCGGCGGAGGTCCTGCCTCCGATTCCGACGCCGCCCCATGTCGCCTTCCGGGAGTTCCGGATCGCGGTGGTTCCCTACCTGCTTTTCGCCGTGATGCTTGGGGTGACCGGTTATGTCTGGAAGGGATACGTCGGAACCTCGGCCCTGGTCGGCGAGGCGGAGTCGGTGAGGGCCCTGGTTGGGAGCACGACGTCCGGACGGATTCTCCGGCTGCAGGTCGACGCATTGCAGCGGGTCGCGGCGGGTCAGACGATCGCCTTGGTCCTTCCGTTTGAACCCAGGGTCCTGGACGCCCAGATTGCGCTCTCCAAGGCCCGGATGGACCTGATCCGAAGCGGAATCAGCTCGGACGTCCGCAAGGACAACATGAGGATCAACCTCGAGAAGCTCCGTCTCGACATGATGTCGAAGCGGGTGGAGCTGGTGGAGGCCCGGGCCAAGCAGACCTATGCGGAACTGGAACTCGCCCGGGTCGAACGCCTTTTCGCCGGCACCGCCGGCTCGACCGGCGGTCCGGTTCGGTCCATCTACAGCCAGGCGGACCTCGACGTCGCCCGCCGTGACGTCAACGCCTCGACCGCCATGGTCGTGGAACTCAACCGCCTCGTGTCCGAGATCGATTCCGCGATCCGTGAGATGTCCGTCTCGGAGTCCAAGGTGGATGGCGATCTTCCGGCTTCGGTCCGCGCCGCGATCAACGTGGAGGAGAGCAACCTCGACCTGCTGGAAGCCCAGATGTTGCCGCAGGAGCTGGTGGCGCCTTTCGACGGCATCGTGAGCGTTGTCCACCGGCAGGCCGGCGAGACCATCCTCGCCGGTGAGGCCATCCTGACGGTTTCCAAGGAGAAGCCCTCACGGGTTGTGGCTTTCGTCCGCCAACCACTGAACCTCGAACCCAAGGTGGGCATGAAGATCGAGGTCCGGTGCCGCGGCGGTCGCCGCCTTTCCGGTGTCGGTGAGATCCTCTCGGTCGGTTCCCAATTGGAACCCGTATATCCCACCTTGCTGCCGAGGAACGCAAATGCCGCTGGAAACGGCAGCGCCAACGTTTCTGCCGAACTCGGCCTCCCGGTCTTCGTGTCTTTGCCCAACGACCTCGTTGTTCGCCCAGGCGAGCTGGTGGAGCTTCATGGATTGCCGCGGTGAACGTTAAAGGCGTTTGATTGGAGCCGTTAGCGACCTTTTTGGCCTGCTTCTCCCGAATGGTGGTTTGACTGGCCGCTCCGCGGCGATATCATCGAAAGGTCAGTGGGGAGTATCCCCGGTTCCTCCAAAGCCCGACGGCGCTTTTTCTAGGCTGTCGGGCTTTTTCCATGCGGTTTTTCCAGCAGGCGCCTGGTTAGGGAGTCGGCCATGGTCGTGGCCTCCAATTCCGAAGGGATTTCCAACCATTCGAGGTCCATCTGTCCCTCGAACCAGGTCCGCTGGCGTTTCGCGAACTGCCGGGTACGGGCCTTGACGAGTTCCACGGTGTCCCTGAAGCCGCGGATTCCCTGGAGGTGTTCGACCACCTGCCTGTATCCGATCGCCTGCATCGCCACCCGGTTGCGCTCCAGCCCCCGTTCCAGCAGTCGACGGGTTTCCTCCACCAGGCCCGCCTCGAACATGCGGTCCACCCGTCGATGGATCCTGTCCACCAATGTGGGAGCCGGGCGCCGTAGGCCGAAGGCGCGTCCGGCCATCGATGGAGCCCGCTCCGGCCAGGTGGCCCGCTGGGAAGAGAAGGGGCGCCCTGTGATCCGGATCACCTCCACGGCCCGGACGATTCGGCGCCGGTTCCGCAGGTCGATGGCGTCGAAGGTCTCCCAGTCCCGGCGGGCGAGTTCATCGAGGAGCACCTCGGTGGAGAGGGCTTCCAATTCAGCCCGGAGAACCGGATCCGGCGCCGGTGCGGAGCCCAAGCCGTTCAACCAGGAATTGAAGTACAGGCCGGTTCCGCCACAGAGGATCGGAACCCGACCCCGCGCCGTGATCCCGGCGATCGCCGCCGTGGCGTCCGCCACGAACCGGGCGGCGTCGTAGGTGTCGTCGAGCGGGACGATGTCCACGAGGTGATGCGGTATCCTCCGGCGCTCCGCATCCGTGGGTTTCGCGGTGCCGACGTCCAGTCCCTGGTACACCTGCATGGAGTCGACGGAGACGATCTCCCCGTCGATCCGTTCCGCGAGCGCGAGTGCGAGTTCCGACTTTCCCGAGGCGGTCGGGCCGGCGATCAGCACGGGGTTCATTCCGCGGCGGCGTCGGAGGCGGCGGGTGCCGGGGAAGTCTGCCAGGTGAGGAACAGCAGGAGCACCACGGCAGAGCTGATGGCCATGTCGGCGACATTGAAGGCCGGGAAGCCGATCTCCTCGCCGGAACGTCGGATCCAGTAGAACCGGAGGAAATCCACCACGTGGTCGTGGCGCAGACGGTCCACGAGATTGCCGAAGATCCCGCCGAAAAGCAGTCCGAGTGCCAGCTGTCCGCCCGGGCGGTGGTACTCGAACTGACGCCGCAGCATCCACAACGCCGCCACCGCGACCGAAGAGAAGGCCGCGAGCCAACCGTTCCGCTGGCTGAAGACGCTCCAGGCGGCCCCGGTGTTGCCCCAGTGGACGAAGCGGAAGAATCCGTCCACGACCACCCGTTCCTCATGGTAGGGCAGGGTCGCGGCGACCACTCCCTTGCTGAGCTGGTCTGCGACGAAGATCGCGAGCGCGACCGTCCACGTGCGGCGGGCCGGGCTCCAACTGTTCCAGGAGGATATCATCGTCTTCCGGGGCCGCGGCGTAGGGAATTCAGCGTGGCCGCCAATCGCAACCCGGTGTGGGCGGCCTCGGCCCCACGGTTGGTTTCCTCGGCGACACAGCGCTTCTCGGCCTGCTCGCGGGTCTGGACCGTGAGGACCTCATGGATGCACGGGATCCCGGTGCGGATGGACAGGTCCATCAAGGCCCGGGTCACCGCCTCGCCGATGTGGTCCGCGTGGTTGGTTTCACCCTGGAGAATGAGGCCGAGGCAGAGCACCGCGTCCGGCTTGGACGACTTGCGGGCGAGAAGGGCGGCGGCGGCGACCGGGATCTCGAAGGCCCCGGGAACGGAGACCACCTCGAAGCGGGCGCCCGCGGCGGAAAGCACCGTCTCTGCGGCCTTGCACATCGGTTGGGTGTACTCGGGGTTGTACTGCGAGCAGACGATCGCAAAGCGGTTGCCCGAGTGCGGCGAGGTCTTCCTGCGGGTGGATTTCAGCATGGGTCAGAGGGGCTGGCCGGTCAGGAGACGATAGGCCTCGAGATACTTGTCCCGGGTGTGGGAGACCACCGACTCCGGCAGCGCCGGCGCCGGCGGCGTCTTGTCCCAGTCGAGGGTCTCGAGGTAGTCGCGGACGAACTGCTTGTCGAAGCTGGGCTGGCCCCGTCCGGTCGCGAAGCCGGCCGCAGGCCAGAAGCGGGAGGAATCCGGCGTGAGGACCTCGTCGATGAGGATGAGCCTGCCGTCGTCGAGCAGGCCGAACTCGAACTTGGTGTCGGCGATCAGGATCCCGCGTTCGCGGGCGAAGGCGCGGGCGAAAGTGTACAGCCGCACGCTGAGGTGACGGGCCCTCTCGGCGACGTCCGCGCCCACCAGTTCCACGGCCCGTTCGAACGGGATGTTCTCGTCGTGACCCGTCTCCGCCTTGGTCGCCGGGGTGAAGATGGGCTCGGGCAGCTCCGACGATTCCGAAAGGCCCGCCGGAAGACGGATCCCACACACGGTTCCCGAGCGTTGGTACTCCTTCCAGCCGGAGCCGGCGAGGTAGCCGCGGACGACGCATTCGATCGGCAGCGGTGTGGTCTTGCGGACGATCATGCTGCGGCCCGCCAACTTGTTGGCGAACGGTGCGAGACGCTCCGGGAGGGGCTCCGACGCGGTCAACAGGCGGTGGTTGGGAAGCCAGTCGCCGGTCAGGTCGAACCAGAAATGCGAGATCCGCGTGAGGACCTCGCCCTTCTGCGGGATGCCGTTGGGCATGATGCAGTCGAAGGCCGAGATCCGGTCGGTGGCCACGAACAGCAGGGAATCCCCGAGGTCGTAGACCTCGCGGACCTTTCCGGATTTGATCTTCGGGATACCGGGAAGATCGAGCGTCAGCAGTGGTTCGTGCGGCACGGGCGGAACCTAAGGTGGGAGCGGTGCGCGTTGAATCCAAAAACGGTGCGGCATCGGAGTCCGGTGGCACCGCGCTTTACTGCGGCCGTCCAGCGGACACCATCCCTCCCATGACGGTGATTGCGAACGGCGAGAAGGTGGCGGCCCCGGAGGCGTGCACGCTGGAGGGGTTCCTCATTCAGCAGGGACTATTGCCGCGGAGCGTGGTGGTGGAACACAACGGCGAGGCCGTCGCGCCGTCCGAGTTCCCAGACCGCGGGATCTCCGACGGCGACCGCCTGGAGATCGTCCGGATTGTTGCCGGTGGTTGAAGCCCGGCGCTACAGACGTCGGTGCCAGGACTCCTGGGAGTAGCGATCCTCCCAAAGTCGTCGGAACCGTTCCCGCGGCGGTTCCGCGACAGGTCCTCCGGTTCCCCAGCCACGGACCAGTGCCATCCGGGCCGCCTCGGCGCCGAGCGGTAGGTTCTGCACGAACTCCAGATGGTCGCGTCCGGCCCGATATCCCGGCTGGTGTGAAGGGAAACGGAGGCACTCGGCGATCGTCGGCAGATGGAAGTCCAGGAGAAGCGTTCCATGGAACAGCAGGGCTCCCCGCTTCCGGCGCTGGGCGTTCCCGGAGAACTTGCGGTCGCCCAACACCAGATCCGTGTGCCCCTCAAGCTCGACCGGCAATCCGGTGGCCTCTCGCAGGAGGTCCCTCTGGCGTTCCATCACCCATCGGTTGGTTCCCTGGATCGAGGCGAGTGGTCCGGAGGCGTCGTGCCTCAGGATGACCGCGTAGTTCAGGCACCCGGGCCCCTGGACCACGGCTCCGCCCCCGCTGCAGCGCCGGAAGACGGGGATGCCCAGTTCCCGACAACGCTCCAGATGCACCTCCGCCTCGGCCCGCTGCCCGCAACCCAGGACCACGAAGCGTTGGGTTGATTCCCAAAGGCATAGCGTCTCGTCCGATTCCCCCGCGTCCACGGCGTCGAGGATCGCCTCTTCCCAGGCGAGGAACTCCGCTCCCGAGGTTTCGGTTGGGATCGGATACAACTGCATGCCGCGACCACTAGGCGGCGGAAATCGCGGCCGATCAAGACCGACCGCATCGCACTCCCATCGGCCGACTCGGCCCTTCCCGCTGGGCCGAGGTGTCGTCGAGCCTGCTGTTTGGCCTTTCCCAAACGGTTCCTTCGTCACAGTCTGGTCACAGGTCTCATGAACACGCTGGTCAAAGGGGTCATCGCACTGCTGTTGCTGCTCGGCTCGATCTACTGCCTGCAGCGGTTCCGGGCCGGTTACGCGTCCGTGGAGCTTTCGCGGGGTGTTCCTGTGGAGATGGAGGCGTCGGTGGCAACCGTCGCCCCCAACGTCACCGAGGCCACCAACGACGCGGCGCCGCAGACGGCGACGTCGGCCGAGTCCTTGGGAACCAACGCCGCGGCGGTGACCTCGCCTGCCTTGACCCCGGTCGCGAAGGCTCCGGAGGCGAAGCCGGCCCAATCGAAGTCGTTCGGATGGCTGGGCGGGTTCGTGGGCATGATGCTGGTCCTCGCCGGTTTGGTGGCGTGGGAGGTGGCCCAGTGGTTTTCGCGGCGCACCGGAAGCGTGGTCTTCTCTGAGGACGCCCCGTCCCAGAACGATCCCGAGTACGATGCGGCGGAGGCCGAGTGGGCCAAGGGAAACCACCTCGACGCCATCGCGCTGATGCGGGAGTACCTCAAGAGGAATCCCCGTGAGCAGTACGTGGCCATCCGGATTGCGGAGATCTACGAGAAGGACCTTTCCAATCCGCTCGCGGCGACCCTGGAGCTGGAGGAGGTCCTGACCCAGGGACTGAGCCGCGAGAAGTGGGGGTGGACGGCGATCCACCTCGCGAACCTCTATTCGGGGTCCATGAACCAGCCTGCCAAGGCGATGGCGATCCTGGAGCGCATCATCGCGGAGTACCCCGAGACCGGTGCCGCCAAGAAGGCGCGTTCGCGTTTGGGAATTCCCGAGGAGACTGCGCCCGCCGAGGAAGCCGCTGCCGAGACTCCGCAGGAGACCGGTGCCGACAATCCCAACCTTCCGCGGGGATTCAGTTCGAAGAAGCGTTGATGTGCCGCCGGAGGCCCGAGTCCCGATGGCGACGGTCCGGATCCTTCTCCACCTCGACATGGACGCCTTCTTCGCGTCCGTGGAGCAACGGGACCAGCCTTCGTTGAGGGGCAAGCCGGTGATCGTCGGTGGATCTCCGACTTCCAGGGGCGTGGTCTCGGCGGCGAGCTACGAGGCGCGGCGTTTCGGCGTGCGTTCCGCCATGCCCAGCACCACGGCCGGACGCCTTTGTCCCCAGGGGGTGTTCCTCCGTCCCCGCATGGAACGCTATGCCGAGGAGTCCCGGGAGATCTTCCGCATCGTCGCCGAATCCGGCGTGGAGCTGGAGAAGGTCTCGGTCGACGAGGCCTACCTCGACGCCTCGGCGCTGCTGAAGGCCATCGACGCGGAGGAGGGCGTCCGCAAGGCCTTGGAACTGGCGCGCGGCCTGAAGCGGCGCATCCGCGAGGAACGGGACCTGACCGCGAGCGTCGGCATCGCCTCGAACAAGCTGCTGGCAAAGATCGCCAGCGACTTCGGCAAGCCCGACGGTCTCTGCGTGATCCCAGACCGGGACCGGGTCGCCTTCCTGCGACCGATGCCCGCGCGCGCGCTCCATGGGGTCGGGCGTGTGACCGAGGAGATCCTCGCCCGGGCCGGGATCCGGACGATCGGCGACCTGCAGGACCATCCGGGAGACCTGCGGGCGCTGGTCGGTTCCTGGGGACCGGTGTTGCGCCGATTCTCGATGGGAGAGGACGACCGGGAACTGTCCCAGGACGACACCGTCAAGAGCATCTCCAGCGAGACCACCTTCCGCAACGACACTGAGCATCGGCCCACGCTCCGTTTGGCCCTGAAGGAGCAGGCGGAGGAGATCGCGGAGAAGCTGCATCGGCGTCGGCTGGAGGCGCAGACGGTGCAGGTGAAGGTCCGCTACGGCGACTTCTCCACGCTCACCCGGCAGTACTCGGGCGACCAGGCGGTGTCGGAGGCGAGGGACCTCTACCGCTTGGGCTGCTGGCTGCTGGGACGCGAGCGCCTGGTGAACCGGCCGCTTCGCCTGCTCGGACTCGGGGTCAGTGGCCTGCGGGAATCCGGGGGGCGTCAACTGGTGCTTCCCCTGTCGACGCCACCGACTTTCGGTTGAGCCGCCGCCGCTTCAGCCAGGTGTGGCCGGCGGCGAATGCGACCAATGTCAATGGGCCAACAACGCCCGCCTCGGGCACATAAATGCGGACGTCGTCGATGGCGATACCGTGGTCGGTACTGGAGTCGGCAGTATCCACCCAGCGGATGAAGATCTCCGAGTTGTTGGGCAGGCTGATGGAGATGTTCGCGAGGAACAACTCGACCCGGTTGGTCGCGTTGTTGCCGTCAAGGGCCGCACCGCTGCCGGAACGGGCATCCTGGGAGGTGTTGAAGGTCAACGAACTGATGTTTGTCCAAGTCAGGGAATTCCTCGGATCCGGCTCGGTGACCGTGGTGGAAATTCGATAGGAAACAGCCAGCGTGTGGTTGGCGGTGCCCGTGCCAGCGGCCCGCCGCCATTGTTCACCGGTGAAGCCGATGGAGAGCCGGGTGAGTGTCGTTCCGGTGTTGTTCCGAAGCCGGACACCGTAGGCGATGGTCGTGGCACCCGAGATGTCGGCGATACTCCCCAGCGCCCGGTCGCTGGTGGTGCCATAGCTATAGAGGCCGCCAGTCGCGGAGGTGCCGGAGCCTGCGGTGTAGTTGGTGAACGCCGTGTTCACCGAGCCGACGCGATACGCCGCATACCAGCCCGCCATGGTCGAGTTGTCGGTCCAGGTCGGCGTTCCCGAGGTGGCCAGCGAGTTGAAGTTGTTGCTGTAGGTGAAATTCGTGCTGGTGATCGAGATCTGGGCCACGACAGGGGACGACACGGCGGCGGCGAGCGCCACCACCTGGGTCAACCTCTTCAAGTTGGGGCGGGAAATCGACATCAACAAACCTGGGCACTCTCTGTCTCCAAGCTTCGACGGACTGAATAAAATTCCACCGTCACTGTAGAGAATACACGATGCAGGGTTCATTCCCAACGATTTCCGTTGTCCACCTGCCGGCAGGATGGTTGAGACTGGCAAGGTGCCGGACGCCGACGACGCCCCACAATCCCACCGTTGGTGGAC
>JAIXUV010000180.1 GCA_027483345.1 Verrucomicrobiales bacterium | reverse complement strand
GACGTCAACGCCGGCGCCTACGCCAACGCGATGCTGTTGTGGCACACCAACCCCGACGCGGACTTCTACGTGGGCGTGCAGTGGATGACGCTCGGGAAGACGCGTTTCGCCGAGGGCAATCGGGAAGGGCTCTTGCGGATGGAGAACGGATTCCAGGTGGTCACCGGCATCCGCTGGCCGTTCTAAGTTTTGCCCGTTGTCAGGTGTCCGTTGTCCGTGGATTTCGCTGGTGAGGTGCGTGAGCGTCGTGGAGTGCGCGAGTCCGACCGCGCCTTTCCCCGAATCGCAGGACGGCTTCCGCCCGATCGAGTCCACGCCTCGCTGATCAGCTCGGCTTCGTCCCACCCAGGGCGCCGCGCTGGCGCAGCATGGCCTCCATCACCTTGTCCATGGCGTGCTCGGCCAGCGGCTTGGAGACCTCGTCCAGCCGGGCGTTCGCGGCGCGCAGGGCCACGGGGTCGCCGGTCTTCGTCCGCGGTTCCTCGCCGGACAGCACGGCCTCGACCGCTTCCAGGGCTTCGTGCAGTTGCTTCCTGTACTCGTCGTCGAGGTCGGCATCGTACTCGGCCATCGTCTTGCGCGTCGCCGTCAGCGTCTCGCCCGCCCGGATCTTGGCCTCGATCCACTGCCGCGCCTTGAGGTCGTCGAAGGCGTGCTCCACCGACTCCTCCACCATGCGCTGGACGTCCTCGTCCGCCACGTCCACCGCGGAGCGCATCTGGACCACCTTCTGGTGGCCGGTCTTCACGTCGCGGGCGAGCACGTGGAGGATGCCGTTGGCATCGATCTCGAACTGCACGCCGACCCGCGGCACGCCCTTCGGGGCCCGTTCGAACTCCAGCAGGAAGTCGCCGAGGCTCCAGTTGTCCTTCGCCCGCTCGCGTTCGCCCTGCAGGACGTGGATCCGCATGTTCGGCTGGTTGTCCACGGCGGTGGTGAACATCTCGCCGGCCTTCACCGGGATGGTGGTGTTGCGCGGGATGATCACGTTCATCAGGCCGCCGAAGGTCTCGAGTCCCAGCGACAGCGGGGTGACGTCGAGCAGCAGGAGGTTCTTGAACCCGCCGCGGAGGATCTCCGCCTGGATGCCCGCGCCGAGGGCCACGGCCTCGTCGGGATTCTGGGAGGTGTTCAGCTGCGGACCCTTCGTCCGGTGGAACTCCTCGCCGAGCCGCAGGTCGCCGCGTTGTTCCGCGAACTCCGCGCAGCCGAACCACTCCGCCACCAGCCGCCGCACGAGCGGCATGCGGGTCTGGCCGCCGACCAGGATGACCTGGTCGAGGTCCTTCGCCTCGAGCTTCGCGTCGGCGAGCGAACGTAGGCAGTGGACGCGTGTGCGTTCGACGATCGAACGGGTGAGTTCCTCCAGCTTCGTCCGCGAGAGCCGCAGCTCGAAGCTGAACGAGGCGGTGAGGAACGGGAGCTGGACCGCGACCTCCTCCTCGGTGCTGAGGCGGATCTTGGCGTTCTCGGCGGCCTCGCGGATGCGGGCCACGAGCGGCTGTTCGGCGGGACCCGCCTTCGACAGGTCCGGGCCGCCGGCCTTGGCGATCTCGCCCACAAGGAACGTGGTCAGCGCCCGGTCCAGATCGTCGCCACCGAGCCGGGTGTTGCCGTTGGTGGAAAGGACCTGGAAGACGCCGTTGTTCAGCTCCAGCACCGAGAGGTCGAACGTGCCGCCGCCGAGGTCGTACACGGCCACCTTCGATCGCTCCTTGAGCTTGTCTAGGCCGTAGGCGAGGGCGGCCGCGGTGGGTTCGTTGACGATGCGTTCGACGGTGAACCCGGCCAGCTCGCCGGCGCGGATCGTGGCGTTGCGTTGGGCGTCGTTGAAGTAGGCCGGCACGGTGATGACCGCCCGCGTCACGGTCTCGCCGAGCGACGCCTCGGCGTCGGCCTTGAGCTTCTTCAGGACCTCGGCGGCGATCTCCTCCGGCGACCAGTCCCGGCCGTGGACGGGGAAGGCGGCCTGGCCGTTGCCATCTGCGCGGACAGGGTAGGTGACCACCATCTCCTCGCGGGCGATGTCGACGCCGCGGCGGCCCATGAAACGCTTGGCCGAATAGACGGTGTGTTCCGGGCGGACCGCGCGGACGCGATTCGCCGGGTGACCGACGACCGGGACAGCACCTGCGGCCGGGAAGTGGACGACGGACGGCGTCAGCCGCTGTCCGTCGGGATCGGCGATCACGTACGGGATGCCGCTGTCCACGATCGCGACCAGCGAGTTGGTGGTTCCCAGGTCGATGCCGACAATCTTGCTCATTGCGTCCGCGGAGTATGCCCCAGGCAGGCCCAAAGCCAAGGGGAGGGGTGGAGTCCAGCAAGCCCCTGAGGGACGAAGGGGAGGCGAGGACCTCAGCCATGGCGGCCGTGGCTGCCTGGGAGGGGTCATACCGGGATTCTGCTGCTTGTCGGCGGCGGCAGGCCTTTCCAGACTCGGCTCCCAGCCGACATGATAAGTTTCGTCCTTCCGATCCTTCTCGCGACGGCGCTGCTCCCGGTCCTGCGCGCCCAGCAGCGTGGCATGGCGGCGGAGCCCTTGGACGACCTGGTCCGCGGCACCAACGCCATCTCCGCGGGCGGATCCGCCGGCCTGTTTGTCGGCGTCGGCGCCTTCGACGCCGGCTCCAACCTCGGCTCGCTGAAGTACGCCCCCGACGACGCCGTGGCGTTGGCCCACCTCTTCACTCTCGAGCTGAAGCTGGTCCCCGTCGACCGGGCGCGGGTGGCGATCTCCGGGACGCCCCGTTCACAGCGTGGGAACAACCAGTTGGCGGCGCTGAAGGCGGCGGGTGTGCGGTTCGTGGGCGCCGACAAGAACGCCCTGCTCGGCGCGCTGCGCCAGATCAAGGCCGAAGCCTCGCAGGAGGACGGCCTGATCGTGGTCTCCGTGGCGACGCACGGATTCGAGGACGGCGGTGGCCAGTACCTGATGCCGTCGAACGGCCTGCGCGAGGAGGCGGCCACCACGGGCATCCCGTTGAACCTGGTGAAGCAGCGTCTGCAGGAAGCCTCGGCCCGGAAACGCATCCTCCTGCTCGACGCCTGCCGCGAGGCGGTCGAGGGCGGCACCCGCGGGGCGGAGACCGCGACCGCGGGACTGCAGGAGAGCTTCCGCAAGGCCGAGGGCTTCGCGGTGCTCGGCTCGTGCAGCGCCAAGCAGCTGAGCTGGGAATCCGACGAGCTGCAGCAGGGCGT
>JAIXUV010000288.1 GCA_027483345.1 Verrucomicrobiales bacterium | reverse complement strand
TACCGTCGACGCGGTGGATCCCGACGACCTGGCCCGCTGTTCCGCGGCCCTCGCGGCGATGGTCTACGCGGTGGCCGACATGCCGGAGCGGCTGCCGAGGTGATTGGCCACGGAGACGCTGAGCGCACGGAGGTTGTTCTTTGTCCGTTGCCCGTTGTCCGTCGTTGCCCCCGCCGCTCCCTGCTCCCGCTTTGGGACAAGATACGGTTGTAGATCGGGTTAAAACGTCGCCGGCCGATGCCGATGTTCCGGTGTCAGCCTTGGAGGTTTTCGATCGGAGTTGGCAAGACCCCGTAGATGTACGGAGGCGGATACCGATGAGAATGGCCGAAGGTTGGCTCAGAACGATCCCGCCATGAACGCACGTCTCAGTGAATCCTTCCCGGCCCTGCGCCGGTTCGCCACCGCCACCGCCACCGCCTTGGTCCTCGCCGGAGTGGGTCAAGCCGCCTCCTTCGACTTCTCCGGGGATCTCCAGGCGGGGAACCTCACCGGCAATCCATGGGTGCTGCAGTCCTTCATGTGGGGAACCATCGAGACCGGCAGCGGCACCGGAACCTCCCAGTCCGGATTCTCGTTCTTCGACACCCGCAACATCAGCCAGCTCACCTTCACCTTCGGTGATCTCGAGTTGAGCAGTTCCGCCAGCCCGGGTCTTTTTGCCGGGGGCTTCGAACGGTACACGGACACCGACGGCAGCTCGGTGCCCTTCACCATCCGCTATGCCGGCACCACCGTCGCGACCGGGACGTCGGTCTATCTCTACGACGAGGTCGAGCACTCGAACGACGTCACCGCGGTGGGTACGGGGCAGGTGATCCTGACGGCGCCGGGTTCGGATCCGACCTTCTTCAACGAGATCATGGCGCTGACTGGCAACACCGGTCAGCTGGACCTGGTGTTGACCGGATTCTTTCCGGTCAACCAACAGGGACTCTTCGCCACCACGGGCACCTTCACCGCGGTCCCAGAACCCGGCGAGTACGCGGCGCTCGGCGCCCTCGGCATGGCCGGATTCGCGCTCTGGCGCCGCCGTCGCCAGTAGGATTCACACGGTGGGGCAACGTCTCCCGATGGGCACCGTCCAGCCCGTTGGGAGACTCCTGTTTTCCATGCGAGGTCCGGCCGGATGCCGATCCGGCTCCGGATGACTCAGGGCGTGCCGGGGACCACGCGGTAGAAGCGCGCCACCGAAACGGGAGCGGTATCGAGCAGTTCCGTCGATCCGGTCGAAAGGACCTGGGTGACGACATCGGTCCAGGTGCCCAGGTCCGACGAACGCTGCAGCTTCGCCCTTTGGCCCGCGGCCCCTTCGACTCGGATCCGGAAGCCTTCCGCGGCCTGGCCGAGGGCGGCGATGCGCACGGTGGTCGGCTGGCTCGCGATGGCGGTGCCGAAGGTCTCCAGCCGGCAGGTGCGCAACGTGCCTTCCGCCGCGCCGGTGCCCCGGATGCGCAGACGCCAGACGCCGCGGGCGTTCTCACCCCATTGGAAGGTGGAGCCGAAGCGGTGGGAGAGGTCGGCCGTTGGATCGGCGTGCGGCTCGAACAGCCGGCTGACCGTTCCCGAGGGCGACACGAGTTCGATGGCCAGCTCGCCGCGGCTGGGATGGGACAGTTCGACCTGCAGGGTCGCATGTTCCACCCGCAGGTCCTGCGTGATCGGAAGGGTCTGTTCCAGCACACCGCCGGAGGGAATCGGAACCAGGTCTTCGGTGAGCTTCGCGGCCGAAGCGGAGATCTGGGCGCCGAGCCGGGTCCAGCCGACCGACATCCGGACCGCCTCGCCGGCGTCGATGCGGCCGGCGCCGAACTCGTGGTTGAAGCGGAGACCGGCCGCGTTGGTGAACCAGCCCCGGCTGCTGGGGTCGGTCATCGCCGCCGAACGGATCAACAGCTCCTGCACGTCGCGCCAGCCGAGTTCCGGGTTGGCCTGCAGCATCAGCGCGATCACGCCCGAGACCAGCGGGGCGGCGGAGGAGGTGCCGTTGAAGGTCGAGGTGTAGTCGACGTCGGGCAGGTCGGTCGCGACGTCGGCGCGATTGTAGCCGCGGTCGCCGAGCAGGTCGGTGGTGAGTGAACCGGGACTCCGGGCACCGTCGTTGCCGGAAGGGGCCGAGACCACCAGGCAGGCGCCCGGCTCGCTGTAGTCGGCCCGGCGACCCAGGTCGTTGAGCGCGCCGACCGCGATCGTGCCCGGGGCGTTCGCATAGCCGTCGTTGTTGGCGTTGTCGGAGACGTTGCCGCCGTTGCCCGCCGACCACACGTAGATGGTTCCGCGCCCACCCCGGCCCTGCCTCAGCCCGGCGTCGATCGCCGCCTCGACCAGCGGCCCCGGGGCGTTGACGGTCTTGCCGTCGTCCGCCGCCCCCCACGAGTTGTTGCTCACGTGGACGATGTCCAGGCGGTGGCCCAGCGCCTGGGCCTCCTGGTCGTCGCCGGCGTTCCCGCCGATCAGCCGGATCGGCACCAGGCGGGCGCGGTAGGCGGCGCCGGCCACACCGACGCCGTTGTTGCCTGTCGCCGCGGCGACACCGGCCACGGCGGTGCCGTGCGAGTCCGCCTTCGGGTTGCCCTCGTCGTTGGGTCCGGTATCCCCCTCCGGTTCCGGCGACGCGTCGTTGTCCCGGTAGTCGAAGCCGGAGTTCGGCACGATCCGTTCGGCGAGGTCGGGGTGGGTCGTCTCCACGCCGTCGTCCACCACGGAGAGGGTCACACCCGTTCCGTCGCGGCCGGAATCCCAGGCCGGCAGGAGGTTGGCGTCCGCGCCGGCCGTGCCGCCGGACTGGCCCGTGTTGCGCAGGGTCCACTGCTGGGGAAACAACGGGTCGTTGGGCACCGCCCTGCGATGGAGAAGCCGGTCGAGGATGACGTCCGCGCGCACGACGGCATCCTGGCCGCGGAGACGATCCGCCAAGGCCAGTCCCGACGATTCCTTCGCATGGAAGACCACCATGCGCGGGGCGAAGGACAGCCGTTCGAAACGGGCGGCTCCCACGGCCTCCGACAACGCGGCGGCATCGGACCCTTCGCGGAGTTCCGCCGAGACGCGTCGTGTGAGGATCCTGCGGCGATCCGGGGTCCGCGGTCCCGTCGAGGGATACAGCACAACCTGCAGTTTCGCGTCTTGGGGGAGGGCGTAGGAAGCACGCTGACGGGCGTCCAGCTTCAGGACTCGGTCGAGGCCCTTTCCGGCGAGATGCACCTCGTCGGTGGCGATGACGAAGTCCGTGGCGCTGCCGCCATCGCGGAGGCGGAGGGAGTCGTCGCCGTTGAGGGCGAGGGCAAAGGTCGCTAGGCACAACCATTTCGGGAGTCGCATCCGGAAACGCTGCTTCTGGTCGGGCATGCGAACAAGGCGCTTCTGCCTTGGGGTTCGGCGGGAATGCCTGTGGTCGGCGTGGCACCCCATGGCGCCTTGGCGCCTTGGCTGGTCTCCGCTCTACTCGGCGCGCCGATGAACATCCTGGACGAACTGCGTTGGCGGGGACTTTTCGCCGACTGCACCGACACTGAAGCCCTTTCCGCCCGACTGGCCACGGGTCCGACCACGCTCTACTGCGGCTTCGACCCGACTGCGGATACCCTGCATGTCGGCAATCTCGTCCCGTTGTTCTGCCTGCGACGCTTCCAGCTCGCCGGCCACATCCCCATCGCCCTCGCCGGCGGGGCCACCGGGATGATCGGCGATCCGAGCGGACGCTCCGCCGAGCGCAACCTGCTCACTCCG
>JAIXUV010000030.1 GCA_027483345.1 Verrucomicrobiales bacterium | reverse complement strand
TTGGTCGAGGGACCCTGGTCGCCGCGGGGACGCCAGGCGAACAGACCCGTCGCCGGATCCAACGTGGAGCCCGTCGGGCCCTGGAGCAGCGAGTAGCTCAGGGTCTGGGCCGGACGGTCGTCGTCGGTGGCCTCCACGGCCAGTTCCAACGGGAACCGTTCGGTGATCAGGAAGTCCGGCAGCGCCGTGACGCGGGGAGGCTGGTTCGCCTCGCGGACGGTGATGGCGAGGGTCCGGGTCACGGAGGCCGCGGGGCTGCCGTTGTCGGTGGCGCGGATCCGCACCTCCCGGGTCGCCGGTCCGTCACCGTCGGTGGTCTGCCACCGCATCGAGCCGGTGGCGGCGTCGAACAGCAGGCCGGCCGGCGCGCCCGGCAGCAGTTCGAGGCTGACCGCCTGGCCAGCGTCGGCGTCGGAGACGACGATGGTCCGGGCGAAGAGTGCCCCCTCATCGAGGGTGACGTCTCCGCCCAGGTCCAGGGCCGGAGGGGTGTTCACCACGCTGACCGTGGTGGACTGCATGGCGGTGGCGGAGCGGGACTCGACGTTGCCCGCCTGGTCGGTCGCCCGGACGTAGAAGCCGTAGCTGTGGCCGGCTTCGCCGAGGAAGATGCCGCCGATGCTCGAGGTGCGTTCCAGCCACGGGCGGAAGGGACCTCCGTTGTCGGAGACGTACAGGTCGTAGAACGCGGTCCCGGTGCCCTCGTCGCTGGAGCTCCAGCGGACCTGGAAGGTCGAGGGACTCTGGGCCGGGAGAGGATCGATGGTGCTGACCGGCGGAACGACGTCGGCCGCTACGGGCGCGACGGTTTCGTAGACCAGCGTGTAGCGACCGGTGGACGCGTAGTCGACCAGGTGCACGAGGTTGGTCCGGACCGGACGTATGTCCCCGCCGAAGATGAACCGGTCGGTGGTCCAAGCGTTGGTGCCGACGGCCAGCTCGGAGCCGTCCTCGCGGAGCACGCGGGTGAGGACGTGCTCCGGCGCGCCCGGATCCTGCAGGCGGAGATAGCCCCAACCGGCGGGCATGCTGGCTGCGACGGTCACGCGCAGGTTGCCTGGGACCGGGGCGGGGCCCACGGACGTCACCGAACCGGCGACGACCGGCATCACGCGTCCGTCGCTGAGGTACAGCGTGTCCGGAACCAGACCCGGGTCCGGTACGTCGTTCGCGAGGAAGTCCGCCCGCCCGTCGGGATTGAGGCGGGTGTCCTGGACGATGTGGGAGAGCTCGTGGATCTCCACCGACCGCAGGAGCGAGAGCCGTTCGACCCCGAGGGCGTCGAGGTGGCGGAAGTTCGCCGTGAAGTTGGTGAAGCTGCCTTGGAGGCTCGAAGTGAAGACCCAGCGGCCGACTCGGTTGGAGCCTGCGGGGATCGCACCGAGGTCGACGCGTAGGGATGGCGCGAGAAGCCGTTCCTCGACCTGCGCGCCGAGGGTGACGAACTCGATCAGGAGGCCTTTCTCGTTGTCGATGATCTGGGGCTCGCCGCCTTCGATCACGAGGTTGCGGGCGTCGCCGTAGCCGACGTTGTTGACCTGGGCGACGAGGCTGTAGGGGATGCTCGGCTCGATCTCGTCGGTGAACGGATCGTCGGCGAAGACGTCGCGGTCGTGGAAGTAGCGGATCTGCAGCTCGGGCTGCGGGAACACCCGGATCGGTGCCGGGGCGAGCGGGACGGCGATGTCGAGGCCGCCCTGACGGTAGGTCATGGTGCCTCCGACGAGGTAGAAGGCTTCGCCGTTGGTCGGTGCGGCGTCGAGGGTCGGGATGATGATCCAGGACGCGGTTCCCGTCGCGCGGGTGCCGAGGGTGCCGGCGCCGCCGACGCCGGTGATTCCGGCGAGTTCAGGCTCACGGATCCCAAACCGGGTGGTGACGGTCTCGCCGTTCACGTTGCGGACGTCGAGGGTGATGAAGAGGTTCTCGATGGGGTCATCCGTGTCGTTCTCCATCTCGAGCCGGGCGTTGAAGGCGTCCCGGGTGAGGACTGCCCGCTGGTCGATGCGCAGTCGGACTCGGGCGCAGGTCTCGTTGCCGGCCTTGGGCGTCTCCCAGAACGGCAGTCCGGTACGCCGCGACTTGGAGGAGATTCCGGTGGCCACCTTGGGTCCGGTGAGGCTGGCCGGCGGGGGATTGGTGCGGCAGCGGAACTCGTAGCCCGGAGGCGCCTCGAAGCCGAGCACCGGCTGCAGTTCGTCCAGGTAGTCGGCGAATTCATCCGTGGTCAGCGTTCCGCCACCGAGGGGGACCAGCTCGTACACCTGGAAGTAGAGGTCCACGAGGTCGCAGCCGGTGGAGTCGAACACATAGGAGGCGGTCTGCCGGTTCACCACGTTGGGGCCGCAGAGGTACTCCCAGAGCATCCGGGCGGTCACCGAGCAGCGGCCGTCCTGCCAGCCCTTTGCGCGGCCGAAGCGTGCCGCCGCGGCCTTGGAATCGCCGGATCCGGCGCCGGCGCCCCCGGCGGGGAGACGTCGGATGATCGCGGGAACCCGGATGGAGGTCCGCGCGGCCAAGGTGCCAAGGTCTGTGATCAGCGGCGTGACGGTGAAGGACTCGCCCTGGGGGAAGTCGAAGACGAGGTTCTCGGCGTTGATGAGGCCGTGGTTTTCGATGGTGAACTCGACCTGGAACTCCTCGCCGGGGAACTGCGCGATGTCGAGCGAGGCCGGGGTGATGGTCACCACCGGCATCGGTACCTGCGTCTCGAAGATGCTTTCGATCTCGATGCTGTAGCGGTCCTCGACCGTGGTCGGCGTGACCGTGAAGTTGTAGCGGACGGTCTCGCGCGGCAGGAACGCCGTGATGTTGGTGCGGCCGCCCGCCGGCACGAGGGCGGACTGGCGGAAGGCCGTGTGGCCGTCGGCGGTCACGTCGACGAGGTAGTAGGCCTCGACGAGGTTGGAGAACAGCACCTGGCCGTCCGCGTCGGTGCGGTTGGTCGCCACACTGGCGCCGCCAAGGGCCTCGCGGAGGACGACGAGGGCGTTGGTGAGGCGCGGTCCGCCGGCGGCGAAGTAGGTGTACTCGTCCTCAGCGACCAAATGCAGCTCGCCGCGTCCGTCGCTGGTGCAGCGGAACTCGAACGGGACGGCCACGGCCGCGAGGCGGCTGTTGAGGGCCACGGTGCCGGGGTAGTCGCCCAAGGGCAGGTCGGCCGGCGGATTGAGACGCAGTGTGACCACGGTGTTGGATCCCGGGGGAAGCGAGTCGAGACGTCCGGGGGAGGCGAGGCTGAGCCACGGGTTGCCGGGGATCAGCACGTCCAGCGGGCCGGTGTCGGCCCCGCCGTCGTTGCGCACGGCGAAGGTCACCGTGGTGGAGCGCCCGCGCAGCATCGGCTGCTCGAGCCGGCCCGGGTTGATCGTGAGGCGCGGCGTCAGGCGCTCCTGCTGGATCGGCACGACGAGGTCCAAGGACACGCCCTCGGTGGTGGTGACGCGCAGGATGGCGGTCGAACGGGCCGCCGTGGTGTTCACGGCGGTCACCAGGACCTCGATCTCCGTGGTGGCGTTGGCTCCCAAACGGTTCGTCCCGAGGCGGGCCGTCACGTTCACGCTGGGGTGGTTGGTCACGACGCTGACGCCGACGCCGGTGAGCGCCTGGTCGGCCAGGTTCCTCAGCTGCGAGGTCGCGGTCACATTCGACCCCTCGACCACGGTCACCGTTCCGAAACCGGTCGAGTCGACACCGAGGATGGTGAAGTCGTCCTGGACCGCGGGCATCGGCAGCCCCGGATAGGCGGCGGCGATCTCGTAGTGGCCGGCCTCGCTGGGCAGGGGAAGGAACTCGCCGGCGAACCGGCCGTTGACGTCGGTCGTGGCGCGGATGGTCCGGCTGAACCCGCGGACCCGCAGGTGGATGACGACCGGCACCGAGCGGGCCGGCGAGCCGTCGGCCACCCGGGTCGCGGTTCCGGACAGCGGGATCACCGTGCCGGGAAGGACGGTTCCCGCGGTCGTGGAGACCACGGCGTTGTAGGAAGGGCCGGAGACGGTCGCGGTGTCGGAGATCCTCGTGTTGTTGTTCTCCAGGAGTTCGACGACCCGGTCGGTCGAGTCGGCCTGGAGGATGACGTAGTAGGCTCCGGGCTGGTCCGGCAGGCGGAGGTTCAGCGTCTGGTCAATGAACCCGCCGGCCGCAATCGCACCTTCATGGGTGATCTGCGCCGCCAGGGTGTCGTTGCCGAGGACGTTGTCGGAGGACAGGTACGCCCGCTGGACGATCGGGTTGGTGGACGCCACCACGCCGCGGTTCTCGACGCGGAAGGCGACGGCGACCTGGCCGCCGGTCACCGACTCGGCCGGGATCTGGATCCGGCTGACGACGAGGTCGGGTCGGTCGGCGTCGCTGACCACGAGCTGGGTGGTGCCGGTGGTGAAGCCGGGGGCCGTGGCCGTGATCGTGACCGTGCGGTTGCCGTCGGAGACGCCGTCGTTGACGGAGGCCACCTCGAAGTCGACGCGGTTGGTGCCGGCCGGAATCGTGACGCTCGCCGGGACACGCGCCTCGGAGACGACCGAGGACGCTAGGTTCACCGTCAACGTGGACTCGGTGGAGGTGTTTCGGAGCACGGAGCCGCGGGTCGCGGGGCTGCGGCCCTCAGGGACGACCTCGTCCTCGAGGAACACGATCAAGGTCGGACCGTCGTTGTCGGTCACGGTGAGGACATCCGGCGCGATCTCCGCGACCGCGGAGCCGGTGACCGAGTCGAGCACGGAGCCGCCGAGAGTCACCACGCGGCTTCCGTCCACGATCGCGTTGTCGACCGCGGCGACCGGGAAGCTGACGGAGGCGCCGTTGGCCGGGATGACGACCGAAGTGGGCACGCGGACGGCGTTGGGATCACCGCTGACCATGGCCACGGTGACCGCCCTCGAGGTGACCGGAGAACGGGTGAGGGTAGCGGTGGTGGCGTTTGGACCCGAGCCTTCGCTGACGGTGCGGGAGGTGAGCGAGAGCGAGACGGCGGGACGATCGTTGTCCTCGACCGAGACGCTCACCGAAGTCGGGGCGAACCCGGCCGCCGCCGCGGTGACGGTGTAGCTGTTGGTGCGTTCGACGAGGGTGTCCTCGACGGCGTTGAGGGTGAAGGCCCGCTGGGACTCGCCGGCGGGGATGGTCACGGTGCCGGGCACCGAGAGTTGCGAGGAGTCGGCGCTGGTGAGTTGGACCGTCAGCGGGGTGGCCGAGGCCGGGATGCGGCTCACGGTCGCCGCGAGAGTCCGGCCTTCCACGACGTTGGTCGCCGCCACCTGGAACACCAGGCGTGCGACGTCGTCGTCGAGGACGGTGATGGTGGTCGTGTCGCCTTCGAAACCGGCGGCGTTGGCGCCGACCGAGACGGAGACGGGACCGTCATAGTCCTCGTCTGAACGGGGCGTGACCTCGAAGGCGGCGGTCGTCTGGCCCGCGGGAATCACGACGGAGTTCGGGACGGTCAGTTCCGTGGGATCGGAGTTGGAAAGGAGGACGGTCAGGGCGGCGGTCCTGGTACCGTTGCGCGAGACGGTGCCCGCAACGGCGACCCCGGCGTCCTCGCGGGTGGTCGGCGAGTTCAGCCGGATGCCGAGCCGCAGGGGAACCGTGGTGGTCGTGGCGGCGATGCCGGTGTTGTTGTCCTCGTCGGATTCCGGGATGGCGTTGCCGATGTCGGCGCGAGCGACCAGGCGGAGGGTCCCGGCGTCACCGAGTTCGGGCACCGCGACGGAATTGGTCCTCCGGAGGCTGCCGCCGGCGGGGATCGTGGCGGTGATCGATTCGGTCTGAAGCAGGGTGTCGTCCCCGGGCGAGGCGTCGAGGCTGACCGAGAGGGCGTTCTGCCAGGTGCCGGAGAGGGCCACGGTGCCGCGGTTGGTCAGCAGCGTGATCACCTGGAAGGGCACGCCGGGTTCCGCGAAGGCGGGTGCGAGGACGGAGACCACGGCGAGGTCCGGCGCGCTCTCGATCTGGAGTCCGGCGGCGTTGTTCGCCTCGGCCGTGTCGTCGAGGTTGTACTCGGCCAGCTGGCCCGCGGCGTCCTCCAGCACCCTCACTTCGAGGGCGCCGTAGACGTTGGCGGTGTCCGGCAGGGAGAAGGTGACGGTGCGGTTGGTGCCGGTGCCCGGGGCGAGGTCCGCGGTGGGGAAGGCGACCTCGGTGGTGAGGAGCGTCAGGCGCCGGGCCGTGTTGCTGACCACGACCTGTGCGGTCCAGGGGCCCGAGGCCGACCGGAGGCCGATATTGGTCACGGCCCAGCGCAAGGTGACCGACTGGGTCGGAAGCCATCCGGAGGACGGGGTTGCCGAAAGGTTCCTCACGACCAGGTCGGGATAGTCGGCGAAGGTCGAGACCAAGGCGGCGGTGCGGCTGTTGTTCGACTCACCCGTGCCGGAGGCATTCGCCTCGGCGACCGAGTCCGCGGCGTCGGCGGTCACCGTCACCTCCAGGTTGCCGGTGGCCGCGACGCCCTCGGGAAGCCGGAGGGTGGCGGTACGTTCGATCTGCGAGCCCGGAGCGAGCGGGGCCCTGGCGTCCCCGGCGATGCGGCTGACGAGCGCCGCGCCTTCCGAGTTCCGGATCACGATGCGGTCGTTGAAGGCGTTCGTGGCCGCGGCGTCGCCGGCATTGCGGACGGTCCAGCGGACCTCCACCTGGCCGCCCGAGGTGGTCGTCGCCGGCGAAGGCGTGACGGCGGTCACCTGCAGATCGGGCGATGTCGACGTCTCGAAGAGGGGCTCTGGCGAAACCGGCGTGACCGGGATCATCTGGAACCGCAGCACCGGGGTGACCCCAGCCTGATGCCCGAAGGAGTTCAGGACCACGAAGTAGTTCCCGGTCCTCGGCAGCGTCTGCGTGTCTCGGTCCCGGTCCGGATAGGCTTCCCAGACCAGGGTGCCGTCTTGGGCGTAGATCCGCGCATACGGCCGGTCCGTGAATCCGACGCTGGACAACGACCGGAAGAAGAAGCGGTCACCGGCGTTGCCGGAGAACCGGCGGACCTCGGTGCCTTGGGCGACCGGGAAGCGGACCTCAACGGACGATCCGAGGCCGATCGTCGGCGCGCCCGTGGCGTCGATGACGCGGAAACGGAAGTTGTTGGTGTCGGCGCCTCCCATGCGGAACGCGAGCCGATGGAGCCCAGCCTCCGCACGGATGAGTTGGTAGCCAAAGCTCCACTCGACGTTCTGGAGCGTCCGGTCGGTGTACACGTTGGCGTCGTCGGAAGACAGGGAGTGGTAGACGGGGTCGGAAGGCGTCCTGAGGTTGTCGACCAGCAGCAGGGCGTCCGCGGCAAGCTGGAACCGGAAGACCGAGCGGGTTCCCGGGGCGACGATCGCGCCTTCGGTGGCCTCGCCCAAGGTCAGCAAGGACTCCGTGTCCTGGAGGTCCCAGAGCACGAACTGATGGACTCCGGACGCCGCTTCGATCCACGACGAACTGCTGACGTGCAGGAACTGGGTCCCGGCGTGGGTTACGGTGAACGGGTTGCCCATCCGCTGCACCGTGCCGAGGTCCTGTCCGCTGCGCAGCGGTTGGAACCAGTCGACGTAGGTGGGACTGACGTAGCCGTCGACGTTCCGTCCATCGACCACGAAGGCATCCCTGGCGGCCGCCTCGAAACGGTAGAGCGCGCTGGCGTTGGCCGGGGTATTGGTCGAGGTGATCAGGATGCCCGGCGTGATGGGGCGGGCGACGGCGTCGACATCCCATAGCACGAAGTCGAACTCCGGGGCGGTGACATTGCCGGAGGAGTCGAAGGACAGCGTGTAGTCGCCGGCCGGCACCTCGATCGGGACGGAACCCGACGCCGGGTTGGAGTCGATGTCGGCGTAGGGCAGCCATTCGTTGTTCCGGACGATCTGGTCCGGGCGACGGAGGGTGTAGTAGACGCTCGCGTTGGTCAGCGTGTCCAAGAGCAGGCGCCGGGTCTCGTTCAGGCGGAAGGTGTAGGAGACCGTGCCGTTGGGACCCGGGATCGTGGCGTGGACCGGGGTGTTGAACGCGATGGCGGAGGTGGTTGTGCGGACGGTATGCAGTCGGAAACCGAAGGAGGCCGCGTCGGAGGTCTCGGTTTCAGGCCCACCGAAGAGGATCAGGTACTCCCCGGACTCCGTCAGCGTCCAGACACCGGGCGTCGAGTCGACGTAGGTCGTCTGGAAATAGCCGCCGGAAGGGCGGAAGACCGTGAACAGTGGCCGCTGGGACCAACCTTCGGCGGTCTGGCCGAGGTATCGGACCGTCTGGCCTGCGGTTCCGCGGAAGCGCCGCATCGAGGCGGAGATCGCCGGCGAGTTGGTGATCCGGATGTCGGTGTCGAGGGCGATCAGCGGCGCATCCGAACCACGCATCAGGCGGAAACGGAACGGTCCCGGCCCGCGGACCACGAGCTGGTAGTCACCCTGCTCAGCCATGAAGAACCGGTAGGTCCGTGCGTCCCAATCGGCTGAGGTGAGGGCCTCGTTGTTGACGATGAGTCCGTCCCGGTTCCGGAGTTGCCACCGTGCGGTGGTGTTGGTGAGGACGTCGAGCCCGATGAAGGTGGGAGCCGAAAGCGTGAAGGTGAAGGCGTTGGTCGCGTTCGAGTCGGCTAGGCTGCCCTCCACGATCGTGTTGAACGCCAGAGGTGAACCGTCGTAGGCGGGCAGGGGCGTGACGCCGCCGTTGTCGACCTGGAACCGGAAGCTGGCGTTCGTGGCAGATTCGCCGATTCCGCCGAGGAGGAGCAAGGCGTGCCGGCCGGGCAGGCGGGTGGAGAAGGTCCGGGTTCCGGAGAGCCCCTCGTGGACGAGTTGGCGTCCCGATGGGTCGATCCAGGCCCAGACTGGGCGGCTGACGAGGTTGCTCAGGCCAAGGAAGCGGTTGGTGAGGGTCTGTCCGGCGGAGAGTTCGATGGAATAGGCGAACGCCCCGTTCGGCGGCTGGAAGCCGACGCTGGTTTCCGTGCCAAGGGCGAGTGCCGGGGCCGAGTCCAAGGCCAGCATTCGGAAGGCATAGCCGCCCACGGTCTCACCCGAGCCGAAGACGGTCACCGTGTAGTCTCCCGGAACGAAGCGCCAAGCCCAGGGCTGGTCGTTGCTGAAGGTGGTTCCGGCGACGTATCCCTCCGGTCCGTCGATGCGCCAGTTCAGGGACGAATTCGCGAGGCTGTCGAAATGGTGGAGCCCGGCCGTTGCGACCTGGAAGCCGTAGACGACCTGTTGGCCGGGGACATCGATCCGTCCTTCGACCGTTGCCCCAAGGGCCAACGGAGCGCTGGTGGATGGCGACTCACGGACGGCCCAGGTGAGGCTGGTGGGATCCCCCGTCTCCCAGAGCGCCCCACCGACCGCCAGGGTGTAGGTGCCGGTCACCGGCGTGACCCAAGGCGAGGAGAGGTTCGCGGACTGGTCGAAGACGTCCACGCCGTTCGGCCCGATCAGGCGCCACGCGGGCCTCGAGCCGGTCCAACCCGTCCGGTGCACCACGTCGGCGATCAGGCGTTGGCCAGCGGTGAGGTTGTATCGGGCAAAGCGGGTCGCACGGCCGCTGTCGAAGGAGAGTTGGTTGGTGGTGCCGACCGTGAAGAGCGGTCCCGCAGCGGCGGTGACCACCTGGAAGCGGTAGGAAGGGGTTGCGTTGCCGGAGCCGAACACGCTGAGCGTATAGGCTCCTGGGATCAGGTCATGGATCCACCAGGAGTCCGAGTTGAAGGAGCCCTGCACGACGTTCCCGGCAGGTCCTTCGAGCGAGAAGCGGGCGGGCGAGTTCGTCAGGGGATCGATGGAGATCCGGAGCGGCCCCGCCGCGTTGAACGTGTAGCGGTTGACGGCGCCCGGTCCTCCGACGGCGCCGTCCACGGGCGTGTCGAGGGCCAGGGAAGCGGTGGTGTCGGCGACCTCGTTCAACCGGAAGACCACCACCCCTGTGGTGGCCGGGTCCTCATACACGCCGCCGCCGATGAGAAGCCGGTAGGCGCCCGCCTGGGGCGTCACGAAAACGCCGGAGTCCCGGAAGGAGGTGTCGAACACCTGGGAGCCGTCCGGGGCCACGAGGGTCCAGTAGGGAACACCATAGCGCGGGAAAGCCGAGTTCGAGACGGCCTCGAGGAAGAGGCGACGGCCGGCGGCCAGGTTCACGGTGCGGACGATGCTGCTGTTCGCCGGGGAGATGGTGTTGGTCGAGGTGGAGCCGACCGCGAGCACCGGACCGCTGGCGAGGTCGAGCAGACGGAATCGGTAGGGAGGCGTGTCCGAGTTCCGTCCGGTCACGACGAGCGCGTGTTCGCCGGGGACGAGGTCGAAGATCCTCCAGCCATCGGAGGCGAAGGAGGACGAGCCGATGTCGCCGGAGGGCCCCACGAGGCGCCAATTCGCGTTCTCGGTGCTCATGAGGTCGAGCGAGACGCGGCGTGGAACGTCGACGTCGAAGCGGTGGGTGCGGACCTGTCCGGAAGTCTCGATCGTGCCGGTGACGAGTTCACCCAGTGCGATGGTCTGTGTCCGGTTGGTGACGCCGCTGATCCGGAGCACCCGGGTGGCCTCCGTCGCACTTTCGTAGACGTAGGAGCCCAGGCCGAGCAGGTATTCGCCGTTGGAAGGAGCCGTGAAGACGCCCAGGTCGTTGAAGCCTCCTTGGAGTTCGTTGCAGTTGGAGTTCCGGGCGAACTGCAGGTTCGGATCGAATAGGGCCCATGTTGCGCCGTAGATGAATCCCGACTGCGTCCGGGCGCCGAGGTGGATCGATTGGCCCGCCAGCAGCGGAATCCGCAGGAACCGGTCGTCGTTGGCTGGGGCATTGGTCACGGAAATCTCGGAGTCCAGCGAAGCGACCGGAGCCGAGGCGAGGTTGCGGACTACGCCGGCGTAGACCTGTTCGCCCGAGTCCGTGCTCCAGGTCGTCAGCTGATACTCGCCCGCCGGGGAATCGAAGAGGTACCAGTTGTCGTCGACGAAGCGGCGGATATCCGAGGGTCCCTTGGGTCCGACCCATTGCCAGCGGACCCTCGAATTGGGTTCCAAGGGCGTGAAGGCGAGCCGCGCGGCCGCGGGCAGGGTGAACCTCCAGGAGTTGGTGAAAGGGGCGGAATTGGTGATCCGGAAGACGGTTCCCAGGGCGAGTTCCGAGGTGGCGGTCACGATCGGGCTGAAACCCTCGCGTCGGACCTCGATTCCATAGCTTCCAGGGAAGGCCCCGCGGGTGATGTTGCCCTCGACCAAGAGGAAGTGGTTGCCGGTGGCATGGATGACGAAGGGCGAGCCCTCTCCGTATCCGCCTTCAAGGACCCGTCCGAAGGGATCCACCACACGGTATCGGAGGCCGGGTGCGTTGGTGGGGGAAAGTTGGACACGCATGCGGTCGCCCGCGACGGCCGAGAACTGATGGGTCCGGGTCGAATTGCCGGGGACCAGATCCGCCGCGGCCACCGCGCCGACGGTCAGCAACGGCGCGTCGGCAAGGCGGAGGAGGTTGAAGGCGAAGACCCCGGTGCCGCCGTCGTTGGCCCGCACCTGGATTCGGTGTTCCCCTGGTGTCAGCTCAAGGACGGAGCCGATGTCGGAGATCCGGTCGCCGTCGGAGAAGATGAAGCTCTGCTCGGGGTTGTTCCCGCAGCGGTCGGAGACGAGCCGCCAGGCGAGATCCTGTCGGTCGGTCAGCGCGTCGAACACGTAGAGATGGGGCGCGCCCTCCGCGACTCGGAAGGAATATTCCCGGACTTGGCCGGGCAGTTCCACGGACCCGGAGAAGCCCTCGGCGGCAGAGAGACGTGCGGTGGTGGTGTTGTTGAAAGCGCCGTCCGGAACGAGGGGAGTCACCGTTCCAACGAATGCGAAGATTCCCGGCACGGTCGGAACAACGGTCAGTTGAAGCCGGATGGAACCTCCCGCCGCGAGACGCGAAACGGTCGCACGCACCTCCCGTCCCACGACCTGGGCCGTCCCGGAGGTCACCGTGGCGGAGACGATGTCGAGCCCGGCAGGGACCGGGATGGTTACCGAGGTGTTGGTCGCGGTGAGGGAGCCTTCGTTGCGCACTTGGAATCCCAAGACAGCCGGGCGTGAAACGGGCACCTGGCCCGGCGTTTCCGAGGAGATTCCCAGTTCGGCGACCTGAACGGCTTGAGGGGCGACCGAGGCGGCGACGGATCCGACCCAATCCACCGGGGTTCTGCCGGCGGTGTCGACCACCTTCCGGATCGCCCCGGAGCCGTCGGAGGCCACCGCGTAGATGCCCGGTTCCCCGTCCACGACCAGGCTGGCGACGACCCAGTTGCCGTCGGGCGACCAGGCCGGAGCGATGGCGTTGCCGTTGACCGGGGCGGCGATCCAGCGGTCCGTCAGTGACAGGAGGTTCGTGCGCCCGGAGCCGTCGGCCTGGATTCGCACGAGGCTGTTCCCGTTGGCGGCCACCAGACGGGTTCCGTCGGGCGACCATGCGGGCAACAGGTCCGAGGTGTTGATGTTGCCGTTCGCCACCGCTCCCGGCAGTCCGGCTCGGGCGGACCCATCGATCGCCGCAGTCAGGAGGCCGGCTGTCTGAAGGTTGTGGAAGACAAAGCGGGTGCCATCCGGATGCACGGAGGGGGCATCGTCCCAGCAATGGGTCTCGAAGAGCCGGACTTCTCCGGTACCGTCCCGGTTCCGGCGGTAGATGCCGCAATTCCAGTCATAGACGTACGCCGAGCCGTCCTTCAACCAGTCCATGCCCACCAAGGCCTGGCCGTTTTCATGGATCCTCGTCTCGGTCCCGGTCTGAAGATTGCGAATCCAGACCGAACTGTAGTTCACGTCGCCGGCAGCGCCGCGTCGGAACAACAGATGGTTCCCGTCCGGCGACAATCGGGGACGCGCACCGACGGTAATGGGGATGTCGCTGGTTCCGTTACCGTTTGCGAAACGGATCACTCCCGTGGCGGCATCGCCGGAACTGTAGACGATGGTCCCTGGGATGGTGCCAGCGGGAACGCCTTCCGAGGAGACATTGCCGGCGAGGCTTGCGAGGAGGATGGGGAGGAGGAACGGATTCGCTCGGGGCACTGTTGTTGGGCTCACTGTGGGGTTCCTTCGATGCAGGTGCTGGTACAAGGACTGGGCTTCCAGGGGGTTGAATTCCGGAAAGCCAACAGGTCTGACATCGAATGTCTTACCAGTGGGCGCCGGATTCTCACCTCTGAGGATTATGCATAAGACGGACCGGGTTACTGGCGATCTGCAAGTATTCCTTCTGGGTGGGCGTGTCTTTGACAACTTCAGGGCGAGCGATTCGGACCGGGAATGGCCTTTGCCGTCGGTCGGCAGAAAGGCAGGGTTCGCGCGGTGAAGCTGTTGTTTCTGGGTGACATCGTGGGGGAACCGGGGCGTCGGGCCGTCCGTGTCCTCCTGCCGGCCTTGGTGGCGCGGGAGGAGATCGGATTCGTGGTCGCCAATGGCGAGAACAGCGCCGGAGGCAGTGGGATCACCGGGGCGATCGCCACCGAGCTCTTCGGCTACGGCGTGGATGTCATCACCACGGGTGACCACGTGTGGGACCAGCGCGAGACGGCCGCCCTGTTGGCCAAGGAGCCGCGCCTTCTGCGTCCCGGAAATTATCCGGCCGAAGTGCCCGGTTCCGGAAGCGTGGTCGTCGCCAAGCCGGGCCTTCCGGTCGTGGCGGTGATGAACCTTCAGGCGCGCACGTTCATGCCGGCGATCGAGAATCCCTTCACCCTGGCGGCAACGATGGTCGAGTCGCTTCGGCCTCAAGCCTCGGTGGTGTTCCTCGATTTCCATGGTGAGGCGACCTCGGAGAAGATCGCCATGGGGCGTTTCCTCGACGGCAAGGTCTCTGCGGTGGTCGGCACCCACACCCATGTGCAGACGGCGGATGAACAGGTCTTCCCGGGTGGCACGGCCTATCTCAGCGACGCCGGGTTCACCGGTCCCCACGATTCGATCCTGGGCCGTGAGGTGGCCCCGATCGTGAAGCGGTTCCTCACCAACATGCCCCAACGCTTCGAGATCGCTTCCGGCCAGGTCCGGTTGCAGGGGGCGATCATCGACATCGACGAGTCCACCGGCCGGGCGCGCTCGATCCGGCGCGTCTCGGAATTGCTGGAGCCGGCGGCTTCCCGCTGATTGGCGAGGCCCAGATCCACGAATCATGGCGCGCAGCAACAAGAGCCAGTGGGAGTTCGACGGCGACCTCTTCGGTCCTCCGGGTGGCGGACCGCAGAAGCCGGAATCGGTCACCGAACTCACCCAGAAGCTGAAGAAGTCCATCGAGGGCGGCTTCGCCAACCGGCGCGTCGCCGGCGAGATCTCCAACTTCCGGCTGCAGTCCTCCGGACACGCCTACTTCGTCCTGAAGGATGCCGGCGCCCAACTGGCCTGCGTGCTTTTCCGCGGGCAAGGCGGCCCAGACCGCCAGAGTCTCCGCGATGGCGCCCAGGTGGTCCTTTCGGGTGACCTCACGGTCTACGAACCCCGTGGGAACTACCAACTGCGTGTCTCCGGGGTGGAACTGCAGGGTGTCGGCGCGCTCCAGGCGGCCTTCGAACGGCTCAAGGCCCGGTTGTCGGCGGAAGGCCTGTTCGACCCGGCACGGAAGCGTCCATTGCCGCGGTTTCCGATGCGCATCGGCTTGGTGACCTCCCCGACTGGCGCCGCCATCCGGGATGTGCTCCATGTTCTCCAGAGGCGGTTCCTTCCCGAGATCGTGTTCGAACCGGTCCGGGTCCAAGGCCAGGGAGCCGCGGAGGAGATCGCCGGCGCGATCGCGCGACTCAACCGCTTCGCCGCCCAAGGCGAGCCGCTGGACCTGATCCTGGTCACGCGGGGCGGCGGTTCCATCGAGGACCTCTGGTGCTTCAACGAGGAGGTCGTGGCTCGCGCGATCGCCGCCTCGCAGGTTCCGGTGGTCTCGGCAGTCGGGCACGAGATCGACTTCACCATCTCGGATTTCGCCGCGGACCTGCGTGCCGCGACCCCCAGCGCCGCCGCGGAGATCATCACCCAGGATGCCGTCGAGAGCCGGGTGTTTGTCCAAGAGGCCGCCGGTCGGCTCGCCGCTGCGGCTTGGAATGCGATCGAGCTCCGGTCCGACGCCTTGGATCGCGCGTCGAAGGGCCTCGCCCGACGTCATCCCCGCCGCCGGCTGGAGGATCGGGCGCAACGGCTCGACGAAGCCGTGGAGCGTCTGCGGCGTTCGGTGCAGCGACTTGCCCGCGAACGTCGTCGTGACCTGGCGGAAGGACTGCAACGGCTGGCGGCCGCGCGTCCGTCGGCTCGCCTGAAGGCTTGGACTCTCGCGCTGGAGCAGGCGAGGAGCGGTCTCCAAGCCGCTCCTGCAGCATCCCTGGACCGCCGCCGCCGCCGGTTCGCCGACCTCGCAACCCGCCTGCGGCTGCTGTCTCCTCAGGCTGTGCTGGACCGCGGCTACTCGCTCACCTTCGACGCGGAATCCGGCCGACTTCTCCGGGACGCCGCGGAGATCCGTTCCGGGCAACGGCTTCGGACCCGCCTCCAAAAAGGCGAGGTCGGCAGCGTGGCAACCCGCACGTCCGCACCTGCGGCGGCGGACAGTCCGAATCAGGAGGCCTGATCCGGCACCAAGCCGAAGGGATCGGCACGCACAGCCGCGAAGCCACGAACCGACGGGAACGGGATCGAGAGGTCCTCGGCCGCAGACCGGCCGAGGCCGGTGGTTGCCAAATCGCCTCCGTCCCCTGCACCCCCGTGGCGCCTTGGCGTTTTCGCGGGAGGTCCCCCTTCGATCCATCTGAGGGGCCACACGAGAGGAAATCCCGTTCCCCGGTGGCACCTGGCCGTTCCGGCGATAGACTCCGGGTATGTTCCGGGCGTTGTTCCTGCGGTGGACCTGGCGGATGGCGTGGCGTGAGTCCCGTTCCAGCCGATCGCGTCTGCTGTGGTTCTCGTTGTCCATCTCGCTCGGGGTCGGGGCGCTGGCGGCGGTCGGCTCGTTCTCCGAGACCATCCGCGAGGCGGTCGAAGCGCAGGCCAAGGGATTGCTCGGAGCGGACCTCTCGCTTTCCGCCCGCCAGCCCTTCACGGCCGAGGCGGAGGCCCTCGCCGACGCACTGGCCGCCAACGGAAGGGCCCGTGAGACCAGCTTCTCCACGATGCTTGTCTTCCCCGGGCTCAAGGACGCCACCAGGCTGGTGAACGCACGCGCGTTGGAAGGCGGGTTCCCGTTCTACGGAAAACTCGAGACCGAACCCGAGGACGCCGTCGAGGCGATGCGACGCGGAGAGGGCTTGGTGGTCGAGCAAGGCGTGCTGCTCCAGTACGGGCTGAAGGTGGGCGACCCGGTCCGGATTGGCTCCTGGGACACCCGTGTCGTCGGCGCGCTGCGCAAGGTCCCCGGGGATTCCGTCTCCTTCGGCACGATCGCGCCGCGGGTCTACTTCGACGCCTCGCGCCTCGACGGGACCCGCCTTCTCGGTGCCGCCAGCCTCGCCCGCTACAAGATGTTCTTCCGTTTCGACGACGGCCGCGACATGGCGGCGTGGGTCAAGGCCGAGGGCACGAACCTCTCCCGGCTTCGCCTCGACGCGGACACCGTGGAGCGCCGGAAGCAGGACCTCGGGAACGGGCTCGGCAACCTCAACCGGTTCCTCGGTCTGGTCGCCCTGATCGCCCTGGTCCTCGGCTCGGTCGGCATCGCCAGCGCACTTCAGGTCCATGTCGCGTCGAAACTCCCGAACGCGGCCGTCCTGCGTTGCCTCGGCGGCGCGGTGGATCCCGTCTCGGCGATCTACCTCGCACAGGGGCTCGCGCTCGCGGCGGTCGGAACCGCGGTCGGACTCGTCGCCGGCCTCGGCGTGCATGCCTTCCTTCCGGGGCTGCTGAAGGACTTCACGGCCGTGTCCCTGGAGGCCCGTTTCCATTGGGGGCCTGCGCTTGTCGCGGCTTCGGCCGGCTTCGCCGTCAGCGCCGCGTTCACCCTGCTGCCGCTCGGTGCCGTTCGGGGTGTTTCCCCGTTGAGCGTGATCCGGGCGGGTCTCGAGGCGCGGCGGGGACGCGATCCGTGGCCTTGGATGATCGGTTCCCTGATCGTGCTGGGGCTGGTCCTGTTCGCCGGTTTCCAATCCCGCCGTTGGTGGGAAGGGGCGGCCTACGTGGGCGGACTCGGCGCCGCGTTCGGGCTCCTCGCCCTGGTGGCGGCGGGCCTCGTCAGTGCCGCCCGCGCCTTCACGCCGCGCGGACTGCCGTTCCCGGTCCGTCAGGGACTCGCGGGCCTGCACCGGCCCCGCAACCGCACGGTTCTCGTCCTCACGTCGGTCGGACTCGGGACCTTCCTGCTCGTCACCCTCCAGCTGACGCGGGACGTCCTCCTCAACCAGCTGTTCCCTCCCGGGAACGACCGCCAGCCCAACGCGATCCTCTTCGACGTGCAGCCCGACCAGCGGGACGGCGTGCTGGCAGTCCTGGCCGAA
Source organism: Verrucomicrobiales bacterium (assembly GCA_027483345.1). Classification (GTDB taxonomy): domain Bacteria; phylum Verrucomicrobiota; class Verrucomicrobiia; order Limisphaerales; family UBA9464; genus SXXZ01. The sequence goes on along the minus strand of JAIXUV010000030.1, from coordinate 6,890 downwards.
CAGGGGCTTCCGGTGCTGGACGAGGCCCCGATCATCACCATGCGGATCGCCTCGATGAAGGGGAGGTCGGTCGACGCATGGATCTCGGACAAGGGCGACCGGATTCCGGGATGGACGCTCCGCCGGGAGTACCGTTCGACGTGGAGGACCAACCTCGTCTCCTCGGAGAAGCTCGTCGTCGGCGAATTCGTCCCGCGCTTCGATACGCCCGACGCCCCGATTCCGGTGACCCTGGAGACGGGCATCGCCCGCGATCTGAAGCTCCAGGTCGGCGATGAGCTGGTCTTCGATGTCCAGGGCGTGCTCGTCACCAACCGGGTTGCTGGCCTGCGCGAGGTGGATTGGAGGCAGGTGCGGCCGAACTTCTTCGTGGTGTTCCCCGGCGGATCGCTCGATGCGGCCCCGGCCATGCATGTCGTCGCCACGCGTGTCGCCGATCCCGAGGCTTCCGCCCGCATGCAGCGCACGGTGGTGTCCCGCTTCGCCAACGTCTCGGTCATCGACCTCACCCTCGTCCTCCAGACGCTCGACGGGATCGTCAGCAAGGCGGGCTTTGCCGTGCGCATCCTCGCGATGTTCACCGTCGTCACCGGGCTCCTGGTGATGGCGGGTGCCGTGATCACCGGTCGCTGGCAGCGGGTGCGGGAGGTGGTGATCCTCCGGACCCTGGGTGCCAGCCGCAGCCAGGTCCGACAGTCGCTCTTGGCGGAGTACACGGTCCTCGGCGTGCTCGGGGCCGCGACCGGTGTCATCCTTGCCGTGGCCGCGGCCTGGGCGCTGGCGCGGTTCACGTTCCGTTCGCCTTCGTTCTCGGTGTCGCTGCCGACGCTCCTCATCGCCTTCCTCCTGGTCACCGTGGTGACGGTGCTGGTCGGACTGCTCTCCAGCCGCGGAATCACCGACGAATCGCCGCTCGGCATCCTCCGGCAGGAGGGCTGAAGCTGGGAAGCGGGTGGAAGGGCCGCCGCACTATCCGGTGGAGTCCGGCCATGGAACCGGGGTATTTCCCCGCGTCCCGCGCTGCACGTCTCCCGTGGCGTCTCGGGCAACCGACATCAACATGACCTACCTCGGCATCGAAATCGGCGGAACCAAGATCCAGGTGGTGGCCGGCGACCGCAACGGAACCTTCCTGGAGCGGCATCGTCTCGCGGCCGACCGTGAACGCGGCGGCGCCGGTATCCGCGAACAGATCGCCTCGGTGCTTCCGGGATTGGTTGCGAGGCATCGGCCCGGGGCGATCGGCATCGGATTCGGCGGACCCGTGGACCACGAAACCGGGCTCATCTGCTGCTCGCATCAGGTGGCGGGATGGCACGACTTCCCATTGGGCGACTGGGTGCGCGGGCTTTCCGGCCTGCCGGTGGTGGTCGAGAACGACGCCAACGTGGCCGCCCTCGGCGAGGCCCTTCTGGGAGCGGGCAAGGGGCATCGGCACGTCTTCTGGATCAACATGGGCAGCGGCGTCGGCGGGGGCATGGTGGTCGACGGCCGTCTCTACCACGGCGCCAAGCCCGGCGAAGCCGAGATCGGACACCTCCGCCTCGACAAGTCCGGGACCCTGCTCGAACAGCGTTGCTCGGGCTGGGCGGTCGATGGCCGGATCCGCGCGGCGGTGACGGACCCCGGGGTCGCGGAAGGCCCACTGGCCCGTGCGGTGCGGGCTCAGTCGCAGGCTGGGGGCGAGGCGCGTCACTTGGGCGCCGCGGCCCGGGCCGGGGATCCGTTGGCGTTGAGCATCCTGGAGGAGGTGGCCGACGACCTCGGCTTCGCGCTATCCCATGCCGTCCAGTTGTTCCACCCGGACATCGTCGTTGTCGGCGGCGGGCTTTCGCTGGTCGGAGAACCGCTGCGCGAGGCGATGGCGCGGGCACTTCCGAAGTACGTGATGGATTCCTTCCGTCCGGGCCCGCTGGTGGCGCTCGCGGGCTTGGGCGAGGATTCCGTTCCGGCGGGCGCTCTCGCCCTCGCGGATGGGTGGCTCAGTCGAGCTTCGGCGTGAAGAGCCTCGCCGGGGCGGCCCGCAGCGATTCCACGTGCGAATCGATGAAGCCCGCCTGGGCCCGGAATTTCCCGCGCCGTGGCCCGCTCACGCCGCGCTCGGTGTCGGTGCTGCGGTCGTTGCCGCCGTTGTGTCGGTAGCAGACGTTCGCCGTGGAGGCGCCGTCCGGATACAACGCCGCATCCCAGCCGTCGGTGTCGGCGAAGAGCAGCGTCCCCGCCGGATCCTCGACGTTCTTCAGCCCGATGTCGCGTCGGCCCAGGTTGATCTGGGAGTTCTGCGCGTAGGTCAGGAATCCCCAGAAGCCGCCGAGTTGGATGGTGGCGGAGCCGGCCGACTTCTTCTGGCGGCTGGAAGGACAGACGAACACGCCCTGTCCGGAGACGGCGGGGTTCCGACCGAGGTAGGGCTGCATCTGGCGATACCAGATCTGCGATCCCGCCGGGTCGTTCCACGAGGCGTCGGGCCAGGCCACCGGATAGGCCTTGTGATCCTCTTCGTACAAGGTGGCCGCGATCATCAACTGCCGCAGGTTGGACTGACACTGCGTCATCATCGCCCGCTCCCGGGCCTTGCCGAGGACCGGGAAGACCATGCTGGCAAGGATCGCGATGATGGCGATGACGACGAGCAGTTCGATGAGCGTGAAGCCCGACCGATGCGATCCGTTCCGGGATGCGGGACTCGTGGTCATGGCGTGGAACCTCCGGGGTGCCGGAGCCGAAGCTTCAGAGTTTGACCGGCTTCCCGGTGGTTGCGGATTTGTCGGCGGCGAACACCAGTCGGTGGCTGCGGTACGCGTCGTGGAAACCGGTGAACGGCATCTCCTTGCCGGCGTCGAGGGCGTCGAAGAAGGCCTGGAACTGGTTCTGGTACGGATGGTCCTTCACGTCGCCGGAGTCCACGGGGGCGAACGACAGTTGGCTCCACTTCGACTTGTCCAGCATGCCGAGCTTCTGGCTGTGGAACCGGTTGTCGAGGATCGATCCCTCGCTGCCGACGATGTGGGTGTGGAAGTAGTAGGGCTGGAGGCAGTCGAGACAGGAGGTGGTCTTGCCAACGCGGCCGTCGGCGAACTTCACGATGCTCACCTGCGTGGTGGGGAAGTCGTACGGGGCGAAATGCGGGCTCTTGGAGGAGGTGGAGTAGGACGTGACCTCGACCGGTTCGCCGCCCATGACCATCAGCAGCGCGTCCATGGCGTGGCACCCGGCGCTGAGCAGGGAGCTTCCCGCCTCCGCCTTCTTGTGGCTCCAACGGAACTGGCCGTACCACGGTCCGACGCCGTGGAAGTAGTCGACCTCCGCGAAATGCACCTCGCCCACGAGTCCGGCCTGGATGGCCGCGTGGATGGACTGGAACTGGGCCGAGAACCGGACCTCGAAGCAGACGCAGGTCTTGCGGTCCGAGGCCTTGAGGGCTGCCGCCATGGCCTCGAGGTCCTTGGCCGTGAGGGCGAGGGGCTTCTCCACGATGACGTGTTTCCCGGCCTTGATTGCGGCGATGAACTGTCGGGCGTGGTCCTTGGGGAAGGAGCAGATCGAGACCGCGTCGATCGACTTGTCCGCCAGCATCGCTCCGAGGTCGCGGTAGACCTTGATGTCGCCGCCATACCGGGCGCTCGCGACGGCGGGGTCGAGGTCCCGGTTGGAGAAGATCGCCGTGACGCGACCCTGGCGTGTGGCGTTGATGGCGGGGATGTGGGCCGAGGCGACCCAGCCGTGTCCGATGACTCCGACGTTCCAGGTTTTCATGTTTGGCAGCGCTGAGGAAACCCTCGTCCAGCGGCGTGGCGCAGGCGATGGGAATTCGCCGGATGACGGACTTCTTTCGCCTCGCCTAGGGGGCTTCCTGTGCCACGGTGCGTGGGTCGTCATGATCGAAGTCGAGGGATTGACCAAGGTTTACGGGGAGTTCGTCGCCGTCTCCGGTCTGACCTTCACGGTCCGGCCAGGCGAGCTGCTGGGGCTGGTCGGTCCCAATGGGGCCGGCAAGACCAGCACTCTCCGCTGTTGCGCCGGCATCATCCCGGCCACACGGGGTTCCATCCGGATCTGCGGCCATGACGTGGCCTCCGATCCGGTTTCGGCGAAGGGGCGTCTGGCGTTCTTCTCCGACGAACCCCGCCTCTTCGAGTACCTCACGGTCCGACAACACCTGCTCTTCACCGGCCGGCTCTACCAGGTCCCGGACGCAGCGGAACGGATCCCGGGCCTGTTGGCGGAACTCGACCTCACGGCCAAGGCGGACCAGCTCCCGGCGGAGCTTTCGCGCGGGATGAAGCAGAAGGTGGCGATCGCCTGCGGCCTGCTGCATTCGCCTTCGGTGATCTTCTTCGATGAGCCCCTGACCGGCCTGGACCCGCTCGCGATCCGCCGCATGAAGGACACGATCCGCCGGCTCGCCGCGGATGGCGCGGCCATCGTGCTTTCCTCGCATCTCCTGCCGTTGCTCGAGGAGGTCTGCACGCATGTGCTCATGGTGAAGGAAGGTCGGAAGGTGGCCCACGGGACGCTCGACGAGGTGCGGTCCCTGTTCGCCGGCTCGGGGCAGGGTGGGACGCTGGAGGAGGTGTTCCTGCGGATCGCGGAGGAATCCCCGGCTTCCGGTTCGAATCCCGCGGCGCCGCCTCCCCTGCCTCCGACATGAAGCGCGCCCCGATCCTTCCGCTGGTGCAGGCGCTGACCTACCTGCAGCTCGTTTCGTTCGCCAACAACCTCAAGGTCCGGCTCCGTCGTCTGAAGCAGCCGAAGTACCTCGTCGGGGCGCTGGTGGGCGGTGCCTACGTTTCGTTGTACCTCGGCAACACCCTGCTGTGGCGTTTCCGCACCGGAGGTCGTGCCGGGGAATCCGGATGGTTCGCCGATGCCGGCGGATTGATCACGTCGCTGGCCGCGGTCGGCGTGCTCTTCTGGATGCTCACGGAGTGGATCTTCCCGGCGAAGAGGGCGGCCTTGCAGTTCACGGAGACGGAACTGGCGTTCCTGCTCCCGGCGCCGATGACCCGGCGCATGCTCATCCAGTTCAAGCTGCTCAAGAGCCAGATCCCGCTGCTCTTCACCTCAGGGCTCTTCACGCTTATCGGCGGGGCCGGCGGCAGCGGATGGCTCCACCGATGGATCGGATGGTGGTTCGTGCTCTTCACGCTGAACCTGCACGGAATCGGCGCCTCCTTTGTGCTCACCCGGCTGTGGGACCGCGGGCTCACGCCTTGGCCGCGCCGGGCGCTGGTCCTGTCGATCCTGGGAGCCGTGGCCGGGATCCTCGGCTACTGGGCTTGGAGAGGAGTCCCAGGGGCCCCGGGCGCCGAGGGTGACTTGGAACAGTGGCGCGAGTGGGGACTGCGGGCACTGACCACGGGCCCCGTCCACGTGGTGCTGACCCCGTTCCGCTGGATCCTGGGACCGTGGGCCGCCGCGGGGACTGCCGATTTCCTGCGCGCCCTGCCCGGGGCCGCTTTGGTTCTCGGCCTTCACTACGTCTGGGTGTTGGCCTCCGAGGTGTCGTTCGAGGAGGCGTCCCTGGTGGCGGCGCGGAAGCGGGCGGAACTCGTCGCCGTGGCGCGTTCGGGACGGAATCCCCTCACCACCCAGGCCCGACGTCCGCTGCGGCCCCTGTTCCGGCTCGCGCCGACCGGGTTTCCGGCGGTGGCGTTGGTGTGGAAGAACCTGATCGCCACCGGTTCCAGCCTGAACAAGCGCCTGGTGATCGGCATCGTGGTGTGGATCGCCCTGATGGGTTGGGGGCTGGCCGGCGATTTCAGCGCGAAGGAAGGATGGAACCCAACCTGGTTCGTCGCCGGGTTCACCGGAATCGCGCTGGGTGCGTCCCTTTTCGTCGGTCCTCAGGTGCTGCGCGGCGACTTCCGCCAGGACTACGAGTCGATGGACGTGCTCAAGGCGCTGCCCTTGCCTGGCTGGCAGGTGGTGCTTGGGCAGTTGGTGGGCCCGGCCTTCCTGCTCACGGCGGTGCAGTGGGCGATGATCGGGATCCTGGTCAGCACGACGGAAGGCCACCGTTTCGGCGGCGACCCCGTGCCTTTCCTGGCGAGATTGGTCCTCGGTCTCTCGGTGGGGCTGCTGCTGCCGGGATTCAACCTGATGTCGCTGGTGATCCCGAACGCCCTGGTGCTGTTGTTCCCGGCGTGGGTCCAGACCGGGAAGGAGGGACCGATGGGAATCGAGGTGATGGGGCAACGCCTCGTGGTGGCGTTGGGATCCTTCTTCGTCCTGGTGGTGGGACTGTTTCCCGCCGCGCTGCTGGTTGCCGCGGTGGTGTACCTCTTCCGGGTGCTGTCGCTGCCTGCGGAACCGTCCTGGATCCTCGGCGGCTTGGGTGGCCTGTTGGTGTTCCTGTCCGAATTCGCGGTGGCCGTGTGGCTGCTGGGCGGGGTGTTCGAGCGGTTCGACCTGAGCCGCGAGTGAACGGCGGAGCAAGGTGGCCCGCGGTGGCAGGTGGCTGGGCACTCCGGATTCGGCGGACGGAAAGCGTCTTGGAAGGGCTGTAAGCCGAATTCTGTCTTCCCGGCTTGCGCCAGGGAGAGAGCCATTTGTCTGAGCAACCGATACCCGGAACCCGTCCCGCTTGCGCGGAATCGACGCGGGCCGCGCCAAGGGTTCCCTATTTGGTCTTGCACCCGGGGAGGTTTTCCATGCCCCGCTTCTTACGTTGCGGGCGGTGGTCTCTTAAACCGCCTTTTCACCCTTACCCGGACCTTGCGGCCCAGGCGGTATCTTCTCTGTGGCACTGTCTGTCGGCCATGGCTTTCGCCACGACCTCCCGCGTGTATCCCCGGCTGAACCGGGGTTACGCGGCCCCGCGCCCTGTGGTGTTCGGACTTTCCTCCCGCGACTTGCGCCGCGAGCGACCCTCCGCCCTTCCAAGACGC
>JAIXUV010000189.1 GCA_027483345.1 Verrucomicrobiales bacterium | reverse complement strand
CCCCAGATGAAGAACTCGAGCACCATCATGAGGAACAGTTTCAGCCGTAGACCGGGATTCATGGGATTCGTGTGGGGAGCTGGGTTGTGACGTTTTGACGACGCTACCCGGCGCCGGTCCGACCCGACAAGGCGGGATGTGGCGGGATCACCTCAGAGCTGCGGAAAGCGCCAACCCTGTCGCCAAAGCCGGGTCGTCTGCGCTGTATTCGGGTGGCAAGGAAACGGCCCGGCAGGGGATCCCTGCCGGGCCGGCGCTGGTTGGCCCGTTCGACTCAGGCCGTGGATGCCGTCGTCCGCGGACGATCAGTGGATGAACTGGGCCGGGTCGCGGAACAGTTGGAAGAAGCAGGGCTCCGTGATCAGGCGCAGGAGGTCGTCCTCGCGGCGTTTCAGGTCCGAGAACCACCGCTGGGTGCGTCCGTCGGCGGGATCGATCTTCGGCATGTTGGCGCCGGTGAGGAAGTCGCTTAGGCGGGCTTCCTGTCCCGGGACGCGGGGGAACACGTGGGTGAAGGGCGTCCCCGTCTCACCGGCGTGGCAGCCGTTGCAGGTGTTCAGCGAGAACTTGTGCCGCAGGTCGCCCGGCAGGCTCGATCCGGCCGGCGCGGGGCCGTCCCAGAAGAACTGCTCGGTGGCCATCGGGGCGGAACCGCCGAGGAACGGGACCATCGAGCGGCCCGGGCTCCGCCACTGGAGCGGGACGACGTGGGTCTCGCGCTGGACCTCCGCGGCATTCGCGAGGACGTACTCGGCCACGATGGCCTGGCGGTTGTGGGCGATCGCAGGGGTCTGCTTCGCGGTGACCTGGCGGAGCCATCCGGCGTCGCTGTCGTTGGAGAAGATCCGCCATTCGCGCATCTCCCAGGGCTCGCGGAGCAGCTCGTTGGCGCGGAGCTGGCTCAGGGCGCTCTGGTTCGGCTTGCGGGACGGATCGGCGCCGGCCGCGGTGAACTGCTCGGTGATGTGCTGCAGGGCGGAGTTGAACGCGGGGCCGAAGGACATCCGGCTCAGGTTGTACCACTCGGTTCCGTATTCCTTGATCTCCTGGCAGGTGCGCTTGGGGACGCCGTATTCGAAGATGACGGTGAACTGGGAGGCGTCGCAGACGTTGTTGGTGTTGCCGCCGCCGCCACCGCCACCGTAGCCGGAGGGCGGTTGGCTGCCGCCGCGACCGCCGCTGAAGGCGTTCGGGATGAGGCAGAACACGAAGCGGCCTTCACCGCCCACGTTCGACGGATTGCACGGGTCGTCGCCGTTGACCACGCCGTAGCCGGGGTTACCGCGCAGGTCCACGCGGTTGACGATCGCCAGCAGGCGGAACGGGGCGATGGAGAGGTCGAGGGGACGGTCCGGACCGCCGCTGGCGGCTTCCCAGTCGTTGATCACCTGGGCGAGGATCTCCGGTTCGCGGTGGTGGACCGTCTCGAAGTTGATCTCCTGGTTCTTCTGCCAGCTGCGGACCCAGCGCCGGGCGAAGTCGCCGGGCTGGATGCCGGTGACCGGCTGGTTGCAGATGTCGGTCATGAGCTTCCCGAAGGTCCAGGCGCCCATGCGGGTTCCAGCGCCGGTGCAGGGATCGAAGGTGCGGGCGGGGTCCTCGACCACGGAGAGGTCGGTGATCATGAGCGACTTGTTCCAGAACGCGGGCCGCTCGTTGAGTCCGCCCTGGCCCGGGGGCACGCCGTTGGTGAAGACGACCGGATCACCGTTGGAATTGGTGATCACGATGCCGCCGCCGGTCGTGATGTTGGTGAAGGTGATGTTGGTGAAGCAGACGAGGTTGGTGATGAGCACCTCCTCGAAGATGGGCCGGGGATCGCCGACCGAGAGGATGTTCGTGCGGCAGACGAAGTTGGTGACGAAGACATTGGTGAAGACCGGGAAGTCGTCGATCACGAGGGTGTTGGTCCTGCAGAGGACGAGCGGGAAGGTGCGGGTCTCGAAGATCGGTTGCTCCGGGCTGACCAGCACGGCGTTGGTGGTGCAGATGTTGGTCGTGATGGGGCCGCTGCCGGGAAGCAGGATGGACTGGCAGTGGACCTCCGGGACGAGTTCCACCACCTCGATGGGCACGAGATGGAGGTTGGTCTGGAGGGTGATGCCGTTGGTGAACAGGATGTTCGTGAAACACATCGTGACCGGCGGGATGAAGCCGGGGGCGGTCGGATCCTTGACGATCGAACCGGATCCGTTCGGGACGTCGGTGCAGACCACGACGTTGGTCCAGGGGATGCCGGTGGACATCTCGGTCACGACCATGTTGGTGGCGAATCCCGGACGGATGCGGGGTACCAGATTGGTGGTGCAGATGTTGGTTAAGATGCCGCTGACGCCGGGGTCGAGGACCACGGTGCGGCAGAAGACCTCGTTGCGGAACTCGGCGGGCCGCACGCCCACGACCACGTTGGTCTGGACGAGGTTCGTGAAGCATTCCACGACCGTCTCAGTCCGCGGATTGCCGGGATGCAGGAGGAGGTTGGTCGAGGTCACCACCGGAAAGCAGTCCACGTTGGTCACCAGCGTGGGATCGCCGAAGCGGACGAACACGTTGGTGGTGGTGACGAATGGGCGGCAATCGATGTTGGTGAGCGAGAGTCGCTGGACGGTCTTGGGGAGGCCTGCCTGACGGCTCAGTGTCTTGCGGAGGGCCTCCGGGCCGACGCCGGCGTTGGCGCCCGAGCCGAATCCCTCGAAGGGCGAGGGGAAGACCTGCACGCGTTCACCGCGGTCGAAGGCCCCGGAGTCGAATCCGGTCAGCCCGTGCTCCGCGGCGAGGCCGCGGCCGGTGAAGGCGCCTTGCACCTGGAACTCGGGCGGCAGCGACTGGAAGAACTGGTTGGCGCCGGTGAAGTCGTCGAGATCGATCATCACCGGGGCTGTGAACACGCCGTCGTCGGCCGTGGTGTCGCCCGCGGTGCCGTCGTCGCGGAACTGGAGGACGTCGCCGTTGTTGAGCAGCGGGAACTGCCGCGGGGGAGTCTGACCCGGCTGCAGGGTCACCTCCATGAGTGCGTTGCCGCGGGCCGAAGAGGCCTTCCTGAGGAACGCGGTGCGGATCCGGACGGGTCGCCTGGGGTCGCCTTCGATGATCGGTTGGGCTTCGCCCGGGATGCCGCGTTCCATGACGCGGAAGAACTGGGCGCCCTGTTCAAGGGCGGGAAGGCTCGTGGTGCTGGTTCGCACGGAAGGCGCGGAGACCGTGGTCCACGGCCCTTGAGGTGTGGGCGCCAACTGCAGGTCTCCACCGGAGTTCCAGTCGAACCGCACCTGATTGCCTTCAAAGGTGGGGCGGGCGACCCGGGGTGGCGGATCGGACTGTTGGGCGAAGACGTGGACCGCGATCGCGGCGGCCATCAGCGCCGTCGGGATCGAACCGAAACGGCCCCATCGGGGCAGGGTCATCGAGCGTTTCATGGGACGGATTGTTTGGGATCCAGGCGCCGCGTGACGGGCCTGTGCACCGTGTCGTTCCCGTTCAACCAAGACGGTCCGGACAGCGTGCTGTGGGTCTGCCCAGCAATGCCGGAGCCGTTTTCGAAAGTGAGAATCCCGCGCCCACCCCCCTTTTTCTCTTGGAAGCCTGTGAGGGGATGGCGGGTCCCGAGGGAGTGGGCTTGTTCCAGTGGATTGCAGGCGGTTCACTAGGGCGGTCCGCAACCCACGCCGTCACGATGACTTCGACCCTCAAATCCCTGCGTGCCCTCGCCGATCCGACCCGACTTCGGATCATGGCCTTGGTCGAAAGGGAGGAGCTTTCGGTCAACGAGATCCAGGAGATCACGGGCCTGGGGCAGTCCCGGGTATCGACGCACCTGAGCCTTTTGGCGGAGACCGGGCTGCTGGCGTCGCGGAGGGATGGCAAGAGGACCTTCTACCGGCTCAACCCGCTGGCGGACGGAGACGCTCTTGAGTTCACGCGGTTGGCGATGCGCGGGGCGAAGGAGTTGAAGGAGACGGAGGCGGACCAATTGAACCTGCGCCGCGTGCTGGCCCGTCGGGAGGAGCAGGCGCAGGTCTACTTCAACCAGGTGGCGGGGCGTTTCGACCGGAGCTACGGACCGGGGCGGAGTTGGCAGGCGTTCGGGCACCTGCTCTTGCGGATGCTGCCCCCGCTGGATGTCGCGGACCTCGGGTCGGGCGAGGGGTTGCTCGCGGAACTCTTGGCCCGCCGATGCCGACGGGTCATCGCGGTGGACAACTCGGAGAAGATGGTCGCCTTCGGTGCCCGCAAGGCGAAGCGCAACGGGCTCGACAACCTCGAGTTCCGCCAAGGCGACCTTCAGAACCCTCCGGT
>JAIXUV010000243.1 GCA_027483345.1 Verrucomicrobiales bacterium | reverse complement strand
TCGAGAACGATGGCCTGACCGCAGACCCTGGATTTCAGTTCGTCCTGAAGGGTGCGGAGAACCTCGAGTCGGGATTCGGGGAAACGGGCGCGTCGGGTAGCCATGATGGAAGCGACGGGAATCGTCCCGCTGCTTCCCGTTCATCCCGGCGGAGCCGGCGCCCGGTTGCGGCCAACTTCATGCCTTCGAATACTCGACGAAGCCGGGAAGGTGCGGGCTGTAGAGACGGTCTTCGAAGAAAAGCAACCCCGACCGTTGCGCGGCTTCCTGGATGGCCCTGCGGAGGCGCGGGTCGTCCCGCCTACAAATCAGAAAGCAAGGGTCGAACCGAATTAGCAGCTTGAGCCAATATTCCAACTGTCTGCCCGTTGCTGAGTCCACGAGGGCAAGTGGAATCTCAACCAGCCTCGGGTCGAGATTGGACCCTAAAGATTCCGACAACTTCATTATACTAGACGGTTCCATTCGCCGCCAGAATTCCAAGAGGACGTCAGCAAGCGCGGTGAGAACAGCCTGAGGAGCGTTGAGCCAGTTTTCTAACCATTGATTACCTATCGCTATATCTTTATCTAAACAACGGTTCAGCTCATCGCGCAACGCAGGAATTCCAACCTGAAGCAGCCAATTCTCCGATCGTGCGGACCCTGCTTGCGTAACGTGAAGATAGATAAGCTTAGCCAAAGCGTGGGAGCGTTCCGATTCGAAGCGCTTTGGGATGGTCTCGACGAAGCTTTCCATGAGGGCGAGGGTCGAGTTTCGCTCCTGCACGTGTATGCTCATCAGCACTGCCAACTCGTAGAATCCGAACTTGTCCAGGTTCCGCTGGCCAGCCAACTTTAGAATTCTGTCTTGGAGACTCTTCAATCCCTCCTTTCCTTCTCGAGCGAGCACCAGTCTCCAGAGCGCCTCCCTAAGGTCCGATGAGGTACTGGGATCGCGGAGGGCTTGGTGAACCTCCACGCAAACTGGTCGATTCCTCCATTTTTGAAGCTTCTTGATCAAGAAGATGTAGTACGGATTTTCCCAGCGCAAGAAGTCCTTCCCAAGCCAGATCTCAAACAGATCCGCAACCTCCGGCGCTTCAATCCTCGAAAGACGCCGACAGACCCAGCCCATAAGCAAAGGGGAGGAACTCGGGTCGCGCGCCAGTCTTGCTGCAATCGGTACCGCCGCCGGATCCTGCAGCTCACAGTACGCCGCGATGAAAGAGAGGTGCAGCTTTGGCCACCGGCTGGGCAGCGAGCCAGCGGCTGAATCGATGCGTCGGATGCAAAGGATCGCCCGAGGACTCCGAGTACAAACAAGATACCGGAGTACTCGCAGCTGTTGTTCCAGGCTCAGCCACGTGACATTCAGTTCGTTTATTGTAGTGCAGAGGCATTCATTCCTTCCGGTTGCCAGATTGGGCCCAAGAAGTGGAAAGCCTTCCGGAAGGCGCTTCCAGGAGGCTTCTCGGCGCAGGAGCTCCCGATGATAGTCCAGCGCGTCGGGATGGCAGATGCAGTTGAGGATCAACAGTGCCCAAAGCATTTTGATCCGAACCCGGTCAGACAGGAAATGACAATTAGGGGGCTTGGCTGTAAACTCGTCCAAGGTGCGCCGGGCAATTCTGAAATAGTACGCCGGGTCGAGCTCGACCATCGCCCGAATCCGTGACACTAGGTTGGAATCGCGAAAAGTCTTCGATTCCTGATACCTCAGACGCAATTCGGCATCTGTTGGATCCAAGTCGGCGATGTCCATCCCTTCGCGGTGGCGAGCACGCGAAATCTCGAACAATCGCTGCCTGAGGTCGTACCCAAGGATTGCGCCAGTATCCATAAGGCCGGCTTCAGCGCAGAGTGGAGCTACTTGAAACAAGACTTCACCAAAGACGTCCTCGGGCTCCACAACAGATCGCGCTAGGTCTCGAAAACGCTCCAATCCTTCTTCGCCCCGGTCGGCGCACATCCCGGCGTAGAAGCGCCAAACCTCCCGCCAAAACGGATTGAACCGATGGAGTTCGAGAAGCCGCCGAACCTCCTCTCGGGGCATTTTCGAGAGGGCCCTCGCCGCGAAGTACTCGAGGAAGGTCTGGTGGATGAAATGGTGCCACGCGCCGACGTTCCACTGGAACACGAGCCGCATCTCCAACCACGCCACCAAGGCCGACTCGGGGGGTCGTCCGCCCAACTCACCAACCAATGCCAACTGTTCCAGATGGTCGATCACGGCCTGCTTTCGGAAGAGGGCCGCCGGCCCCTGCTCGGTTCCGGTGCCCAAGTACCGGCTGAGGGCGAAGCTCTCGAGCGGAAGGGTAGCCCAGGAAAAATCGGCCCCTCCAACCCTTCTGGCACCCCGCTTAAGCTTGTCGACCGCCTCATGGTAGAGATGTGCCCGGGATCGGGCCTGGATGAAACGGTTCTTCGAGCGGTTCTGGTTCAAGAAGCACAGCAGGGTCAGGAGGCTCGGGTTCCCAGCCATTTCATGGCGGCGGGAATCAGCGAAGACCCAGGTGGTGAAGCTCTGAATCAGCTCCGCGTTCCCGCGTCCAACGGTCGAAAACCATTTTTGGATCAGCTCTTGGATTGAGATGTCAGATAGAGGAACCAGTTCGAACGGCTTGTAGTGGAGGATGGGCGGCTTGAAGCCGGCCCGACGCGAGGTGAAGACCACGCTAGCAACGGCGGCCAAATCCTCCCAGGACTGGCTCATCGCGCCATTTTCGTCCGAGTCGAGGGGGATCTCGTCGATGCCGTCGACAAGAAACAGCAGCCTGGAGGGATTCCGGTTCTCAGCGAGACGCCCCAGGAAGGCCAACCAATTCATGACTGACTTCGGCTCCTCGATCCCCAATTGGTGCCGAACCACATAGTGGAGGATAGAGCCCCCGTTTGGATCGGTCCTCGCGGCGAACTCCCGGAGAGCAATCCGGAAGGGCAATGCCACGACCCCAAGCCCCTTCGACGGGACCAGAATCCCCTGCCCGACGGATCGGTGGAGGAATCGAGTCAATGTTGACTTGCCGGTTCCAGGATCCCCAAAGACGACGGCGGGTTGATTCGCCGCTTCCACCAAGAGGAGCTGGGGCGATATCCGCGTTCCCTTGTCTATTCTCGCCCAGCGGGCGAAGTAGTCGGTATCTGCCCGATCAGAACGGCTCCAAGCATTTCGCTCCTCGCCCTGCTTCTCGATCTCCTCGGTGAGTTCAGGACGGCGGTCCTCCGACGCACTCAATTCCACGTACAACCGGTCGAGAGGTATGTCCGGTGCGCCTTGGAAGTAGCTCGGAATCACGGCAGAACTCTGGAGGCCTTGCACGTATCGGTAGAGGGGACCTAGCTGGACGAAGAATTTAGGGGCCAACACCGCGTGGCCATCCACAACCTCGATGCCGGAATCGCGGACGAAGGCGTCGACCGCGTCGGTCACCTCCTTCGGAACCGGAAACAGGATCTCCTCCACCTCCGGACCCGGGTTCCGCTTCCCAGTCGGCTCCTGGGTGAACTTGACCTTGTTCCCCTTGGCCGCATTCCTCTTCTTTCGCGTTTGTTTGGTCCTCTCCCCGCGCTCCTTCTCGAACCCGGCCACGAACCAGTTCACGAAGTTCTCCCGATTCCATGGACCTTGCACCCGGCTCCGAAACGATTCCAAGGCCGGGCAAACGTTTGGATTCAGAGGAGGATTGGAAGCGGCCTTCGGGGCGAAGGGATCCCAGATCTCCTTGAGCAGTCGGCGCAAGGTCCGTTCCTGGGGACGAGTACCCTCACGGATTCGTTGGAGGCATTCTCTAGACGGCCGGAGAGGAGAATATGTGCCAAACTGGAGCTCGCGTACTATTCGGCGGAGGGCCTCGAGGAATTCCGTGTGACCCTCTGGGGACGACGAGGCGTTGGGGTTTTCGCTATCGCTTGCCTTCTTGTCCGGACCGCCCTTCGGCATGTGCCGGAGCCTATCGGTCGAGTTCCCGCACGGTCCCGCAAAAAGACGACGTGTCGCGTTTGTCGGTGAAGTCACCTCTGGCTCGGAAACCACTTTTGAAATGTAGACTCACCGCCGCTTGAACCACTCGTGTGGCCTCAGGCACTCCGTTCCAGGGCCCTGGGCGGACTCGATAGCACAACAAACCGAGTCCTCCCGATGAGTACAAAAAGTCCGAAGAAGAACCGTACCCGTAAATCCACGGGGCGTTCCACCGCCACGTCCGCGAAGCGTCGCAAGGCCAAGAAGCCTCGCGTCACGCCCTCGCCGACCTATCCACCGGCCTGCCCGGAAAGCTGCAACGAATCGCGCATGCAGGAGCGGCTCGAGGAGATCTACCTCACCGAAAAGGCGAAATTCGTGGGACGCCTTCGTGCCAACGGAGTCCGCGACCCTGAGGACGCGTTCCACGATGCCATCTTGAGCGTCCTTCGGCCCTGTGTCGGCGACGCGGTGAGTCTTCAGTACCTTCCGAATCGGCTTTGGTCCCGCACCCTGAATGCGCAGGCGACCCATTTTCGACGCCAGAACCGGGAGCGCTTCGAAGGCGAAGACTATTGGAACGGCATTGTTGCCGAGGATTCTTCCAGTGTTCGGCTGCAATCCGCAGAGCTGGTCGAATGGCTCTTTGAGCGGCTCGATGCAAAGAAGCGCCAGCTCCTGACCGATTTCCACTTCAAGGGCTACTCCATCCAGAACATCAGTGCCCTCTCCGGCAGGCCCGTGGGCACGATCAAGAACGCCCTTTTTCGGGCCCGACAGAAGGCGGGAAAGCTCCTCCTCGAATTGCAGGCCCAAGAGGACTCGGACCGCAACCCGCCGCCCACCGGCAAGGGATGACCTCAGCAGACGCGCTCATCGCGTGTCTCAACAACCATTCGGAAGACCTAACCATGCACCTTTATCTCCTCATCGCCGCAATGCCCTTCGAGCCGATCGTCTCCAAGTTCCTGGACTTCCTCCAGATCGTGACCGTGCTCCTTGGCCTTGGCCTCATCATCGCCGGAATTTGGCGCTTCTCGCGTGGAGAGCTCGCAGAAGCCTTCGCACCCATCGCGGGAGGTTTCCTCCTGTGCCTGTCCGTAACGATCATCCGCCTCTTCGCCAGCTGGGTCGGAATCAACGTCTGATCCATCCGGCCATGGAATCGACAACTCCCCGTTCCACCAGGACCCACAGCTCCGACGAATCCGAGGGCCAGCACTTCGGGGTTCCCACCCGCCTTCTCGTGTGGGTGGTGCCGG
>JAIXUV010000066.1 GCA_027483345.1 Verrucomicrobiales bacterium | reverse complement strand
TGCGGGAGGATCTCCCAGGCGGGGAAGAACCGGAGCCGGCCGCCCGGGAGGCAGGTGGTCAGGTCGGCGTGGAGCACCTCCTGGGTGCGGAGGGTGTCCACGACCACGAGCAGCGTCCGTTCCGGTCGCAGGCGGTGGAGCAGGGCCGCGACGAACGCCCAACCGGCCGGGGCGACGCCTTCAAGCGAAAGCGCGCCCGACGCGGGAAGCCGCTCGGAAAGGGCGAGCGCCGCCGGCGAGGAGAGCCAGCGTTCGAGCGGATTGGAGTTCGGCCCGTCCACGTCGGGCCACCGTAGCGCGCTTCCCGCGGGATGTCGCGTCCCGTGGGCCCCCAACAGGCGGCTGTTCAAATTCCAGTGCCATGCCCACGCTCGCATCCGACATGAGCGAACGCATCGAGCTCCGGGACGCCGCAGGCGCCGTGGCCACCGTCATCCCGGAACTCGGTGGCTGGCTGCTCCGGTACGCCCGTCCGGTGGAAGGCCACGGACTGGTCGAGGCCCTCCGCGACGACGAGGCCGTGGTGGCCCGGTATCCGAAGGAGATGTGGGCCGGCAACCCGGTGCTCTTCCCGATGGTGAGCTTCTGCCACGTTCCCGGGGCGCAACACCACTACGAGTGGGAAGGCCGCCGTTTCCCAATGCCCCAGCATGGCTTCGCCCGACGCTCGAAGTGGACGGTCACGGCCCGTTCGGCGGACTCGGCTACGATGGAGTTGGCCGAGTCCGCGGAATCCCTCGAGTCCTATCCCTTCCGGTTCCGTTATGCGCTCACCTACCGGCTCGCTGACGGACGCCTCCACTGGGAGCAGGAGATCGCGAACCGCTCCGATGTCCCGATGCCCTTCGGCTCGGGATTCCATCCCTATTTCCGTCTGCCGCTCGGCGTGGCCTCGCGGCGCGACGACTGCCATGTGCGTTGTCCCCGCGGGATCCGCTACAACCCGGTCGGGCTTTCGGAGGCCTACTTCACCGAACCCTTCCCGGCGCAGGACGTGCCAGTGGCCCGGGAGGTCGCGGGCACGATACAGTTTGGCGACTTGGCGGCGCGGGAGTTCGCGTTGGTGGACCGCGCGGCCGGGCTCGAGGTGGTGTTGAACTGGGAGGCGGCCCCGGAACACCGCTTCTGCGCGCTTTGGTCGCGGACGACCTCCGAGGACTTCTACTGCATCGAGCCGTGGACGGCGTTGCCCAACGCCTTCAGCCGACCCGACGACCGCGAGATCCTCGTCCTGGCCCCCGGGGAGACGTTCCGGTCTGCCATGTGGGTCGACATCCGCAAGGTCTGAGCCAACGCGGCGGAAGGGATTGGTACGCAAAGCCGCAAAGCCGCTGGGGAAAGGAAAAGGCCATTGGATTCCCGCCGCTGAACCTTACCCCGGGTGGCGACCGCAGTTTCGAACCGGAATCCCACATTCCTTTGGCGTCTTTGCGTATCTGCATGAGGTCGGTCTTCGTTCCGTCTGAGCCGGACGAGCCGGACGAGCCGTGGGTGCGCTTCGTGGTTCCGCTGGACGTCCCCGCCGGCTAGCCTTCCCGACATGGCCAAGATCCTCCTCGTCGACGACGAACTCACCATGGTCCAGATGGTGGCGGAAGTGCTCCGCCAGGAAGGCCACGAGGTGTTCCCCTTCACCAACATGAACGGGGTCGTCGAGGCGCTCGCGTCCAAGCAGCCCGACCTGGTGATCACGGATCTCTACCTCGACCGCACCAAGCCCCACGGCTTCGAGATCATCCAGAAGGCCCGGGCGATGAGCCCTCCGCCGACGGTGATCATGATCACGGGGTTCGGGACGGTGGACAGTGCGGTCGAGGCGATGCGCCTGGGGGCCTTCGACTACCTGCAGAAGCCGTTCAAGCTGGAGGACCTCAAGTTTCGGGTGAACCGGGCGCTGAACACCGCGGCCGTGGTCGCGGAAAACACCTATCTGCGCAAGGAGGTGAAGAAGAAGTACGGCTTCAGCCAGCTCATCGGCAGCAGCCCGCGCATGCACGAGGTCTTCCGCATGATCGAACGGGTGGCCGACACCGAGGCCACGGTGCTCGTGCTCGGCGAGAGCGGAACCGGCAAGGAGCTGGTGGCCCGCGCGCTCCACTTCAACTCCCGGCGCCAGGCCGGTCCGTTCATCCCGGTCAACTGCTCCGCCCTGCCGGAGAACCTGCTTGAGTCCGAGCTCTTCGGTCATCGCAAGGGCGCGTTCACCGGCGCGGTGAACGACAAGAACGGCCTCTTCCACGACGCCGACGGCGGCACGATCTTCCTCGACGAGATCGGCACCATGCCGGCGCAGCTGCAGAGCCGCCTTCTCCGCGTGCTCCAGGAGAAGGAGGTCCGGCGCGTTGGCGACAACCTCCCCACCACGGTCGACGTCCGCGTGCTCGCCGCGACCAACGAGCACCTGGAGGCGTTGGTGAAGGAGGGGAAATTCCGCGAGGACCTCTACTACCGGCTCAACGTGGTGGCCATCAACTTGCCGCCCCTGCGCGACCGCAAGGAGGACATCCCCATGCTGGTGTCGCATTTCCTCAAGGACCGCACGCATCCCCGCAGCGGGCGTCCCTACCGGATCAGCCAACGCGCGGTCGACACCCTGGTCGCGCACCAATGGCCGGGCAACGTGCGCGAGTTCCAGAACGCCATCGAGCGCGGCTGCGTGTTGAGCGACGACGCCCTGATCCGGGTCCGCGACCTGCCGCCGGTCGTGGCGGGGCTGGCGTCGGGTTCGGAACAGGACGAGCAGCGCCAGCTCGCCGAGATGGCCGAGCCCATCGGCAACTCCCCGGTCGCCCCCGGAACCGCCCCGCTCCCGGCCACCCCAGGCGCCGCACCAGGCAACAAGTCCGGCCCGTCGCTCCCCCAGTCGGTGGTCAGCCTGAAGCGGTTCTCCCGCGACCAGGAGATGGCCTACATCCAGCATGTCCTCGCCCTCTGCGGACAGGACAAGGAGGAGGCCGCGCGCAGGCTCGAGGTCAGCCTCGCGACGCTCTACCGCAAGCTGGCCGAGGACGGCGAATAGCCGGGGTTGCCCCTGGGGCCCATGCGGGAGGGACCCTCACTCAAAACCGCAAAGCCGCGAAGGGCGGGAAAGGAGACCGCGGCTCTGAGGCAACCATGCCGGACTTCTGCCGGTGGCGGTTGTTTCGGCTCCCGCTTCAGGTCCCCTTAGGCGCCTTGGCGACGTTGCGTGAGCCCCCACTCGCATTCTTGGAGTGGCTCCAATTCAGCCCGGCTGCGTGAACACGTCGTGCTCCTGTCCGAACTGGGCGAGGAAGCGCAGGGACATGGACCGTTCGAGCACGAGGATCGGCAGCATCAGCACCGTTCCGATGTAAGGAAGGATCAGCAGGCAGCCGGCGAGGCAGCAGGTGAGCAACACGAGGAGGAGGACCGCCACGCCGCAGGCGAATCCGACCACCAACCGCAGCAGGAGGAAGAGCAGGAACTCCCCGAAGTGCGCCGAGGCGAGGCGGAGGAACGTTCTCCAGGCGGCCAGCACGCCACGGCGTTGACGGTACAAGATGGGGACCACGAACTCGCCGTTCAGGAAGCCCACCAATGCCCAGAAGAGGGCGATCGGGATCACCAGCAACGCGAGGGCGATCACTGGGACGAAGAGGCCCTGCTGGAACCGCTCCGGACGGCCGATCGCCGGCAACACCAGCGCCAGGATCAGTCCGGCGATCGGCAGGATCGAGATCAGGGCGCCGAGTCCGACGACCAGTCGGAACCAGAACAGGCTCCAGGCCTCCGCTGCGTAGCCGGTCCACGAACGGCCGATCTCGGCGCGGCCCTTCGCGACCGCGTCGACGAACATCATCTGGCCACGCGCCTGCAGCCAGAGCAGGACCAGGCCGACCGCGACGGAAACCACCACCACCAGCATCAACACCGGGATGAGCCACCAGAGGTTCTCCCGGATGAAGGGCATCGGATCGTTCATCCCCGGGTTTCGTCCGCCGCCACCTCCCGGCCCTGGGAGATTGAAATTGCCGCCGAAGCCCCCGCTGCCGAGCTGGGCCAGCCAGGCGCAGAACCCAATGGCGAACCACCGTGCGGCGTCAAAGGGTTGGAACAGCAGCCGACCGGTGTGGCGCCACGCCTGTTCAAGGGCCGCTCCGGCTCCGGGGCGCGCGGGAAATGGGTTGGGGTTCATGATCCGGATCCTCCGCGACATCCAAGTGTCTTGGTTCCCGATCCGCCACTGGAATTCCTCGTCGCCGATTCCGGAAGGCCGTCCGGAGCCGTAGGGCATCGCGGGATCACCGCAGTACGGCCGATCCGGTCACGGCACGCGGTTCGTGGACACCAGCGAGGTCTCGCGGTAGGGCAGCGGTGGGACCGTCGGTGGCGTGAGGGCCCGGCCGACCAGACGTCGCCAAGCCGCGCGGTCGTTCGGGGAAAGCGCCTTCCACTTCTCCGCGTTGCGCAGGAACTGCTCCCGTTCCGCCGGGGGAAGCGCCTCGAACTGCCGGAATCCCCGCAGGCAGCGCTCCCGCATCTCCGCATCGAGCGACGCGAAGTCCACCAGGGCCCTCTCCATCTGGCGCAGTTCCGTCCCCGAAAGCTGCCGCAGCGCCGCCTCGCGTTCCCTCGGACTGAGGTCGAAGAACCGGGAGAACGCCGCGGATTTCCGGGAACGCTCGGCGGGGGTGAGCGACAGCCAGGTCCGAAGCTGCTTCTCCGCGGCCGCCCGGCCCTCCGGGGGCAACGAATGCACCAGCGTCTCCAGGCGCCTGGGATCGGTCTCGGTCTGACGGACGAAGAGCGACAGCTGACGTTCGCTCTCAAGCAGGTCCCGGCGTTCGGCCTCGGGCAGCGCATCCCAGGCGACCAGACGTTCCTCGATCCACGGCCGGTCCTCCTCGGCCACCTGGGAAAGCAGCGCGGCCCGGCCTTCGGTTCCCGCAGCCAGGAGGGGTCGCAGCGAATCCTGCAATTGGGCCAGTCGTAGGCGGATCTCCCGTTCGTCCGGACGCAAGGCCGAGAACTCGCGCAGCTTGGACTCGATCAGCGCCCTCGCGGTCGGCGACTTCCGGGCCAGAAGGGCTTCCCGTTCAGCCGGGCTCGCCGCCAGCAGTTCCCGGAACCGGGCCGTGGGCGAGACCGCCACCGGCAGTGGCGGCAGGGTCTTTGGGACGCCGGTCGCGGCCGTCGGGACCGAGCGTTCCTGGGCCGTCAGCAGGTCCAGCGGCGCGGATGCGGCGAGCCACGCCGCGACGGCTGCGGACACGGTCCTCATGGCGCATCGCTCCGCAGCGCTTCCATCAGGTCCATGTCGTCCGCCGCCACCGGGGTGCTCAACAGACGCACCGCGTCATAGTCGGCGAAGACCGAGACGCCCGGAACCGCCGCCGCGAACGAGACCTCGGCGGCTTCCTGGGCGAGGTTCGCCTGGAACCGGGCCCGCGCATGCCGCATCGCCCCGAATTGGCTCCATCCGAAGGCCACCGCGAGGCACGCCGTCGCCAGAACCGCAATGCGCGCCGGGAGGAAGGCGGGAAAGACGAGAACCTTGAGTCGTTCGAGCAGCCCCGGGCGCGCCTCCTCGCGGTCGATCGCAGCCAGCACTCCCTCGGCGAAGCGCGGCGACGCCTCCGGACGGGGAAGTCCGTCGAGCAGGGCGTTGAGCCCCAATTCCTCCTCCAGACGCCGGGCCTCCAGGGGACGAGACGCCATGGACCGCTTCCATTCGGCGGCCTCTTCCGGGGTCAGTCGCCGACGGGCCACCTCATCCAACCAGTCCTGGTTCATCGGGGAGTTCATGCCTGCCGTCTTGGGAAGATAACCGGCTTCTTGGGAAAGTTTCGTAGGGAACCGGTTCCCGGCATCTCCCGTCTCGCCATCCATCGGTCCCTCGACAAGTCTCCCCAAAACGCTCCAGCGGGAGCCGATCCGTACCGAACCCATGGAAACCGCCCACGACCACCCCGTCACCGTCCCGGTGCACCCGGACCGTCCGGCATGGTTGACCGCGGGAATGGCGGTGCTGGACCCGGAAGGACGGATCCGCAGTTCCAACGACGCCTTCGGCCTCTGGCTCGGCCAACCCGCGGAGGCCCTTTCCGGCCGCCCGTTGGCCGAGGTCCTCGGCGCCCGCGTCCCGCTCTGGTCCGAGATCCTCGCCACCTGGCTGCGCGAAGGTGGCCCCTTCGCCACCGTCCTCCTTCCGGGCGAGACCCCGCCCCGTCCCGGATGGGTCCGGGTCAACACCGCCCGCTCCGCCGACGCGATCTTCGTCCACCTCGAGTCCACGCTGCCGCCACGGATGCACCTGGAGGAGGACGGCACCTCGGGTGGGCAGGGTGCGGACGACGCCTCGCGGGCTCTCCGGCTGCGGCTCCTCCGCACCGAGGCGCAGCTCGACAACCTCATGCGCCGCTGGCCCGGGGTCATCTTCAGCCAGCGCGCCGACATGTCCTTCCACTACGCCAGCCCGCGGCTGGAGGAACTCACCGGCATCCCGCTGTCGGAATGGACCACCCGGTCGGACGCCTTCTGGAACGTCGTCCACGAGGCCGACCTCGCGGAGGTGCAGAACCAGATCCGCCGCGCCGCCCAGAGCGGCGTGAACATGTCCACCAGCTTCCGCGTGCGTCATGCCCGCACCGGCCGGGTCGCCTACGTCCTCGAACACCGCCAGGCCCTCCGCAGCGACGGTGGACTGCTGCTCGGCTTCGAGGGCGTCTGGCTTGACGTCTCCCGCCAGACCATCGCCGAACGCCGGCTCAGCTCCGCCGCCTGGCGCGACACCCTCGCCGTCCTCACGATGGGCCTCGCCCACGACTTCGGGAACATCCTCGCGGGCATCCACGCCCTCGCCGAGACCCTCGAGCCGCCCGGCGACGCGGAGGGCCCGCTGCAGAACGGCATGGACCTCATCAAGCGCAACGCCATGCAGGCCAGCCAGCTTGTCCGCAGGGTGCTGAGCCTGCACCAGGGACGTCCCGGCGAGTACGCCTACTCGGACCTCAACGAGCAGGTCACCGACCTCGCGGAACTGGTCCGCAAGGTGGTGCCGCGCCGCATCCAGTTCGAGGTCCAGGCCTGCCCCTCGCCGCTGCCGGTCTACGTGGACGCCGTGGAGCTGCGGCAGGTGTTCCTCAACCTCGCCATGAACGCCGTGGACGCCATGCCGCACAGCGGCCGTCTCCGGGCCTCCACCACCCGGCACCTCGAGGTGCCCGTCCTCGCGCACGTCCAGGGGGTGTTCCCACGCCTTCCCGCGGTCTGCCTCTCCGTCGAGGACAACGGGCTCGGCATCGCCTCCCGCAACCTCGGCAACATCTTCGACCCGTTCTTCACCACCAAGCCGGTGAACAAGGGCTCCGGCCTCGGCCTGTACAACGCCCGCCTCTTCGCCGAGAAGCACCACGGGGCCATCTCCGTCGACTCCACCGAGGGCGTCGGCACCACCTTCCGGCTCTGGCTGCCCGAGGCCGACTTCACCGAGCAGGAACGCCAGTCCGAGGACTCCGGCCACCGCCGCCGCAGCATCCTCCTCGTCGGCGTCCCCGGCCGCCCGCTCGACACCACCACCGAATTCCTCCGCCGCAGCGGCTACTTCGTGGTCACCGAATCGCGCGAGGAACATGCCCTCCAACTCCTGGACTCCCTCGACTACGAGTTCGACGCCGTCCTGGTTCAGGTCTCCAACGACCCCGGCGAGAAGACCGGCCAGCTCCTGCGCGACGTCCGCCAGCGCCGCCCGCCCGTGAAATCGATCCTCCAGATCGTCGGCCGGAACGCCGATGAGGTGGACACCTCGTGGATCCGGAACGCCTCGTTGACGGTGCCGCCCGACTTGCCCGAGGCGGAGTTCGGGGAGAAGCTCCGCAAATTGTTCGACGCCGCCCGATGACCGACAGCCCAACACGCATCGAAGAATCGCTGAAGCGGATCCTCATCGTCGACGACGAGGAGATCGTCCTGGTGGCGCTCCGCGAGACGCTGCGGCGGGAGAAGTACGGCGTCGTCACCTGCTCCACACCCGAGAAGGCCCTCGAGATCGTCCGGACCGAGGCGTTCTCCGTCATCATCTCCGACTTCCAGATGCCGGGCATGACCGGCCTCGACTTCCTGGCCCACGCCAAGCAGCTGCAGCCCGACGCGACCCGGATCCTGATCACCGCCGTCCTGAGCCTCGACACCGTCATCGACGCCATCAACAAGGGCGAGATCTACCGGTTCATCGTGAAGCCCTGGCTGCGCGAGGAGCTGCTCGCCACCGTCAAGAACGCGGTTCAGCGGCACGAGCTGATCACCCGCAACACCGTCCTCCAGGCCACCACGCTCGCCATGAACGAGCAGCTCGTGGCCCTCAACCGGCAGCTGGAGGAACGCGTCAACTCCGAGGAGGCCCAGAACGCGCGGCTCAACGAGCTGAACTTCTCCCTCCAGCAGAACCTCCACCATTCCGTGGAACTCTGCCTGAAGGTCATGCAGACCTTCTATCCGACGCTCGGAACCCAGGCCCGTCGCGTGTTCTCCCTCTGCCGCGCCATGGCCGAGGTGCTCCATCTTCCCGACGACCAGCGCCAGTCGCTTGAGATCGCCGCCTGGCTGCATGACATCGGCCTCGTCGGCGTGCCGCGTGGCCTGATCCGCAAGTGGCAGCACGAGCCGGCGACCCTCGCCGACGCCGAACGCATCCTCATGGAACAGCACCCCGCCATGGGCGAGGAGCTGGCCGACTTCGTCGCCAACCTCAAGGACGTCGGCCGCATCATCCGCGGACATCACGAGCAGTTCGACGGACGCGGCTACCCGGACCGCCTCGCCGGCGACCAGATCCCCTGGCTGGCCCGCCTGCTGGCCGTCGCCGTGGGTTACGCGGAATGCCAGGGCAGCTCGGCCGACGCCTCCGAACGGGTGCGTCTCGGCAGCGGCTGGCGCTTCGATCCCGAGGCGGTCCGGGTGTTCCTCCGCGCGCTTCCGTCCGCCACCATCCCGCGCAAGGAACGCGAGGTCCTCCTCTCCGAACTCCACCCCGGCATGATCGTCGCCCGCGGCATCTACACCGCCAGCGGCCTGCTCCTGATCCCCGAGGGACAGCAGCTCACCGAGACCTACATCGACAAGCTGCGCAACCACCACCGCATCCAGCCCATCAACCAGACGCTCCTCGTCTACGGCTGATCCTCCCGCGGTCCGTCCTCCTCCGCCGCCTCCCGCGCCGACCCGC
This sequence comes from Verrucomicrobiales bacterium, assembly GCA_027483345.1. Lineage (GTDB taxonomy): Bacteria > Verrucomicrobiota > Verrucomicrobiia > Limisphaerales > UBA9464 > SXXZ01. The sequence goes on along the minus strand of JAIXUV010000066.1, from coordinate 9,224 downwards.
CCGCGATCCGGCCCCAGCGCTCCCCCCGAGCCATCCCGCGCCGGGCCTCCGACTCGGTGTTCGGACGCCGCTCGTGCAGCCGTTCCAGCAGCGTCGGAAGGGCGTTCCGGATCGGTGAACCCGACAGGTACTCCGCGGCCAAGGCCTTCCGTCCCCGCGAACGGAGCGCCGCATAGACGTGCAGCTCGAAATGCAGGCGCAGCTTCCCCGCCTCCTCCCGCCTGCCCATCAGTTCCAGCAGGCCGATCAGCGTCTCCACGGTCGAGAGGTTGCCCTCGCCCTGCTGTTCCCGCAGCCAGTAGCGGCTCTCCCCGGCCAGCGGCAGCCGGACCAGGCGACCCCAGTGCTCCACGGCGGTCACCACCCGTGAGGCCTCGCCCCAGCTCCCGTCGATCAACAGCACCTGCACCCCCGCCGGATCAGTGACCGCCAGCTGTTCCGCCGGGATCATCGCGCCCCTCGGATGCAGGATCCACAGCGCGCGCCCCGGTTCGACAAGGGTCTCACGCCCGATCGGCTCAGTGCGGCTGTGGATGTGCGTCCTCGCTCCCGCCAGCGCCCGCTCGATCAGCTTGCCGGTGCTGGTCGGACGCCACTGCTCCCGGGTGTGCAGCAGGATGTCGGCACGCAGGTCGGAATGGACCGGCTCCACGGCGTCGCAGACGCACCACCTCAGGGGCAGCATGCACCGTTCGCACCGTTCGGTGCCGGAGAGGACGACGCTTCGTGACATGGGGGCAAGGTCCGGCGCACACCGCCGGTGGAGTCCGGGCGCGCGGAAAGCGTCTCAGCCCAAACGACCCAGATGCCGGACCAGGAACTCCCGGATCACCGCCACCTCGGGTTCGCCGGCCACCGTGTGCACCTTCTCGAACTCCCGCCACGTCAGGTCGAGTCCCGCCGACTTCAGCTGCTCGGCCTGGCCGCGCACCGGAAGCATCGGGACGATCGGATCCCGCGTCCCGTGGGTGAAAAGCGCAGGGACGCTCTTCGCCTCGGGTCCCAGCTCACCGAGCAGGACGGCCGGCTCGTGGATGTAGCCGCTGATGCCCACCAGCGCTCCCAACGGCGCCTTCAGGCGCAGGCCGGCGTCGAAGGTCATCAGGCAACCCTGTGAGAACCCGAGCAGCCCGATCGTCCGCGGATCCCTCCCGCGCGCCACCAGGTCCTCAAGCAGCCCGGTGAGCAATCCGCGGCTGCGCCGTATCCCCACTCCTTGGTCCCCGTGCAGGTCGTACCAAGAGAAGCCGCCGTAATAGGGGTCCGGGGCGTTCACCAGGAGGTATTCCATCCAGGGCAGGTCCAGGGCGCCCGGCAGCCAGTCCCAGCCGTGCACCGAGTCCCCGAGGCCGTGGAGGACGACCAGGAGTGCCCGCGCGGGCCGCTGCGTGGCGGGTATGGAAAGAGTGTCGAGGGTGGAGGCCATGGGTGTCCGTTCGTGGATCCGACCGCGGGAAAGTCCGGCCCCGTGCCCTGCGACACAATCCCGAAGTCCCACCGCGGTCCCCGCCTCCGCCGACGCCGTCAGCGTCGTCCCGATTCGTCCGGCGAGGGTCGCACCCGGAGCGCCGGCCGGTCCGTCCGTCCGCGCTTGCTTCCGGATGGGCTGCGGGACAGGTCCATGAACCGTTCCTGCGAACGGACCACCTCCACGCCAGGACCCCTCGCCGCCCGCACGTAGGATCCGTCGGGCTGGAGCAGCCGCGCCTTCACGTTGTCGGCCAGCGGCAGCTCGAGGATCTCGTGGATCACGCGGTCGCGGATGCGTCCGTCCAACAGCGGGAAGGCCACCTCGATCCGCTTGAAGAAGTTCCGCGGCATCCAGTCGGCGCTCGTCACCCACACCTCGGGTTGGCCGGCGTTGCCGAAGTGCCAGAGACGGCTGTGCTCCAGGAACCGGTCCACGATGCTCCGGACGCGGATGCGGTCGCTGAGCCCCGGCACGCCGGGTCGGAGGCAGCACACGCCACGGATGACCAGGTCGATCTCGACGCCGGCCTGAGACGCCTCGTACAGCGAACGGATCGTCTCCTCGTCCACCAGCGCGTTCATCTTGGCGACGATCCGGCCCGGAAGCCCACGCCACGCCAGGTCCCGCTCGCGGGCGATCAGCCGGCCCACGTGGTCGTGCAGGTCGAACGGCGCCAGTACCAGGCTCCGCATCGGCCGCGGCTGGCACACGCCGGTCAGCATGTTGAACAGGTGCGTCGCGTCCTCGCCGAATTCCGGACGGCAGGTCAGAAGGCCCACGTCGGTGTAGAACCGTGCCGTGGAGGCGTTGTAGTTGCCGGTCCCCAGGTGGACGTACCGGCGGATCCCGTCCGGGTCGTTCCGCACCACCAGCGACGTCTTCCCGTGGATCTTGTACCCGACGAGCCCGTACACGACATGGACGCCGGCCTCCTCGAGCCGACGCGACCACGCGATGTTGTTGGCCTCGTCGAACCGCGCCTTGAGCTCGACCACCGCGGTGACCTGCTTGCCGTTCTTCACCGCGTCCATCAGCGCACCGACGATCCGCCGGTCGCCGCCGGTGCGGTAGAGGGTCTGCTTGATGGCGAGCACCCGCGGATCCTCCGCCGCCTGCTGGAGGAACCGCACCACCGTGTCGAACGTCTCGAAGGGGTGGTGGAGGAGCATGTCCCCCTCACGGATGGCCTCGAAGAGGTCCCGGTGTCCGCGCGCCGCCGCGGCGACCGGCGCGATGAAATGAGGATCCAGCAATTCACGCGGGAGCTCGCCCTCGAGCATTCCCAGCAACCTGCCCGGCGCCAGCAGCGCTTCCACCTCGTACACATCCTGCGATTCGAGCCCGAGCGTCGCGACCAGTTCTTCCCGGATGTCCTCCGGACAACCCGCGGAGATCTCCAGCCGCACCGCCTCGCCCTTGCGGCGGTTGTGCAGCTCGGCCTCGACCGCCTTCAACAGGTTCGAGACCTCCTCCTCGTCGATGTACAGCTCGCTGTTCCGGGTCACCCGGAACAGCCAATGCCCCACCGGCTCCGTCCCCGCGAACAGCTCGGCCAGGTGCATGCCGATCAGGTCGGAAAGGAAGACGTGGTCGCGTTCGCCGTCCGGACGCGGAAGCCGGATCAGCGCCGGCAGCACCCGCGGGACCTGCACGATGGCCAGCCGTCGCGTCTCGTCGCGTCCGCTGCCGATCCGGATCCGGGTGATCAGGTTCAGCGACTTGTTCAGCAGCTGGGGGAAGGGATGCGACGGATCGACGGCCAACGGCGTCAGCACCGGATGCACCTTCTCGCGGAAATAGCCGTCGAGCCAAAGCCGGTCCGCCTCGTCCAGCGTCTCCGGCCGTAGGAACCGGAATCCCGCCGCCTCCAACGCCGGTTGCAGCTGCTCGCTCCAGGATCGGCCGGCGTCGCCCATCATCGTCCGCACCCGCCGTGAGACCGCCCGCAGGCAGCGGGCCGGCGACATCCCGTCGGGTCCCGCCTCGGCGCTGTCGGTCTCCACCTGCTGCTTCAATCCGGCGACCCGCACCTCGAAGAACTCGTCGAGGTTCGAATGGGTGATGCCGAGGAACTTCACCCTTTCCAGCAGGGGCACCCCCGGATCCTGGGCCTCCTCGAGGACCCGCTGGTTGAATTCCAACCAGGAGAGTTCGCGGTTCAAAAATGGGCTCTGCGCCGGCGCCGGGGACGTCGGGACCTGGGCCGCCGCCGTGGCGGGGCGCTTTCGAGAGATCGGGGGCATTCGGACGTCCGCCGACCCTAGCGCCGAGCCGGATTCTCCGAAAGTGACGTTTCAAACGGACGGATCCCGCCATTCCGCGGCTTGAGATGGGCCACGGAGTCACGGAGGACACGGAGGGGAATGTTCTTTGTCTTTCGTCCGTGGCGGGTTGCCCGTTGCCCGTTGTTCGTGGTCTTGCTCCCGCCGCCGCGCTTCTCGTCAGGCGTCCCATCCCGCGCTCCGAATCCTGGATCCAACCTCAATCTGAATCCTACTCCTTCTCCCTTGGCTCCCACAGAAAACTGAAAACTTGAAACTGAAAACTTCCCCAACATCTCCATCCCGCCAAAGTCCACCTGACAGCCGGCCTTCCCAAGTACATCCTTGCCCGATGCGTTCCCGCCTCCCGATGCGCCGGTCCATGCTGGCCCTCGCCGCCACCGCCCTGTTCCTCCACGCAGCCGACCCCGTTCCGCCGATGGTCACGCCCGGCACCGCCGGCTCGCCGCCTTCGGACGCCGTGGTCCTCTTCGACGGCAAGGACCTGTCCAAGTGGAAAAGCGAAGACGGAGGCGAGTCCAAGTGGAAGGTCGTCGACGGATACGCCGAGATGGCCGGGAAAAGCATCCTGACCCGCGAGGAGTTCGGCGCGATCCAGTTGCACATCGAGTGGGCCAGCCCGGCGGAGGTGAAGGGCGAGGGCCAGGGCCGCGGCAACAGCGGGGTCTATTTCCAGGGCCGCTATGAGATCCAGGTGCTGGATTCGTGGAACAACCCGACCTACTCCAACGGCCAGGCCGCGGCCTTCTACGGACACAACGCCCCCAAGGTGAACGCCAGCCGGAAGCCCGGGGAATGGCAGTCCTACGACATCGTCTTCCATCCGCCAAAGCCCGCGGCCGACGGATCGGTGACGCCCGGTTCCTTCACCGTGTTCCACAACGGCGTGCTCGTGCAGGACCACATCCCGATCAAGGGTGACGCCACCACCTCGGCCAAGTTCAGCGGTGCGACCCCCACCGGTCCCCTGATGCTCCAGGACCACGGCAATCCCGTCCGGTACCGGAACATCTGGCTGCGCAAGCTGGACTGACCCTCTTCCGCCGTCTCTCCCGTCCGTGGCCGCGCCTGACAAGGCGCGGTCGACTCCCCCATTTCGCGAGGGCGTTCCGCTGGGTTTCCCCCGCCACCGGTTCATGCCACCGGTTTGTTCAATTCGTGTAACCGGCACCCCGGACCTCGGTCTTCCGGGCGCGTGTACCGGCTGATTTTCAGGGATTTACAACGGCGGCAGCCCAACCGGAAGGGATTCCGGCCTCCGGGCCTGTCCGCCGCTCTTCCGTCCTTCCAGCCTGCGGACGCCGGCTCCGCCGCTTCGAAGACGTGCCGGTTTCTTCCCTCCGTTTCGATCCCCGTCCACCCGCTCCCTCGCGCTCAGGGCGGACGTTCGCCAAGCCCAGGTCGCCATCGGTCCGCCTGACGGCAGAACCGCTTCGCTGACCACCCCCAATTCCGACCCGCACAGGAACCAACGCCATCAAACCTCAACACCGCGACAACAAGAAGCCGGGGACGGCGCCCAACGCCCAAGCCACCCCGCCATCGGCCCCCGACGCGCTTCCGGCCTCCGTCGAAACCCCGCCTCCCGGGGCTTGGGCACGCATCCTGGCCCAGCCGGTGAGCGGGCTTTCCCTCGCCGCGTTCCGCATCGCCGTGGGACTCGTGATGCTGCTCGAGGCGATCTCCTTCTTCCTGCCGTCCGAAAGCTCCGGAGGCCGGTCCCACCTCGACGTCTACTACGCCGGCAAGGACATCGCCTTCAACCTGCCCTATCCCGGATTCGGCTGGCTGCCGCTGCTGCCATCCCCATGGATCGAGGGTGTCGGCATCCTCCTCGGCATCGGCGCGGTCGGGATGGTCCTCGGCTTCCGATACCGCGTCTCGGCGCTCCTGACCTTCCTCTCCTGGGGCTACCTCTACGCGGTGGAGTCCACCCGGACCTACTGGATGAGCTACTACTACCTGGAGCTCATCGTCCTCTTCCTGATGGTCTGGATGCCTGCCGGCGCACGGTGGAGCGTGGACGCCACCCGCCTCGGCGACCGGAACCCACCGGAAATCCCCTTCTGGCCGGTGTACCTCCTGCGCGCCCAGCTGGTGGTCACCTACTTCTACGCGGGCTTCGCCAAGCTCAACCACGACTGGCTGTTCGAAGGGGTCCCTGTCCGCATCTTCCTCGAAAAACCCTGGGTCGCCGCCCGCCTCAAGTCCCTCCTGCCCGACGCCTGGGCTTCCGAAGTCGACCGCGCGGTCCATTCCCCGGTGCTCATCCACTTCCTCGGATGGACCGGTGCCGTGTTCGACCTCGCGATCGGCGCGCTCCTGCTCGTGCGCCGGACCCGCACCCTCGGCTTCGGGCTCCTCTTCGTCTTCCACGGCATCAACCACGGCATCCTCTTCAACGACATCGTCTGGTTCCCCCTTCTCGGCGTCGCCACCGCCACGATCTTCCTCGACCCCGACTGGCCCGTGCATCTGGGCCGTTGGCTCTCCGCGCCCCGCCTGCCCAAGCCCGAATGGCGTTGGGCCCTGCCCGGCGCCGTCCTCCTGCCCGGCATCGGCGCCCTCCTCGGCTGGCGCTCTTCTCCGACGCCGCCCGCGCCCGGCGCCCGGACCTGGATCGCACTCGGCCGTGCCACGCCGGCCTTGGTCGCCGTTTGGATCGCCTTCCAGTCCGTGTTCCCCCTACGGAACCTCCTCATCCCGGGCGATTCCCGTTACACCTTCGAGGGGCTCTCCTGGAGCTGGCGCCTCAAGGCCGAGGTCTACCGCACCGACCCCTGCGTCGTCACCGTCTCCGATCCGGCCTTGGCCAAGTCCTCGCCCGACGGTTCCGCCCGCTTCGATTGGGCCGCCTGGCGCTCCGACCGAATCCTCTTCCGGGAGGTCGACCCGCTGCGCATCGACTGGTCCCGACAACCCGAACTGGTGGTCCTGTTCGATCCCCTGATGGGCGACCGTGTCGTCTACAATGCCCAGTCCACCAACGTCACCGACCATTCCGAGGACGCCGCACGCCGTCGAATCGCGGAACTGTGGACCCAACTCCACGGCCGCCAGCCGGAGGCCGTCAACCGCACGGTGCCGCTCTCACGGATCCTCGAAGGCTACGACAAGGCGATGCGCCAGCAGGGCATGCGCTTCAACAACGCCAACGAGGTCCTCGGCACCCTCGACCGGCTCAACGGCCGGCGCGGCGACGGCCGGATGCTGCCGGTGATGCGCAAGGCCGATCCGTTCCCGCTGAGCCCGAAGTCGGCCCAGGGTCTCGTCTTCCTCCAGATCGAGGACAAGGCCCTGTTCTCCAACCCGCCCGTCCCCGTGCCCCGGCTGCTCGCCAACTCCTGGAAAAACGGACCCGCCGGCGTCACCGCCTGGCCCGCCGATCCCTCACAGGCCACCCCGGCCGTCGTCCTCTGCGAACCGCTGGCGCTCGACGTCTCCGACCTGCTTCCCTCATTCTACGCGGCGGTCCCCGTGGACCGTGCCGAGTTGCTGCCCGAGATCCGCTGGAACCTCATCCGCGACGCCGGCATCTCGAAGACGATGCACATCGGCATCCAGCCGTTCCTCATGCGCCGCTACGCCCGGCGGGTCGCCGACGCCTGGCGCGCGGAGTACGGACGCGATCCCGCCGTCCACGTCGCCGCCAGCATCTCCATCAACGGCCATGCCCCACGCGAACTCGTCGACCCGAAGGCCGACCTGCTCACCGCCCCGCTCACCCTGTTTGGGCACAACGCCTGGATCCGCAACGGCGACCGCTCTGAGTTCGGCAGCACCGGCGGACCGCCCTGAGCCGCCGGGCCATTTGCGATTCCGGATCTCCGGCTCTCGATTCCCCGCAAATGGCCGCGGCTGCCACGCTGCGGACCCTCGAAGCCCCATTTCCCCATTGCCCCCTTCAACCCTTCGCCGTTCAACCCCACCCCAGGACGTTGTCCATTGACCCGTCCACCGGATGCTGTTCATTCCCGGCCGTGGATTTCGTGCTCCAACGCAGTTCCCTGAAGGACCTCCATGCGAAGGTCGAGGCCGGCGTCCGGCTCGACGAGGCCGACGCCCTGCGTCTGTTCGAGTCCAAGGACCTCAACGCCCTCGGCGCCCTCGCGGACCTCGCCAACCGCCGGCGCAACGGCCTGCGCGCCTCGTACATCGTCAACCGCTACATCAACTACTCCAACTACTGCATCCTCAGCTGCCAGTTCTGCGCGTTCAGCCGCAAGAAGCGCGACAACGACGGCTTCCAGCTCGCCGAGGACCAGATCGTGCAGAAGGCCCGTGAGGCCCTCGCACTCGGTATCACCGAACTGCACATCGTCGGCGGACTCCACCCCTCGCTGCCCTTCTCCTACTACACCGGGTTCCTGCGGGCCCTGAAGGCGCTCGATCCGCGGCTGCAGCTGAAGTGCTTCACCGCGATCGAGATCCTCCACCTCGCCTGGCTGGCGAAGAAGTCCGTGCCCGAGACCTTGTCCGAGCTGAAGGAGGCCGGCCTCGAATCCCTCACCGGCGGCGGCGCGGAGATCTTCCGCAAGGAAGTCCGCAACCGCATCGCCCTCGGCAAGGAAAGCGCCGAGGAATACCTCGACGTCCACCGCACCTGGCATCGGCTCGGTGGCCGGAGCACCTGCACCATGCTCTACGGCCATGTCGAGAGCCTCGATGACCGCGTCGACCACCTGCGCCGGCTGCGCGCGCTGCAGGACGAGACCCACGGCTTCACCGGATTCATCCCGCTGCCCTACCAGCCCGACAACAACCGTCTGCCCGCGACGCATGCCCCCAGCGGCTTCGACATGCTGCGGACCGTGGCCGTCTCTCGGCTGTACCTCGACAACTTCGACCATGTCACCGCGTACTGGGTGGGAATGGGAATGAAGATGGCCCAGGTGGCGTTGAGCTACGGCGCCGACGACCTGCATGGGACCATCATCGAGGAGCACATCTTCCACATGGCCGGGGCGAAGTCGCCGCAGATGACGGCGGAGAAGGAGTTGGTGAAGGCCATCCGCGAGGCCGGCCGCGAGCCCGTCCAGCGGAACACCTTCTACGAACCCATCCGTCGCGCCGCGTAGCGCCATGGCCCCGGGCGCGCAGCCCGGGGGAATTGCCACGGAGGCACAGGGTACACGGAGTGGGATCTTGTCCGCGGCCGGTGGACCGTCGTTTGTATCCGCGTCCTGCAAGCCGCGTTTGCTCGCCGCCTTGCCGCTGTTCCCCAACTTGGAACCCAAGGTTGGGAACTGGAAACTCCATCCCATTCCCCCCATTTGCCTCCGCTGGCCGCTGGGTTAGAGATGAGGGCCCCTTGCCGCCCCAGGGTCCGAGCCCAACCGCCCCATGAACTCCGTCGCCTTCGAACTCGCCGCGATCCTGGTCCTGCTGCTGGCCAACGGCCTCTTCTCCATGGCCGAACTCGCCGTCGTCTCCGCGCGCAAGGCCCGGCTGCGGAAGCTGGCCGACGACGG
>JAIXUV010000108.1 GCA_027483345.1 Verrucomicrobiales bacterium | reverse complement strand
CGGAGAGTCCCCAGCGGTCTCGGTCGTTGAATCCCACCGTGGGGATGCGGAATCGATGGGAAAGGCCTCCGTGGCATGGGCTCTGCAACCGTCCTTCCGACCGGGCCCGCGGACCCTGCTGGCGCCTCCGATGCCTTCCGACGCCGCCGGGCCGGTCGATCGTCCCCACGGAATCCGAACCCGATGAAATCCACCCTCCGGCAGCTGCTGAAGTCCCCGGGCTTCACCCTCGTGGCGGTGCTCACGCTCGCGCTCGGCATCGGCGCCAACACGGCCGTGTTCACCGTGGTCGACGGCATCCTCCTCCAGCCGCTGCCGTGGCCCGATTCCCACCGTGTCCTCAGCCTTTGGGAAGGCAATCCCACCAAGGGACACGCCCGAACCCCGATGGCACCGGCCCAGTTCCTCGACCTCCGCCGGGATGCGAAGTCGTTCCAGGCCCTCGCCGGATGGAACCCCGCCGCGGTGAACCTCGCGCCCGAGGACGGCACGCCCGAACGCCACCAGGGCGCCCTGGTCACCGAGGACTTCCTGAAGGTCGTCGGAGTCGCGCCGATCCTCGGACGCGGCTTCCAATCGGAGCAGTTCGAGGCGGGCAAGGACGGCGTCGTGCTGATCGGCCACGGCGTGTGGATGGAGACCTTTGGCGGGCGGCCCGACGTGGTCGGCAAACCCATTCTCATCAACGGCCGGACACGTGTCGTCTCCGGCGTGTTGCCGCCGGGTTTCCAGACGCCGGCCAAGGCGCGCTTCTGGGTGCCCAAGGTCTTCTCCGCCTTCGAGAAGGAGGACCGCGACCTGAAGTCCCTTTCGGTGTTCGGCCGCCTCGTCGATGGCGCGTCGCCGGAACAGGCGCGGTCGGAGCTGCGGACGCTCTTCGCCGGCCTGCGGGACGGACATCCGGACGTCCTCACGGGCTGGGACGTCGACGCGCATCCCGCCCTGGAGGACGTGGCGGGTCCGCTGCGTCCGACCCTGTTCACCCTGTTGGCGGCGGTGGCGATGGTGCTGCTGCTGGCGTGCCTGAACGTGGCCGGCCTGGCGCTGGCCCGCGGCATGGTCCGGCAGGGCGAACTCTCCGTGAGGGCGGCCCTCGGGGCCGATCGCGCCCGGCTGATGCGCCAGCTGCTCCTGGAAGGCCTGCTGCTCACCGGCCTCGGCGGACTGGTTGGGCTCCTCCTTGCCCAGGGTCTCCTCTCCGCGTTGCTCGCCATGGCACCGGCCAGCCTGCCGCGCCTGGAGTCGATCCGGCTCAACGGCACGGCCCTCGCCTTCACCGCCGGAGCCTGCGTCCTGACCGGGCTCTTCTTCGGCCTGCTCCCGGCCTGGCAGTTGTCACGGGTGAACCCCTTGGGCGCCCTCCGCCAGGTCGGCGGCCGGGCGACCGCCTCCGTCGGCTGGCTCCGCCACGGACTGGTCGTGGTGCAGGTTGGCGCGGCGCTCTCGGTGCTGCTCGCGACGGGGCTCCTCCTGCGCAGCCTCGACCGGCTGATGCGCCAGGAACTCGGCTTCGACCCGGAACACCGGATGACCGTGCGCCTGGAACTGCCGCCGATCCGCTACGGCGCGGACCATCGCCGGGAACAGTTCGCGGAGGAGGTGCTCCATGGGCTCGCCGCGACGCCCGGCGTGGAGGCGGCCGCGGCCACGACCTTCCTGCCGTTGCAGGGTTGGCCGCGCTACATCCTCCGGCTGGAGGAGAAGGCGGACGTCCGCGTCAGCGACGCGCCCAGCACCGGCTACCAGGGCATCTCGCCGACGTACTTCAACACCATGGGAATGCCGTTGGTCCAGGGCCGTGGGTTCACCGACGCCGATCGCGAGGACTCGGTGAAGGTGGCCGTGGTGAACCGGGCGTTCGCACGGAAGTTCTTCGGCGACCGCGATCCGGTGGGACGCCGCGTGGAGGTCGGCTTCAGCGAACCGCCGGCGTGGCTGGAGATCGTCGGGGTGGTGACCGACACGAAGGGGCCGTCGCTGGAGGCGCAGCCGGACGAGCAGGTCTTCGTGCCGCTCCGGCAGCAGGAGGGCGTGCTGCGGGGAAGCCCGGCGCTGAGCCTCGTCGTGCGCGGACGCGGGGATCCGGCGGCCCTGGCCGAGGGGATCCGCCAGGCGGTGTGGAAGCTGGACCGCGCCCAGCCCCTGCACCTGCTGAAGCCGATGACGCAGATCGTCGAGGAACAGACGGCGCAACGGCGGTTCACGGTGACCGTGCTCGGGGTGTTCGCGGGGACGGCGGTGCTGTTGGCGGCGCTGGGCCTCTACGGGGTGATGAGCAGCGGCGTCACGGCCCGGACGCGTGAACTGGGCATCCGGCTCGCCCTCGGATCCCAGCGGTCGGGCCTGTTGGGCCTGGTCCTCCGGCGCGGCGCGGCGCTGACGTCGGCCGGCATCGCCCTGGGCTGGCTCGGCGCGCTGGCCGGCAGCCGGCTCCTGCGGAGCCTGCTCTTCGGGATCGAGCCGATGGATCCGGTCACCTTCGGCCTCGTGCCGCTGCTTCTGGCCCTCGTCGCGCTGGTCGCCTGCTGGATCCCGGCCCGACGGGCCTCGCGCGTGGACCCCATGGTCGCCCTCCGCGCCGAGTAGCGGCCTCCTCCAAGCCGGCGTCGTTTGCCGCCGACTCGGGAGCCGCCACGGAGAACCGGAGGAAACAGAGACCCGGTTCGTGGTCCCTTGTCCGACATCCGTGGCCGAGGCCTCCGGGCCACGGAGGATCGCCGCCCCTTCCGGCGTTCCCCGCCGAAGACGAAGACCGAAGACCGCCCTACCGCTTCCGCCGCAACCCGTCCAGCAGCACGGCGCCGAAGATGATCGCGCTGGTGATCAGCGGATAGAGGTACGGATCGGCCTGCACGATCACGAGGCCGTTGAAGACGGCCTTGAGCAGGACCGCGCCGAGCCCGACCCCGACCCGACCCATATCCCCGGAAGAATCCGTGGAATCCGTGTCCATGCGCGGCCTGGATCCTCACGGATTCCAAGACACCGCCAGGGCGTCGGGATCCACCGCGGCTCGGATCCAGCGGAGCCGCTCGCGGACGGCCGCGGGATCGAAAAGGCCCGTCAGGTCCACGCGGAACGGTCCACGGCGCGTCCGCAACACCACGTGGTCCCACTGCGCAGCCAGGATCGCCTCCGGGAACCGTTCCAGGCACGCGCCCCGGACCGCTGCGCGCGTGTCCTGCGGCGGCTCACGCATCGCCGCCTCCACGGCGTGTTCCTCCACCGGCATGCGCATCGAGCCCGACGCCTCCAGCCCCGCATGCAACCCGTCCGCCGGGTCCAACAGCGAGTAGGCGAGGTCCAGGCTGCGCAGCCACGGATCGTCGTCGTCGATCCCTTCCTCCTCCTGGAAGGCCCGGATCAAGGCGCGCTTCGCCACCCAGTCCAGGCGGTCGGAACAGAGGCCCGGATCCGCGGCCAGGTCCGCGAGCACGGCTTCCCAGTCGCCCAGCACCTCCGCCCAGACCGATCGCGACGGATCCACCCGGGCGACGACCGCCGCGAGGTAGGCACGCTGGACTTCCAACGCCGTCGAGGCGCCTCCGCCTTCCAGGGCCACCTCCCAGCGGAAGGTCGGATCGCGCGAGATGGACCGGAACGCGGCCAGCGGATCGGCCAGCCGCGGCAGCGCGCGCACGAGTCCCGGATCGCGGACCAACGCCTCGAGCACCAACGCGGTGGACGCCACCTTCAACCGCGTCGCGAAGCCGGAGAGGTTCGAGTCCCCCAGGATCACATGGAACCGCCTCCAGCGCGTCGGATCCGCATGCGGTTCGTCCCGCGTGTTGATCAGCGGACGCTCCTGCATGGTGTCCACGCTCTGGCGGACCCGGAAGAAGTCCGCGCGCTGGCTCAGCTGGAATCCCGGTCCGACGAACCGGTCCTCGTCCTCGACGCCGAACTTCCCGGCGCCGCAGAAGACGGACCGCGTGACCAGGAAGGCCTCGATGCCCGCGCACAGGTCGTCCCAGACGAGCGACCGAGGCAGGAGGTAGTTCTCGTGGCACCCGTAGCTGTGTCCGAGGTAGTCCGTGTTGTTCTTGTGGATCCGCACCGCGCGACCGCGTTCCGCGGCAAGACGCCGGGCGCCGTCCATCACCCAACGCTCGCCGGCGCGGTCGTGCGCCACCAGGTCCTCGGGCCCGGCGCATTCCGGCGTGCAGTACTCCGGATGCGCATGGTCGTTGTAGAAGCGCCCTCCGTTGGTCAACGCCCGGTCGCTCTTGATCTCCGCGAAGGTCAGCGGCCGCTGCGCATCCTGCTGGAGGTACCCCGACTCGTCGGTGTCCTGGCGCAGCGCGTCCACCCGGAATCCCCGCGTGTCCTGGTGCGGATCCTCGCACCGGTAGTCCCAGCACATCCGGGCACCGCCGCAGGCCGCCGCGCGGACCACCGCGATCGACTCCGCCACCACGTCCAACTCCTCGCCCGGCTCCGTGTCCCGCGTGATGCCGAACTCGGTCTCCAACCCGGCCAGGATGCGCACCTCGGTACTCATGGATGAACGGAGCAGGCGAGGGACGCGTGGCCGCGACCGCGTCCTTGGGACTTCAGCGGAAGAGTTCCTCGAAGAAGCCCTTCATCGCCGACCAGGAACGCTTGTCGGCCTTCTCGTTGTAGGCCGCGCCCTTCGAGTTGTCGGTGCCGGCGGTCCAATGGGTGAAGCTGTGGACCGCGCCGCCGTAGGCCACCAGCTGCCAGTCGCACTTGGCTTCGCGCATCTCCTTCTCGAAGCCCGCCACCTCCGCCGCCGGAACGAACGGATCGTCGGCGCCATGCAGGGCCAGCACCTTGCCGCGGATCCTCGAGGCGTCCGCCGGGGTCGGGGAACCGAGTCCGCCGTGGAAGCTCACCACACCCGCCACCTCGGCTCCGCTCCGCGCCAGCTCCAAGACGGTCGTGCCTCCGAAACAGTAGCCGATGGCCGCGGTCTTCGAGGCGTCGCAGGTCTCCAGCGCCTTCAGCTTCTCCAGGCCCGCGTTCACCCGACCCCGAAGCCCCGGGCGGTCGTTCTTGTACCTGCCCGCCACGCCGCCCGCCTCACCGGGGTTGGCCGGACGCACGCCCTTGCCGTAGATGTCCGCCGCGAACGCCACGTAGCCCAGGCCCGCGAGCATCTCGCAGCGCTTCCGCTCGTAGTCCGTGAGGCCCATCCACTGGTGCACCACCAGGATCCCCGGACGCTTGCCGGTGACGGCGTCGTCCCAGGCCACGAATCCCTCGAGGACCGTGTCGCCGTCCCGATACTCGACCGTCTGGGTCCGGATCGCTCCGGAAAGGGCCGTGGGCAGCAGCAGGCTGAGGAGGATCCAGAATCGTTTCATGTCGCGAACCGATTAACCGCGACCCGTCCCCAACGCAAGTGCCCCGCAGATCCTCCGCACGGGATCCACCGAGGGTTCATCCGCAGAGGACGCAGAATCCCGCAGATGTCCGAGAACCGAGCCCTTCCGGATCTGTGGCCATCGGCGTCATCTGCGGATGCTCCTCCAGCGGATGCAGCCCCTTCCGCTCCTCTGCAGACGGGCTGGGATCAGCGGCACTGGGCCTCGTGACGCAGCGCGTGGTCGAGCAACACCAGCGCGGTCATCGCTTCCACCATCGGCACCGCACGCGGCAGCACGCACGGATCGTGACGGCCGCGACCGCGCAGCGTCGTGTCCCGGTACTGCACGTCCACGGTGTCCTGCTCATGCATGACCGTGGCCACCGGCTTGAACGCGACGCGGAAATGGATCGGCGCGCCGTTCGAGATGCCCCCTTGGATCCCGCCGGAACGGTTCGACGTCGTCACGACCTCGCCGTCCACGTTGCGGAACGGGTCGTTGTGCTGCAGACCGGTGAGCAGCACGCCCTCGAAGCCCGAGCCCACCTCGAAACCCTTCGTCGCCGGCAGCGACAACATCGCCTTCGCCAGGTCGGCCTCGAGCCGGTCGAACACCGGGTCGCCCCAGCCGACCGGGACGTTGCGGGCGACGCCCAACACGATGCCGCCGACGCTGTCGCCCTCGCTGCGCCGCTGCTCGATCAGCTCGATCATCGCCGGCGCGGCCGCCGCGTCCGGACAGCGGAGGATGTTCGCCTCCACCTGCTCCGACGTGAAGGCGTCCGCGTCGACCGTCGCCTTCAGGTGCTGCACCTGCGTCACGCACGCGAGCACCTCCACGCCCCAGCGGGCCTTGAGGATCTTCTTCGCCAACGCGCCGGCGGCGACCCGTCCGATGGTCTCCCGCGCGCTGGTGCGTCCGCCCCCGGGCCACGCCCGATGCCCGTACTTCGCGTGGTAGGTGTAGTCGGCGTGGCTCGGACGGAACTTCTCCGACATCTCGTTGTAGGCCTCCGAGCGGAAGTCCTCGTTCTTCACCCACATCGAGATCGGCGTGCCGGTGGTCAGTCCCTCGAACGTGCCCGACAGGATCTTCACCGTGTCCGTCTCCTTGCGCGGCGTGGTGATCGACGACTGGCCGGGCCGACGGCGGTCGAGATCCGGCTGGATGTCCGCCTCCGTGAGCGGCACGCGCGGCGGGCAGCCGTCGATGACGACGCCGACGCCGCCCCCGTGGGATTCGCCCCAGGTGGTGATGCGGAACAGGTGACCAAACGTGTTGCCCATGGACGGGCGGGACGATGCGGCCGGGCGCCCGACGGCGAAAGCGGAAAGGGGGTGTCCCTGAGTCGGAACGATTCAGATGGAGCGAAGACGGATCTCACACCGACACGCGGAGAACCGACACTGACCCTTCGGGATGTTTTGCTGAAGTGAACCGACGTGAGTTCGTCGTCCTGCCGCCGTTCAAGGGGAAGTGCACGCGGAGGCGCGGAGGCCACGGAGAGAAGACCGACGATTTCCAGAGTCTTCCTCGGATCGGGTTCCCATCCCTCCGCGTTCTCCGCGCCTCCGCGTGACGATCCCGTCTGCATCGTTGGCACAGGGCCGTGTCGGCCCGTCGCCAGTGGGACCCGTTGACTTCCCGAGGCCGGTTCAACAGCGTCCAAACCCATGAAGATCCCCGCGGTGCGTACCAGCCGGCATCCTCGCGTCGTCATCCTGGGAGTCCTGCTCTTGGCGGGCCTGTTCTCCGGAGTCCACGCCTTCGCCTCGAGTCCGAGCCTGGACCTGGACGCCGATGCCACGGCGGAGTTCCAGGGGGTCACCTTCGGAGCGCCGCCCCCGTTCGGAGGCGGGCTCTTCGCTTCCTTCCAGGCGATCACCACGCGGTATCCCACGAACGCCATCACCAGCCCCTTGTCCGTGGGAGCCGTCGTTGGACCCGACACGGGTTGGGGCGACAGCATCAGCGCGACCGGCCTAATCGGTCTGCGTTTCCAAGGACGCCGAGGCGTCCACTACGGCTGGACGGAGCTCACCAACCCGCTCTTCCAGGGCCGACCCTCCTTCGCCTCCGGCGGTTGGCCCAGCCGCGTCTTCTACAATCCAGATCCCGGCCAACCCATTTCCGCCGGGGACACGACGATCCGGCTTCGGGCGGAAGTCGATCCGGGTACCGGGCAGTTCCGGCTGTTCCTGAACTGCGATGCGGTCTCGTTCCCGAGCGGCCTGTCGATACAGGCACGTCCGGCCCTGGGTGACGGCACTTGGACCGAGGTGACCCGGGTGTTTAATGGATTCTCGACCACGCTGCCCATCAACTCCGCCTCGAAGCTGTTCCGTGTCGTCCAGTAGGGCCTGCTTTTGGCCACGGAGGCGCGCAGGACACAGGGCGGGTTGCCTTTTGTCCGTGGGTCCGTGGTCTGTCGCCGGTCGTCTCGGGTGACCGATCGAAGCGAGGCAGGCCAGGACGCCGGCCGATGTTCCGACTGCGTCCCTCGACGGGCCACCGGCCACGCGCGTCGGCCAGCCGAGAAAAACCCTGCTTGCAGGTCGGGCCATCCTCTCGTTAATTGGATCGCTCTGGAGCGGCGGGGTAGCCAAGTGGTAAGGCACGGCTCTGCAAAAGCTGCATTCGTCGGTTCGATTCCGACCCTCGCCTCCAATCAGTTTT
>JAIXUV010000290.1 GCA_027483345.1 Verrucomicrobiales bacterium | reverse complement strand
CCGCCCAAGCGGCCCGACGCGGCGGCCCGGGTCGACGAATTCCGGTGGCTGCTGGAGGAGTTCAAGGTGTCCGTCTTCGCCCAGGAACTCGGCACCGCGACGCCGGTCTCACCCAAGCGACTCGACACCTTCCTCGAGTCGTTGCGCTGACCCTCACTGACGCCCGACTGCCGAGGATGGAACCACACCTCTGCTGAGCCGGAGGGAAGCTGGAGGGATTGGCACGCAAAGCCGCAAAGCCGCCGGAAAAGGGGGAGAACCGGTTGGATTCGCGTCGCCGAAACGGACTATAGGTGGCGATCGGGGATGGAACCCGGATCCTGTGCCCCGTTGGCGTCCTTGCGCTTCCTGCGTGAGGTCGGTCCTCGCTCCCCCTGGATCGACCCGCCTACGGCTTCAGCCCGATGCGGACCAGGCCCTGACGGTACGCGGTGCTGGCGCGGTCGAAGCGGAGATGGAATTCCTCGCTCAGGTCCAACGGGAGCTCCTCGGGCCGCTGCGACTCCACGATCGGCTTGTCCTCGGCCAACACCTTGCGTTCCCAGCCGAGGATCTCGTCCGCGGGCTTCTCGTGGTCGAAGTTCATCGCGACGGAGAAGAAGATCTTCACCCGTTTGGCCGAGAGCGGCGCGCAGGCGTCGAAGATGCAGTAGCGGCGCCCGCCTTCGTAGGCGATCGCCAGGCGTGCCGCGAACGGCAGCGTGAGCAGGTAGCCCATCTGCCGCTGGATGTACTTCTCCTCCGGCAACGGCGAATGCGCGGGATTCGCGGCGAGGTACGGGTAGTCCATCCGGAATCCCGAGGGCGTCGGCTCGACGTCGTACTTCATCACCTCCGGGATATCCCGGTTGCCGAACGTGCCGGCGTGGATCCAGGAGAAGTGCGCGACATCGAGAAAGTTCTCGATGGCCCGCGCCGCCGAGGCGTCCCAGACCTGCGGTGGCAGGTGGAGGAAGCGGTAGCCGGGATCCGTCGGCTCCGGCCAGTCCGGCAGCGGGTGCGCCGCCTCGCCGCCAAGGCAGGTCCAGATGAGCCCGGCATGCTCCACCGCCGGATACTTCCGCAGGCAGAGCTTCGGCGAGATCGGCACCTCGGGCATCGCCGGGATCCGCGTGCAACGGCCGTCGGCGGCGAACCGGAAACCGTGGTACGCGCAGACCAGCTCGTCGCCCTCGACCCAGCCCTTCGACAGCGCGGCCCCGCGGTGGATGCACAGGTCGCGCGCGACATGCACCTTCCCGGCGGCGCGGTAGACGACCAACGCCTCGTCGAGGAGTTCCGCCGCCACGGGCGTCTCCCGGACCTCGTCGGCGAAGGCCACCGGATGCCAGCACGCCGCCAAGGCGGCCCAGTCGGATTCGGCGAAGGTGGTCATGGTCTTGGGGAAGGTTTCAGGCGTCAGGCGTCAGGCTTCGGTGTCGCGGCTTTGCGGCTCCGCGTGAGGATCCCTTCCGTTGGGTTTCAGTATGCGATTCCCCAGCGGCGGCGGGCGAAGCCGTAGGCGGCGGGCTTCACGGCGGCGAGGCGGGCCTTCCAGTCGTCGCCGGACCAGGCCTTCTCGAAGGCGGCGACGTCCCGGTCGTATTCCGCAAGCAGACGCTCCTTGGTCTTCGCGTCGAGGAACGACCAACGGAGAGAATCTCGGCCGCAGCGGACGAGTTCCTCCCAGGTCAGGTTGAATTCGGTCACCGCGGTCATGTACTCGTCGGTCATCCCGGAATCCCACATGCCGGAGTCGTCGGTGGAGAGCCCGCACGGGATGCCGAGGCGCAGCATCTCGGCGAAGTGGTGCTGGCGGTAGTCGTCCACGTATTCGAGCACGAGGTTGCTGACGAGGTTGATCTCAACGAAGGCGACGCCGTGGCGCAGGTGCAGGACGAGGTCGTCGTCGGTCAGGACGTTGTTGCCGTGGCCGAGGCGGGTCGCGCCGAGCAGCAGCGTGTCCCGCATGTGGGAGTTCGGCTCGTCCACCTCGCCGGCGTGGATCGCGAGCCCGACGCCGGGATGCTTCAGGCGCATGCGGCGGTACACGTCGAGGAAGCGCCGCGGGTGGCCTTTGTCGTTGTCCTCGCGTCCGGCCATGTTGATGCCGACCCACAGGTCCCGGTGGCGCGTGACCCAGTCGTAGGCCTGTTCCACACGGGCCACCGCGGTCGGCGTGAAGCGCAGGACCACGAACTGGAACCGCACGGTCACGCCGGTGGCCACGGCATCGGGCTTCGCGAGCCGCGCGACGACGATGCGGTTGCCCTCCTCGGGATCCAGCACCGTGCCGTCCGGGGCGTCGAAGAGGTCCGGGATGGCCTGGGCCTCGATGTAGCGCACGCCCTCCGCGCCGTAGCGCTTCATGGTCTCCACGAGCATCTCGGCGAAGACCTTCGGGTTGCGGCCCACCGCGCCGAGGCGAGGCCAGATCTGCTCGAAGAACTCGTCGCGGCCCTCGCCCGCGCGGTCGAGGCGGAGCGAGTCCATCCACTCGCGGGCCGTCGCGGCGTCCAACGAATCCAAGGCCGCGTACTCGCCCCGGGCGCATTCCCCGAGGGCGTTCCACTGCAGCGCGGAGATGGTGGTGAACTTCCGCCACGCGTTGGTGTCTCCGGCGCAGGTGCCGGCCTTGATGCGCGTGTAGAACCGGACGTCGCCGACGACCGCCTTGTCGGTGGCCACGCGGTACAGGTCCTCCATCCGCCAGCAGCCGCCGGCGTGGTGGTGCAGGTCCGCGGCCTTCGGCACCGCGTACAGCAGCCGGAAGAGGTCGGACTTCGACAGGTTCGTCTTCATCGCCTCGAACCGGGCGTCGAAGGCCTCCGCGGCCGACACCGGCAGGATCGGGGAGGACGCGGCCAGCACGAACGCGGTCAGCAGGGACTTCAGCAACGGTCGGAGGTTCATCGTGGAAATCGGTCAGGGCTTCGGTGTCTGCGCGGAAAAGGTTTCCCAGTCCTTCAACAGCGCGTGGACCACCTTGGATCCCACGCGATGGGCGGACTCGAGCGAGGGGATCAGGCCCTCGTACTCGGCCAGCATGCTCTCGGCGACGCCGGTGGCGTCGGGCGGCGTGCAGTAGATGCTGGCGGTGCGGAGGAAGAGGACGCGCCGCCAGTCCACGCGCTTCTGCGCCGCGAGACGCGACAACGCGTGGGCGATGCCCTGGTCCTCCATGTTGGTCATCACGTAGTTGGCCCGGCCGCCGGTCTGGAGCCGCGCCCAGTCGTTGGCCCAGCGGGTCATCGCCGGTCCATGCCAGTAGCGGCAGGAGCCGAAGGTGTCGCCGATCAGCACGAACGGCGGACGCTGCGCGTTGGGGAACCGCTTGTACGCGGCGCGCAGCGGCTTCATCGCCTCGTTCTCCGGGATGACCGTGTCGCGGGTGAGCGCGAAGGCCCAGTCCACCAGCTCGCCGTTCAGCTCCCACGCCATCGGCGCCGGCTCCCATTCTGTGACCTTCGGCTTCTCGTTCGGCTTCTTGCTGCCGACCGGGATGATGGCGTACGGCCACGAAGGATCGGCCTCCCGCGAATCCACCTCGTAGGCGATGTCACCGTCCACGACCCACTTGGCCCAGGCGGCGCTGGCCACCGAGGCGTCCGCCGGATCCACGCCGGCGATGCCGTTGACGAGCCAATAGGTGCGGCTCAGGTCGAAGCGCGGGTCGAGGCCGAGGGCCTGGACCTGCAACGCGGCCCGCACGGTGGTGCCGCTGACCATGCCCCAGAGCGCCTTGCCGTCGTGGGTCAACGGATGGTCCACGCCGGGCACCTCGACGCGGTTGGTGAGGTTCTCCCGCTCGTGCCAGAGCTGGAACTCGCCCGGCTTGTCGCCGGTGTCCGCGCCGATCTCGTAGGTGGTCACGACCACGACCTTGGGCGCGAAGCGCGTCTCGGGTCCCGCGGCGAAGGCGCCGAGGGCGAGGGCGAAGCCGAGTCCGCAGAGGGCGAC
The DNA here is from genome assembly GCA_027483345.1 of Verrucomicrobiales bacterium. GTDB lineage: Bacteria > Verrucomicrobiota > Verrucomicrobiia > Limisphaerales > UBA9464 > SXXZ01. The sequence continues at coordinate 5,641 of JAIXUV010000290.1, read as the reverse complement.
ACAGCGCCGGGCGAGGGAGTTCATGGGCGGGATCCGGGGATGGTCTTGGAGTGGCGGTCCCAATGTTCGACGAGTTCGTGGACCACCTTGGAGCCGACCGCATAGGCGGCCTCGAGGCTGGGGATGTAGGCGGAGAACTTCCCGCTGTTCTCCTCGACGAGGTTCTCCACGGCGGTCTTGCCCGGGGGTTGGAGGTCGAAGTTGCTGGCGGTTCGCAGGACCAGCACGCGGTTGGTGTCCACCACGCCGCCCTCGCCCAGGAAGGTCAGCGCCTGGAGCGTGCCGCTGTCCTCCATGGCGGTGGTGACGTAGTTGCCCTTGCCGTCGGTCCAGTACCGGGTCCAGTCGTTGGCCCAGCGGTTCATCAGCTTCCCGTGCCAGAAGGTCGAGGCGGCGAGGTTGTCGCCCTTCATGACGAACGGGGACCGCCGCGCATTGGGATGCCCGGTGTACCGCGAACGGTTCTGGATCATCACCTCGTTCTCCGGAAGCGGGACGTCCTTCGTGAGCCGATAGGCCCAGTCGACCAGGCCCAGGTTGAGGGCGAAGACCACCTCGCCGAGGCGGGTCTTCTTCGGGAGGGCGTACGGCTCTCCCTGGCTGAGCGGGATGTACCCGGTGGTCCATTCGGGGGGCGCCTCGCGCGGATCGATCTCGTGGGCGAGGTCGCCGTCCACGACGTACTCCGCCCAGGCCGCGCAGCCGAGGGTGCCGTCGGCGGGGTCGATGCCGGCGATGCCGGCGGTGATCCAGTAGGCCTTGGAGAAGTCGAAGCGGGCATCCCGGCCGAGGGCGGCGATCACCGCGGCGCTGCGGGCGATGCCGCCGCCGGTGCAGACCGCGAGCACGCCGTCGTCGCGGTAGCGGAGCGGACGGTGCGTGCCGGGGATGGCGACCTTGTTGGTCAGGTGTTCGCGCTCGACCCAGAGCTGGAATTCGCCGGGCCGGTCGCCGGTGTCCTCACCGATCTCGAAGAGGGAGATGACGACCACCTTCACCGGCATCGGCGCCGCGGCGGTGGGCTTGCCGGCGGACGGCGCGGAGGCGCATCCGGCGGTGAAGCCGACGGCGGCGAGGACGGCAGTGATCCAGGGGACCGGCTTCCATCGGAAGCCCGGAGAAGTCGGCACCGGGGAGAAGGGCTGGGAACGGGTGGGAGGCATGAAGGCGGCGGGCTTCGGACGTCAGGTCGGCGGGCGGGAGGAAGGTACGAAAAAGGGCGGCAACCATCGCGATGGCTGCCGCCCTTGAAGCGGGTCCGACAGGGCGGCTCAGAACTTGTACGTGACGCGTCCCTCGAGGCGGAACGGCAGTTCCGCGATGATGGACTCGTTGCCGTAGACGCCGTTGGGGGCGCCCCAGTTCTTCTCGTCGGTCACGTTGAGCAGCATCACACGGGCATCCCAGGTCGGGCGCTCGTAGAAGAACGTGACGTCGAGGGTGTACTGGGCGGGGATGATGATCGTGCCCACGTTGTTGTTCCAGATGTCGCCGGTCGCCACGATGTTGGCCGTGGCGCCGAAGCCGCAGTCCAGCTTGTAGGTGGTGAGCAGGTTGAACAGGTGCTGCGGCGCGCCCTGGCGGCGGATGTCTCCCGGAGGCGCGGAGAAGAAGCGGTCGCTCGCGGGCACCAGGGTGGTGTTGCCCACGTCGAAGCCCGCCGCGCTCGACATCGCGTCGATGTACGAGTAGCCGAGGGTCACGTAGAAGTTCCGGTTCGGCTGGAGGTTCAGCTCGGCCTCGAAGCCGGTGGAGTCGATCTCGGTCACCTGACGGGTGACCGAGTTGACGTCCGCGCGCTTCTGGTTGAACACGGCCACGTTGAAGAACGCGTGGTTGTCCAGGAAGCCGTATTTGGTGCCGACCTCGAACAGCTCCGCCTCGGTGTGGAAGCTGCCGGAGGTGTAGCCCGCGTTGCCCTGGGTGGTGATGCCACCGCCGTTGCCGACCGCGCCGGCGGGGTTCTGGCTCCAGTTGTAGGTCGCGTAGCCCGTCAGGGTCGGACGGAACTTGTACACCGCGCTGACGTTCGCGCTGAACATCCCGATGACGGTGTTGTCGCCCGGGAGCCAACCGGCCGGATCAGTGTAATCCGCGAACATGACGTCCTCGCGGACGCCGGCGAGGAACGAGAGCTTGTCCGTCGCCTTCCAGTCGTGCTGCCAGTAGGGCCCGACCTGCCAGACCTTGCTCACGCCGGAGTCGCCATTGGCCGGCATGTAGTACCGGTTCGGCCAACCCGGAACGGGAGCGAAGCGACCGCCCGCGTTGAAGTAGCTCGCGTTGTAGATGTTGATGAAGTTGCGGTCGCGGGTGATGTCCCACACGCCGGCCGGCTCGTTGAAGAAGTCGTTGTACGCCTCGACCTGCTGGTAGCGGACCGACGCACCGGTGTTGATCGAGTGCGCATCGCCGGAGTACCGGGCCTCGATGCGGTTCTCGAACGACACGCTCGGATCGATGATCTCCGAGTAGTAGTAGGAGGACAGGGTCTCGCGCCGGACGTACCGGAAGAAGGAGTTGTTCACGAACTCCCAGTCGCCGCCCGGCTTCAGCGTCTGGATGACCTGGGCGTTGTAGCTGACGCCCTCGGAGTCATCCCCAGGACGGAGCAGGCGGATGCGACGGTTGATGGGGACGAGCGGTCCGGTCTGGATCACGTTCACCACCGGGAAGCCCGAGGTGACGTTCACCGAGTTCTGGGGATCGGAAGGCGGGTTGCCGGCACCGTTGTTGATGTTGATGCCGGTCTGGTACAGGCCGTTGTCGATCAGGTTCTGCGTCGGGCGGTTGATGCCGAAGTTCTCGGTGTAGTTCGCCCAGAGGAACTCGTTGTTGAAGTCGACGGTGTAGTTGTCGGACGCCAGCCAGGTGATGGCCGCGTAGCCGGCCTGGGTGCGGCGGAAGCCGTCGTAGTAGTAGCTGCCGGACTGCTCGCCGGAATAGGAGATGCGGTAGGCGAGCTTGTCGTTCACCGGGCCGCCGGCGTCCGCCGTCCAACGGCGCTGCTCATACATGCCGACCGTCGCCGACACCTCGCCGTGGAACGAGTCGAAGTAGGGCTTCTTGGTCTGGTAGTCGATGTAGCCGCCGACGTACTGCGAGGGACCGTAGACCGCCGAGGCCGGGCCCTTGACGATGTTCACGGACTCCACCGAGTTGAAGTTCACCGGCATGCCGTTGCCGTTGGACGTCAGGCCGACGCGCATGCCGTTCACGAACGTATCCGCGATCTGGCCGCGGATGTCAGGCGTGGTCGGGGCGCCGAAGTTCGAGCGCGTGTACGAGCTCGAGGTCAGCTTCGAGAAGTCCCGGACGTCGAAGATGTTGATCGCGTCCAGCTGCTCGCGGGAAATGATCGTGACGTTGCGGGGGGTGTCGATGATCGACCTGTCGGTGCCATAGACGGAGTTGATCGGGCGGATGGTCGGGATGACCGATTCCTCGACCGGGACGCCCTCGATGATGGTCTTCTCGAGGGCATTGGTCGTGGTCTGGGCCACGGCGCCATACCGGGACGACAGCGCAAGCGCTGCCGCGGCGGCGACCTTGAAGTGTTGGGTCTTCATTTGTTCAGGGTGATGAAAAGCGGACAGGTCTGTTGGTTCTATTCGCTGCCGACTCCGCTTGGGCTGCACGATTTCGGCGGTTGAAACCTCCGAAGCAGCGTGGGTGCCACGACTGGCAATCAAGTTGCAACCCGAGCGGCCGGGTTTTATTCCCTGCCTTCATGCCGACCGCCAAGCGCAAACCTCAGACTTCCGCACGTCGCCCCGCCGCGGCCGTGCCCTTCGCCGAGTTGCTCGCCAAGCTCGGGGATCCCCGGGTCCGTTTCGGAGACGACCGGGCGACGGTGAACGAGCGGCCCCTCCACGGCACCACGCTCTTCCTCGCCTCCTGCTCGGTCGAGACGCGGTTCGGGATGTTCCAGGCCCATGTCTTCCAGGACATGATCCACAAGGGCTACATCATCGCCCTCGCCCATGGCGACCTGCTCGGTGCGCGGCACCTGTACACCCGGATCCACTCCTCCTGCGTCACCAGCGAGACCCTCCGCGGATGCGACTGCGACTGCGTCCAGCAGCTCGAGGGCGCCCTCGAGGTGATCGTGAAGCGGGGACACGGCATCCTCTTCTACCTGATGCAGGAGGGACGCGGCGTCGGCTACGTGGCCAAGGCCCGCGACCGCATGGTGGTCCAGGCCAGCCAGGACCAGATCTCCACCTTCCAGGCCTACGCCGCGATGGGCCTGAGGAAGGACTACCGGGACTACGAGGACGTGATGCACGCCGCGACCCTGCTGGGGTTGAAGAAGGCGAAGTTCGTCCTGTTGACCAACAACCCCGACAAGACCAACGCCATGAAGGCGCAGGGACTGCGGGTCGTCCGCGCGGAACCCCTCGAGTTCGAGCCGTCCCCCTTCAACCTCGCCTACCTCGCCTCCAAGGCCGTCTCCGGCCATGTGCTCGACCGTCCGTCGAAGACCGACGTGAAGTCGATGCAGCCGCCGGAGCCGGTGGAGCCGTTCGCGCCGCACGCCTTCAGCGAGGCCCAGCGCTTCGTCTACACCGCGAGCTACTTCCTGCCGGTGAAGCCGGTGAACAGCGAGATCCTGCTCACCGAGCCCCAGTTCAAGGAGCACAAGGCGGACATCGAACGCCAGATGCTGGGCCCCACGCCGTTGGTGAAGGACTGCTACCTGATCCGGGACAACCGGTTCATCGTCGAGATCGACTACGAGCGGTTCCTGCGCTTCCGGAAGGAGCGTCCGAGCGACCCCCTGGTCCCGCTGCTCACCACGCCCTACTGGTTCAAGGTCCACGTCTACTACGACATCGTCACCAGCCAGGAGTTCGTGGTGCTCACCTACGGCAAGCCGAAGATCTACGACCTGCCGGTCATCCGCCTCCAGAGCGAGTCGCTCTTCAACCGGTTCCCGCTCACCAACAAGGACAACCGGGACAAGTTCAAGCACTCCGTCCGCGAGATCGTCCACTACGGGGTCGGCGCGATCTGCCTGCTCTACTTCGACGGACGCGGCGCCGGCTTCGGGGCCCACGCCACCGACCGCATGCTCACCGAGCGCGGGGTCGCGTTGTCCTCGGACGAGGCCTACCGGAAGCTCGGCGTCAGCTACGACAGCCGCGACTACGACGCCTGCTTCACCCTGCTCAAGCACCACATCCCCAGCGGGAAGGTGCAGATGATCATGAACTCGCCCTCGAGCCTGGTGAAGAAGACCGAGTACGCCTCGGCCCTGAACCGGCACAAGATCGAGGTCGAGAAGTGGATCTTCCTCGACGAGCACTCACTGCAGGACTGAGCGGAATTCCCGATTCCCGATTCCCGATTCCCGATTCGGGATTCCTGATTTACTCCAGCGGCACGGCTGGGTCCGGGGGCCACGTTCGTGTCGGCGGAGACACGGATTTCACGGATTCTGCGCATCAGGGTGCCTGATCTCCGATCCTGGCTCCATTGGAAATCCTTCGGAGCGTCCACGGAGACACGGACAGGGAGGCTCGTCGTCCGGTGTTCATCGGAGCCGCGCGGCGGCGGGTCCGGTCGTCGATGGGCTCACCGTTTCGAGAAGACCCACAGGACGATCGCGACGACCAGCAGGCCGCGATAGAGGTAGGTG
>JAIXUV010000324.1 GCA_027483345.1 Verrucomicrobiales bacterium | reverse complement strand
TTCAGGTCGATGCCATGGGTGACGAGGTTCCGTCGGGCCATCGACGCATTGAACTCCGTGCCGGATTCCCGGGTGTGATGGTCCAGGTTCTCCTGTTCGACCAGCGTGACCTCGAAGTCGGGCCGCTGGGGTGAGGGAGAGAAGGTTCCGGCCCCGCTGGCATAGCGGTCGCCGAGCAGTCCGACTCCGGCCACGGCCCCAACGACGTCGACGGCGGTCATCGCCGCGGACGCGGACGGTGCGATCAGGATGGCGACCAAGCGGCCCTCGGAACGCGCCGTCGGGTCCGAGGAGTCCGCTGGGAGGGAGTTGGTGGGGCTCATGGCGTTCGAGGGACGGGGCCGAGGCGGGCTGGGAAAACCTGACAAGGCGGGGACGAAAATGGGAGTCGATTGCCACGATTCCGTGGCGACCCATTGCCGGGTTGTCTTGGGGGCGGGGTGGTTCAACCTCGGTCCATGTTGTCGCGCCGCGAATTCGTCCGTGCCACCCCGCTGCTGTTGGGAGCGGTTGCCTCCTCTTCGTCCTCCCTCCGGGCCGGTGCGGCGGAACCGAAGCCGCCGGAGATCGGCCGGAGCAGCCGCAAGCCGCGTGCGGGCGACGGGGTCGCGACCCTCGACGTCGGATCGCGGGGCGGGCTCCGCGTGCTCCAGATCACGGACAACCACTACTTCTGCGGCGTGAAGTCCGGTCTGGCAGTCACCGACGGCGACACGGCGACCGAGCGGGACTGGCAGGAATACGTCCGCATCTACAAGCCGGACCTCATCGTGAGCTCCGGCGACCTGTGGCACGACAACCCCGGTGGCCGGGGCCAGGCCTCGCTGGAATGGGTGTTGCCGAAGCTGGAGCGTCTCGGGGTTCCGTGGGCGATGTGCTGGGGCAACCACGACCAGCTCGACCGCTTCCAGAGGGGCCACGACGCGATGGAGAGTGCGCCGAACAGCCTGTACCGCGGGGGTGGGACCCACGGCGACTACCGCATCGACATCCGGGCCGGATCGAAGTCGGCCGGGCGGATCTACCTCATGAACAGCAACCAGTTCGGCCTGACCGCCTGGCAGACGGAGTGGCTGCGGCGGACCCGGGCCTCGTTGAAGCCGGCCGACAACCCGGACGCGCCGGCGCTGGCGTTCTTCCACATCCCGCTGCTCGAGCAGAAGTCGCTGTTTGCGCTGGGGAAGACGCCGGGTCTGTGGAACGAGGAGGTGTGCAACGAGAAGGAGCAGGGGCAGGCCCTGCCGGTGCTGGCGGAGGGCGGACGGATCCGAGCCTGCTTCTGCGGCCACGACCACACGAACGACTACCTCGTGCGCGCACGGGACGTGGACCTCGTCTACGGGAGGTCGACCGGCCATTCGGGCTACGGCGGCGAGAAGGTCCGGAAGGGGGCCAAGATCATCGAGTTGGATTTCGCGACCGGCGCCTACACGCAGGTCTCCGTGTTTCCCGACGGCACGCGCTGGACGGCGGTTTAGTCGGTCGTGATCCGCGAATGCGGGGACGGGACTCACGCAAATCCGCAAAGACGCAAAGGGAGATCCGGAATCGGAACCGATGAGGTGCTCAACGTCGGGTGGCGGCTTTGTGGGTTGCCGACGCGGCTCCTGGAGTTCCCGGGCGCGTTGGCCAGGCGGAACCTGAATCCGCTGGAGTCGCACCGGGCGGGAGCCTCATCTTGTTCCGGAATTCCGCATGACCCCGCTCCCGGCACACTCCGATCTGGTCTACGACGTGGGCATGAACAACGGGGATGACTCCGCGTTCTACCTGCGGGCGGGATTCCGGGTCGTGGCGGTGGAGGCCAATCCGTTGTTGTGCCGCGCCGCGGAGAGCCGTTTTTCGGCGGAGATCGCCGCGGGACGCATGACCGTGCTCAACCTCGCCATCTCGGATCGGCCGGGGGAGATCGACTTCTGGGTCAACACGGTGGTTTCGGAATGGAGTTCGCTCATCCGGTCGGTTTCCGAGCGGGCCGGGCATCCGGTGGAACGGATCGTGGTGCCCACCGATTCGTTGGACGCCGTGGTGCGCCGACACGGATTGCCCCACTACCTGAAGATCGACATCGAGCATGCCGACGTGATGTGCGTGCAGGCGCTCGGGAAGACCGGGCCGACGCCGTTCCTGTCCGTGGAGTTCACCGATGAGTCCCTGATGGGGGAGATCGCCGCCCAGGGCTATCGGCAGTTCAAGCTCGTCGAGCAGGTCTCGCATCTGCCCGTCGGGCGTTCGCGCGGTTGGGAGGGGCTTTCGGGAACGATGGGCCGTGTGGCCCTCACCGACCGCGGAGCCGTTTTCCGTGCCCTGAGGAAGGTGGTGGGCTTCAACCGCATCCTCTCGATGACCCGGCCGTCCCGGAAATCCGCCGGGCTGGTGTTTCCTGACGGCGCCTCGGGGACATTCGGGGACGACATCCCTTCGGAATGGATGGATCGCGAAGAGACCATGGAGCACTGGCGACGGCACACCGCGGAATGGACGCGCCACGGCCGCGACTTCTGGTGCGACCTGCACGCGGCGGT
>JAIXUV010000014.1 GCA_027483345.1 Verrucomicrobiales bacterium | reverse complement strand
CCTCCTGGGACATCGGGATCTCCAGGAGGATCGCTTTGGCCGACCAGTAGAGTCGTTCGATGTGTTCGCGGAGCTTGAAGATCCGGTTGTGATACATCCGGATGCCTTCGAAGACGCCGTCGCCATAGAGCAGGCCGTGATCAAAGACGCTCACCTTGGCATCGGCTTCGTCCACTAGCTGTCCATCGAGATAAACCTTCATGAATTCTGGGGTTGAACGTTACGGGAGTCGTCGGAGGCGGAGCAAGGCCGCGGGAGTCTGAGGGAAACAAAAACGCCACCGGAAGGACCGGTGGCGTCGTCGAGGAAAGGGGATCTTCAGGCTTTCCTGCGTCGACGCCAGCTCCAGACACCTACCGCACTGGCGAAGGCGATCGCGGCGTAGGTGGACGGTTCCGGCACCGTGGTCGAAAACGCGATGTTGTCCACGGTCTCGATCAGGTCGATCGGGTTCGCGTTGCTGTCGCCGTAGAAGAACTCGGCACGGTTGGCCGGGGTGCCGCTGTGGGTCCACGAGATCGTCTGATCCATCGTGGTGTTCGCGTTCGGCGTGACGGTGATGGTCTCGAGCAACGTCAAGCCGTCGAAAAGGTTCAGCACCGCCAGATCGTCCATCCCGGGGCCGCCCATGACCAACAGTCCGGGGTCGTCGTTTCCGAACATCAGGCTCAGCGAGTAAATCGGGACGCTGAAATCCATCTGCAGAGTGACACCGGTCGACTCCGGAAACACCACCAGAGATTGGCCGATGGTATCGCCCAATCCGCTGTTAAAGATCTCAAGGCCGTTTCCTGGCGAGAGGTTCGAGAAGGTGACCAGCGGGGAATCGACGCTGGAGGACCCGTTCGCAAAGGGTGCAGCGGTATCCGACTCGAAATCGATGAACTCCGCCGCCTTGGACCCGACGGTCAGGAGACCGAGGAGACCAATGAAGGAAGGAGTGAGCCTGCAGTTCAGCACGCAGAAAATGGGCTTCAGGAAGCGGCGGAAGTCAAGGCGTTAACGGCTTGCGGGGGTAGCCAGGCTTTGGATCCGGGCAGCCCGGAACTCCGCACCCTTTCGCCATTCCGGCCAGCGACGGTCCTCGGCGATCCGCCAACCCACGGCGTGCAGCAGTTCGAGGTCCTCCACCGCGCCGCTGAGGTCCCAGTCGGGTTTCACCTCGTCGGAGACCTTGTGGTAGTCGCGGTCGATGTACTCGTTGACCTTGCCTTCCCCGTACCCGGTTGGCTTGTCGCGGTAGTCGATGCCCGACTTGGCGTAGAGTCCGGGGACTCCGCGCTTCATGAACTCGAAATGGTCGGAGCGGTAGAAGGTGCCACGCTCGGGGTGGGTCTCGGGCAAGGTGACCCGTCCCTGCCGGCGGGCTTCCCGCTTCAGGACGTCTTCCAACGACGAACTCCCGAAACCCACCACCCGCACATCCCGCGTGCGGCCCCACTGGTTCAGGCCGTCCATGTTGATGTTGGCCAACGTTCTCTGGAGCGGATGGACCGGGTTGGCCGCGTAGTAGGCCGACCCCAGCAGTCCCTGTTCCTCGGCGGTCACACTGACGAACAGGAGGCTTCGGCGTGGACGTTTCCCGTCGCGGGCGAAGCGCTCGGCCAACTCCAGCAGGCCGGCCACGCCGATGGCGTTGTCGGCGGCGCCGTTGTAGATGCCGTCCCCGGGGAGCTTGGTGTCCCGTCCGAGGTGATCCCAATGGGAACTGTACACCACCCATTCGTCCCGCTTCGCCGCGTCCCGCCCTTCGAGCAGGCCGAGGACGTTCCGGGATTTCACGGTGCGCCGGTCCTGGCGCGAGGTGTAGGCGGCCTTCTGCTTCAGGGGCACCGGCCGGAACGACTTGCGGACCGCCGCCGACTTCATCGCCTCGTAGGAGGTGCCGTTGGCGGCGAGGAGTCCCTGTGCCCGTTCGAGGCTGATCCAGCCGGCGATGCGGCTGCGCGGCGACGTGTCGTCGGCGAGGTCGAACCGTTCCCGCCCCCAGCTGTTAACCACCACGAACCACGGGTAGGCGGCCGGCTTCGTCTCATGGATGATCAACGCGGCGGCCGCGCCGCGACGTCCAGCCTCCTCGAACTTGTAGGTCCAGCGGCCGTAGTAGGTCATCGCTTCGCCCTTGAAGATCGCCGGATCCAAGCCGCCGCCCTTACCCGGCGCTGGGACCGGCGGATCCCCGACCAGGATCACCACCGTCTTCCCCTTCACATCCACCCCCTTGAAGTCGTCCCAACCGTATTCGGGGGCGTGCACGCCGTATCCGACGAAGACCATTTCGGTCTCGGGCACCTCGACCACCGGACCGGTTTCCGGGGACCAGGCGACGAAGTCCTGCGGACGTCCCAGCGCCTGGCCGTCCAAGCGGAAATCCACCTCGCTCCGGATGCCGACGATCGGCACGTCCTGGGTCCAGGAACCTCCGGGACCGGCGGGCTTCAAACCCAGGGCCTGGAACTGTCCGGAGAGGTATTGGACCGTCTTCTCCTCTCCGGGAGTTCCGGGCGCTCGACCCTCGAATTCGTCGGAAGCGAGGACGCGGGTGTGCTGGAGAAGTTCGCCGGCCTGGATGGCGGAATCCGCGCGGAGTGCGGGAACCGTCATCGGGATCAACATCGCGGCCAGGCATGGAAGCAGGCGGTTTGGGCGCATGGGAAAGACTGTGACGGAACCGGCACCGAGCCAAGTCCGGGAAAATGGCTGTCGCCGGAACGTCGCTTGATCCGGAGGACGCGGCTGGCCGAGAATCGCCCATGCCCGCTCGTCGTTCCATTGGAAACCTGTCGGCCGTTAGCGCCGGATTCCTGTTCTGGGCCGCTGTCTGCGCCGTCGACCTCGCGGCCGCGGAGGCCTCGTTCACGCCTGCCGAGGTGCGTCGCCGGACGGCCGCCTATGAGTCCGCCGGAAAGGTGTTCCGCGAGCAGCGGCAGGACGTGGCCGTCGTGGTCGAGTTTGCGCGGACCTGCTTCGACCGTGCCGAAGCCTTGCCGGAAGGGCCTGCCAAGGCCTCGGTGGCGGAGGAGGGGATCGCGGTCTGTCGTTCCGCCCTGGAACGTTCGCCGGCCAACGCCGCCCTCCACTACTACCTCGGGATGAATCTCGGCCAACTGGCTCAGACCCGCACATTCGGCGCCCTGAAGCTGGTCCGCCAGATGGAGGTCGCCTGGTCGACGGCGAGGACGCTGGACGAGACCTTGGATCACGCCGGGCCGGATCGTTCGTTGGGCATCCTCTTCGCGGAATGCCCGCGCCCGCCGCTCAGCATCGGTTCCCGTGAGAAGGCGCGCCGTCACCTGGCCCGCGCCGTGGAACTCGATCCGATCCATCCGGAGAACCGGCTCCACTTCGCAGAGCAGCTGGTCCGTTGGGGGGACCGTGAAGCCGCCCGCCAACAGCTGTCCGCGCTCGACGAACTGCTTCCCGCCGCCAAGACGCGTCTCGTCGGACCCGACTGGGATGCCGCCTGGCAATCGTGGGAGAACCGACTCCGACTCCTGCGGGAACGGCTTTCCTCCCGACGCTGATCCGGAAACGATGCCGCGTCCGACTGCGAGGCCACCACCCGATCCCTTGAAGCCGATGTCCCTTAGAAACCTTCCTTTCCTGTTCGCCCTCGCCCTCGCCGGCCTCGCGGCGAACCCCGAGCCGCCCTTCTCCCGGTCGCCCTACGTGCAGTCCGCGTCGCCGACCCGGATGCATGTCGTCTGGCGCACCGAAGGGACGGTCGAACCGGTGGTCCGGTTCGGCACCGATCCTGCCAACCTGGATGGCGAGGTCTCGGCCTCCGACATCACCGTCCGTGCGTCGCTCGGGACCGACAAGCAGGAGATCCCCGAGCGGTGGAAGCCCCTCCGCACCTCGCGGAACCTCGGGTTGCCCAAGCTCCACAGCGCGCCGATCGGGACCTTCCAGTACGAGGCCCGCATCAAGGGCCTCAAGGCGGACACCACCTACCACTACGCGGTCTACGACGGCACGCGCCGACTGACCCCGGCCGATTCCGAGCACCGCTTCCGCACCCAGCCCGAACCCGGCACGCGGCGTCCGTACCGCTTCTGGGTGATTGGCGACGGCGGCACGGGCAGGTCGGCGCAGAAGGCCGTGTTCGACCGGATGCGGGAGTCGGTCCAGGCCGACGGGCGTCCGTTGGACTTCTGGATCCATGTCGGCGACATGGCCTATGGGACCGGCCGGGACGTGGAGTTCCAGACCCGCTACTTCGAGAGCTACGCGCCCCTGTTGCGCAACACCGTGTGCTGGCCCTCGATGGGCAACCACGAAGGACACACCTCGAAGGGGACCACCGGCGTGGGGCCCTACTATGACGCCTACGTCGTCCCGACCCGTGCCGAGTCCGGCGGCTTGGCCTCCGGCACCGAGGCCTACTACTCGTTCGTCCACGGGAACATCCACTTCATCTGCTTGGATTCCCACGACCTCGACCGCAAGCCGGACGGCGCCATGGCACGTTGGCTCAAGGCGGACCTCGAGAAGGCCAAATCCGACTGGCTGGTCGCGTTCTGGCACCATCCGCCCTACACCAAAGGAAGCCACGACAGCGACAAGGAGAAGGACCTGATCGAGATGCGGCATCACATCCTGCCGATCCTCGAGGCGGGTGGCGTGGACCTAGTCCTGACCGGACATTCCCACGTCTATGAGCGGTCGATGCTGATCGACGGCGCGTATTCCACCAACGCCACGACCGCGGAGACGTTCGTGCTCGACGACGGCGACGGCGATCCGGCCGGGGACGGCGCCTATCGGAAGAGCGCGGGTCTGACCGCGCACGCCGGTGTGGTTCATGTCGTGACCGGCAACGCCGGCGCGAGGCTGGGCCGCAACGGGACCAGTCCGATCATGCGGCGGACGATCGTCGAGCACGGGTCGGTTCTGGTCGAGGTGGACGGCGACACGCTCCGCGGACGGATGATCAACCTCAACGGCACGGAGCGGGACACGTTCGCCTTGGTCAAGTCGGGGAAGGTTCCCGTGCAACGGCTTTCGCTCCCATGGCAACCGCCGGAGTACAAGAAGCCGGCCTCATCTCCGCGGGTTCCCAACGAAGCCCCGCTCGACACCCGGGTGCTCGTGGCCGCCGGCGCGGAATGGAGCTTCCGGCCTGGACCGCTTCCGGGTGGATCGGATTGGACCCGCCCTGGATTCGATTCCGCTGGCTGGAAGACCGGCAAGGCACCGTTCGGCCATGGCGAGGGAAGGTTCGCGACGCCGCTGGCCTCCGGTCCCGCGGCTCCGCGTGCGTTGCAGATCCGTCGGGAATTCAACGTCGTGCAGGCGGACCGCATCACCGAGATGGGTCTCTGGATCGACTACTCCGACGGCTTCGTCGCGTTCATCAACGGACACGAAGTCGCCCGGGTGGGAGTGGGGCGGAGCTTCGGCCGGAACGCGCAGGGCGTGTCGGACCGGGAGGATTCGGGCCGCGTCTATGTCGACCTGAGGAACGTCGGTGCGGCGGTCAAGGATGGCGTCAACGTCCTGGCCATCGAATGCCATCTCGCGGCCGGCGAGTCGCAGGATCTCCGGCTCGACCCGGAACTGGTGGCGGAGGACTAGCATGCGCCCTTGGCCCCAACGGCTGGGTGCGCTCGTTCTGTCCCTGGCGCTCTCCGGAAAGGGATTCGCGCACGAAGGCCCGGAAGCCGAGATCGAGGAGATCACCGTCGAGATCGCCCGCTTCGGCGAATCCGCGGAACGCCTTCTGCAGCGGGCGATCGAATACCGTGTCCTTGGGCGTCTGAAGGAGGCGGCCAACGACCTCCAGCGCGCCGCCCGCCTGGAGTCGGACCGCCCCGGTCTTCGCCGTGAGCTGGCCCGTGTGCAGGAGGGACAAGGGCAGACGAACGAAGCCTTGGCGACGGTGGAGCTCGGCCTGGGATTGAAGTCAATCGAACCCGACGAACGGGCCGCGCTGTTGGCCATGAAGGCGGGACTGTTGGCGGCCAAGGGCAGGTCGGAGCCTGCGCTCGAGAACTGGACCGAGGCCCTGCGACTGCAGCCGGAGAACGTGGATTGGCATCACAGCCGCAGCCAACTGCTGCGGGAGATGGGGCGTCACGAAGAGCGGCTGAAGCGCATCGACGAGGCCATCGCCGCCACCGGTTCCGGGATGCTCGAGGTGGAACGCATCGACGCCCTGCTCGACGCCGGACGCTGGACCGAGGCGCTTCCGCGGATCGAGTCGGAATTGGCGTCGTCGAGGTTGAGGGGTTCCTGGCTGCTCCGTCGGGGTCGTGCGCTGCTTGGGATGTCCCGCGCCGACGAGGCCCGCAAAGACTTGGAAGCGGCGTCCGCCGAGATCCGGGCGCGTCTCGGACCCGGAATCCGCGAAGCGTCGCTCCTCGCGGAAGTCGGTCTCGCCGAGGAACTGCTCGGCCATGTCGAGGAAGCCAAGCGCTGGTATGCGGACGCCCTCGCCGCCGGTGCCGGAACGTACGTGCGGGAGCGTCTGGAGAAGCTCAAGGCCGCGCGGAAGGATTGAACCGCAGAAGGCACCGTTCCTTCTCCTGCGGCGGTCAACCGGCTGTTGGACTAGGAAGATGAGCTACCGGAGGCAGGATCGCCGGGCTCCGCGGAGACCGCTTCCCGGGTGATGGCGAGGAACGCCGATTCCAAGGCGCCGTCGGTGCCCGCCCGTGCGCGCAGTTCCGCGGCGGTCCCTGCGGCGACGATCTTCCCGCGATGGAAGATGCCGATGCGGTCGGCCATCTCCTCGGCCACGCTCACCTGGTGGGTGGAGAGGAAGACGGTCATGCCCTGGCGGCTGCGTTCCTTCAGGATGTCCTTCACCACCCGGGCGTGTTGCGGGTCGAGTCCGACCATCGGTTCGTCGATCACGAACACCTCCGGCGCGTGGAGCAGGGCGGAGGCGATGGCGACGCGCTGGCGGGTGCCGTGGCTGAGCCCCTCGATCGGCTTGTTCAGCCAGGATTCGAGGTGGAACCGCGGGATCAACTCCTCGGAGGCGCTGCGGATCGCGGCGTCGTCCATGCGGAAGAGCCGACCGGTGAAGCGGAGGAACTCCGCGGGGGTGAGCTTCTCGTAGAGGAACGGGAAATCCGGGACGTAGCTCAGCCGGGCACGCGCCTCGAGGGGTTGCGTCTGGATGTCGAAGCCGGCCACACGGGCCCGTCCGGCGGTCGGCTTGATCAGGCCCACGATCATCTTGATGGTCGTGGTCTTCCCCGCGGCGTTAGGTCCCAGCACGGCGAAGAATTCGCCCCGGGGGACGGTCAGGGTGATGCCATCCACCGCGCGGACCTCCCCGAAGTGCTTCACCAGGTTCTCGAGTTCGATCATGGCGTTGGGATCAGAGGCCCGCGAGGGCGTCGCTCACCAGTTGGAGGTTGTCTGGCAGCTGGACCTTGAGGATCTCGCCGGCACGGCTGACGTAGGCCACCGCCTCGAGGGAACCCCCGAAGCGCCCCGTGACCTTGTAGATCCGCACGCGGCTGCGCCCGACCTTCATCCAGTCCTGCGCGGCGGTCCATTGGAGGTTGCGGGCGAGCCACTCGGTGGGAAGCCCGCCGGAACCCGGGCCGCCGGCCGGTCCCGGAGCCGGGAGGAATGCGGCCAACGGACCGAGCAGGGCGCCCACCGAGGAGAGATCCTGGGTTTGGAAACGCTGCTCCACACGTCGCCGGCCCTCCTCCATGTCGAGGACCACCTCACCGGTTCCCGAAGTCGCCCGAAGCGTCCAGACCCTGGGACGCTGGTCGACCCGCACCTCGAGCCCGCGCCAGCTCAGGTCGCCGGCGAAATCGGCCCCGCCTTGGACCAGCAGCCGGCCCAGCGCGGGGTCCGTGCCGAAGAACCGGAGCACGGCCTGGATGTGGTAGCCCTCGGATTGGTCGACGAGTCCCTCGATCTCGATCGCATCATT
Organism: Verrucomicrobiales bacterium; assembly: GCA_027483345.1. Lineage (GTDB taxonomy): Bacteria > Verrucomicrobiota > Verrucomicrobiia > Limisphaerales > UBA9464 > SXXZ01. The sequence continues at coordinate 1,593 of JAIXUV010000014.1, read as the reverse complement.
GGTCCTCACCGACTCGATCACCGAAGGCGTCCATTCGAGCGTCCCGATCGTGCGGCCGTCGCGACGGATGTTCAGGACGCTGCGGTCGGCGGAGGTGAGCACCTTCTCCCAGACGGCGGAGAGGGGGATGGAAACCGAGGAACGGCGCGCACCGTATTCCTCCTCCCAGAGCAGGACGTTCATCACCACCCAGAAGGCCGCGGAGCCGACGAGAAGCCATCCGGAACCCCGACGCTTCCGATGGGGCGTCTCCGCGCCAGAGGATGGCGGTGGCTCGTTCAGGGGATGCGGAGCTCCTGGCCGACCTTGAGCTTCCGGGCATCCACGCCCGGATTGGCAGCCTGCAACTGCGCCACGGTGACGCCGTTCTTCCGGGCGATGGCGGCCAGGGTTTCCCTGGGCTGGACCTTGTAGCTTTTGGGCGCGGCCGACTTCGCCGGTTCCGAGGAGGTCGAAGCCTGCCGGGACTGGAACTGGTTGGTCATCGCGACGCGGCGTTGGGGCACCGGCGCATTCGTCGGCAGGACCGGCGCGGTGGGAGCCGGGTAGACCCGGGGTGCGACGAAACGATTGGTCACCAGCGGCAGGCCGAGCCGCAGGTTCGCGAGGTTGAGGCGCTCCGTGAGGTTGGAAACCGTCGTGAGCAACTCCGCGCGGTCGCGCTTGAGTTGCTCCAGTTCCCCTTGGGTCTGGATCTTGCCGATCGCGTTGGCGTAGCGCTCCGCCAACTTCAGGCCCGAGGCCTGGATCAGGGGCACCACGATCGGGTCGTTCGTCGCCCGGGCCATCTCCACGTAGCGGTTGAGATGGTAATAGGCGAAGCCGTACTCGGGGATCTTGGTCGGATCGGAATGGATCAGGCCCAGGCCCAGGTGCGCGTCCGCGTTGCGCGGGTTCACGTCGAGCGCCCGCTGGAAGTACTCGACCGCCTTGGTGTACTGGCCAAGTCGATGGTAGGCCTCAGCCTGGCGGAAGTTCGCCTCCTCCTTGGGGTCGGCCTTGCCGGTTACCCAGGGACGCTCATCGCACCCGGTCAGCAGGCCGGCGGCAACGACGGCGGCGGCGGCGATGCGGGACTTCCAAGCTTGGCGGAGCACGGCAGGAGGCTGGGGTGGAGGGGTTGGGGCGTCAATTTGGACCGCTGGCCGCTTGGGCCTCCGTCGAAAGGAGACGGGACCACCGACGCACTTCGGCCGCGACCGCCTTGGGGCCCGGCGCTCCGGGGAGCTCCCGACGCGCCATCGCCCGGTCGAGATCGAACAGGCCGAGGACGTCCGGGCCGAAGAGGGGCTCGATGCCCTGGAGCTCGGCCAGCGTGATGCGGTCGAGGGGACGCCCCTCCTTCTCGGCGAAGCCTACCACGGCACCCACGGCATGATGGGCCTTCCGGAAAGGCAAGCCCTTCAGGACGAGGTAGTCCGCGAGGTCCGTGGCGAGCAGCTGGGGATCCCCGGCGGCCGCCCGGCACACATCCTCCTTCACCGAGGTGTGATCGAGCATCGCCGCCATCAGCCGGACGCAGGACCGCACGGTGTCCATGGAGTCGAACAGGCGCTCCTTGTCCTCCTGCATGTCCCGGTTGTAGGTCATCGG